>VGBO01000003.1 GCA_016870475.1 Actinomycetota bacterium | reverse complement strand
TCGGTCGGCGCGTCGGGCGCGAAGGGAGGTGGGCCGAGGTTCCCGCCGAGGACGCAACGAAGGCCGAGCCCCGTCGCGAGGTGGCCGGCGATCGACGTCGTCGTCGACTTGCCCTTCGTCCCCGTGACGCACACCACCCGGTCGAGCGGGGCGTCGAAGAGCCACAACCCGAGCCCGCCGACGACGGTCACCCCCCGGGCCGAGAGGCCTTCGACGTCGGGCCGGTAGCGCGACATGCCGGGGGTCCGGATCACGACCTCGCAGCGCGCCAGCGCATCGAGGCCACCGGCGTCGGTGGCGAGCACGTCGGGGGTGGTCGGTCGGTCGTCGACGACGACCGGGTCCACGCCCATGCGACGCAACCGCTCGACGCTCGCGCGCCCCTCGACCCCGAGCCCCCACACGCCGACCGAACGGCCGGCGAGGTCAGCCCAGCCCAGCTGCGGACGCATACGGTTCCGGGATCCTGTGCGGGCCGAGAGGGCGGAGCAAGCGGTCGGCGTCGGCCAGCGCACGCTCGACGGCTGCAGGGCCGAGACGATCGCACAACGCTCGCAGCACCGGTGCCCCGGCACGATCGGGCCGTCGTGCGGCGAGCGCCACCGCCGTGCGGCATTCGTCGACGTCGCCGACGCACTCGAAGGGCTTCGGCCCGTCGCCGAGGTCGAGGAGCGTGGCGAACACGTCGAGCAACGTCGGGTCGGCGAGCGGCTCACGGCCGTCGAAGATCGCCGCGAGGTCGGTGGCGGGGACGAACGGCGCGAGCACGAGATCGATGAACGCGCACTTGTCGCACCGGCCGCACCAGCGGTCGAGGCGGGCCGACGGGTCGACGTGGAACGCGCGGTTGCAGCTGTGGAACGCGCCGAGGTGCTCGGGCCGCTCGGCGAAGCGCCGGGCGATCCACAGCTCGCTGAACGGACGCAGCAGCGAGAACCAATCGACCTCGGCACCGACCCACTGCTGCAACTCGGCGCGGAAGGCCGACTCGAACACCGCGCCCTTGGAGTACTGGTGGTTGACGATCCGGCCGTGGTGGACGACGTTGCCCATCGACGCGGACCACTCGTTCGACATCACCACCGTGTCCCGACCGGTGAGCGCGGCCGAGAGCACCGCGATCGCCCCGATGATGCCGGTCACCGGGACGTGCCCGTTGAGGAAGCCGAGCTCGGCCGACCGCAGGATCTGCGGGTCGAGCGTTCGGACCGCCCGCTGCACCGGCAGAACGGTCGCGGCGGCAGCGTGTTCGATCGCCGCGAACCGCTGTCGCCCCTCGACCACGAACAGCGCGGCGTCAGCCTCGGTCGCGGTGACGAGGTCGACGCTCACGAGGGAGTCCATGCCCCCGCCGAAGGGAACGAGCGGCCGGGGTCGACCACCGGATGCCACCACGGGGCGGTCGGGACCGTCGACGACGACGCCGCCGACGACCTCGAGCCCGCTCAGGTCGATGCCGTTGCGGTAGGCGAACTCGCCGAGGCCGTCGATGAACACCTCCCGCAGGAACGCGGCGGTCGACGCCCGCACCGGCATCGCACCGAGGTCGACGACCGGTGGGGCGAAGGCCTTGTAGTACGACACGCCGGCGAGGAGGTGCACGAGCGTGGCCGCGGCCTCCGCCGTCGGTGTGACCGGTCCGGCACCGGCGACCTCGACGGTCTCGGTGAAGGTGCGACCGCCGACCTCGTAGGTGCAGCGCAGCCGTCCGTCGACGAGCTCGTGGTCGCCGTACCGGAAGACGTCACCCCGGTTCACTGGTCGCTCCGCACAGGCACGCGCCGACGAGGCTACCAGCGAGTCGGCCGGGCCCGGGGTCGCCGGGGCACGTCACGGCCGCAGCCGGGCGAGCAGGCCGAAACGCCCGCAGGGACGCTCGTCACGGTCGCTGAAGAACCGGTCTCCGCCCGCCGACCCGGTCGGCAGCGCACCGGTCCTCGAGATGCGGGCCGCCTCGACGCCGGCGCGACCGAGCAGCAGTTCGTTCGCCGTCCACAGGTCGAACCGCCAGCGGCCCGTCCCGTCCGGCGTGACGACCGTCGGGGTCGCCACGCCGAAGCGCGACTCCGCAGCGGAGCGGACGTCGTCGCCGACCTGGTAGCGCGTCGGGTCGACGGCCGGACCGAGCCAGGCCTGCACGCGGACGGTGCGGGCGCCTGCCCCGGTCATCGCCGCGACCGTCGCGCCGACGACGTCGGCGACGGTCCCGCGCCACCCGGCGTGGACCACGGCGAGCACCCGGGCGACCGGGTCGAGGAGGAGCACCGGCACGCAGTCGGCCATGAGCACCACCCCCACGACGCCGGGCTCGCACACGACGAGCGCGTCGACATCGGGCACGGCGGTCGCCGGGTCGATGGTTCCGCGGCCCCGGTCGGCGCGGCCGACCCGCACGACCGACCGCCCGTGCGCCTGGGTGCAGAACACGCAGTCCTCGAGGCGGGCACCGACGAGGGCAGCGGCCCGCCGCCGGTTCTCCGTGACCGCCTCGACGCCGTCGCCCACGTGGCGGCCGAGGTTCATGGTGCCGTACACGCCGGTCGACACCCCGCCGGCCCGGGAGGTGACGACGGCATCGACGCCCAACGCGTCGAGCTCCGGCCAGAGGAGGGGGCCCACCCGCGAAACGGTATCGCCGCCGACCTTCCGAGCGTCAGGCCCGGCGCCGCAGCAACGCCTTGTGCGCCTCGAGCCCGACGAGCAGCGCCACGCCTGCAGCGACGCAGATCCCGAACTCGACCACGCCGATGCGGGTCAGGCCCAAGAAGTCGGCGAGCGGTGTCGTCACCGCGGCGACCTGGAGTATCGCGACGATTGCGGCGATGCCGAGCAGCGTCGGGTTCGTCCGCCAACCGATTGTTCGGAGCGACGCTGTCGTCGACCGGGTCCCGATCGCCTGGAAGAACTGCAGCATGGCGAGGCCGGTGAACAGCATCGTCTGCCAGTGCTCGCTGCCGAGCGCATGCGCGCCCCAACCGATCGCAAGCGCGCCGGCGCCGATGACGACGCCGGTACCGATGGTCGTCCGTCCGAGACCGCCGGCCCAGATCGAGCCGCCCGGGGTGTGCGGCGGGCGGGCCATGACACCCCGCTCGGCGGGTTCGACCCCGAGCGACAGCCCGAGCAGTCCGTCCGTCATGAGGTTCAGCCACAGGAGCTGCAGCGGCAGGAGGGCCACGGCGGCGTCGGTGGTGTCGACGCCGGCGACGAGAAAGGGGATCGGCCACAGCAACATCACGGCGATCTTGCCGATGTTCCCGGCGACGGCGAACTTCACGAACCGGCGCAGGTTGTCGTAGATCACCCGTCCTTCCTCGACCGCTGCGACGATCGTGGCGAAGTTGTCGTCGCGCAGCACGATGTCCGACGCCTCCTTCGAGACGTCGGTTCCGGTGATCCCCATGGCGACGCCGATGTCGGCACGCCGCAGCGCGGGCGCGTCGTTCACCCCGTCGCCGGTCATCGAGGCGACCTCACCGCTCGCCTGGAGCGCCCCGACGATCCGCAGCTTGTGTCCCGGCGCGACCCGGGCGAACACGTTGGTGGTGCGCACGAGCGCCTCGAGCCGCTCGTCGTCGACGTGCTCGAGCTCGGCGCCCGGGACGGTCCCGCCGTCGGTCGGGATCCCGAGATCCTCCGCGATCGCCGTCGCCGTGAGCGGGTGGTCACCGGTGATCATCACCGTGCGGATCCCCGCCGACGTGCAGCGGGCGATGGCATCACGCGCCTCGGTTCTCGGCGGGTCGATGATCCCGACGAGACCGAGGACGGTCAGCTCGTCCTCGATGTCGACGTCGTCCGGGACCGACCCGTCGGCGTCGACGACACCGACGAGCGGTCGCGCCGCCACGCCGAGGACGCGCATCCCACGTCGGGCGAGCTCGTCGTTGACCCCGAGCAGCCGGGCCCGCTGCTCATCGTCGAGCGGCACGGTCCCGGCTGCGGTCATCACGGCGACGGTCCGCTCGAGGAGCCCGTCCATCGCGCCCTTCACGAACGCGACGGGCCGGGCACCGAGACCAGCCGCTTCGGCGGGCAGCAGGTCGGGATCGACCGGACCGTGGATGGTGCTCATGCGCTTCCGATCGGAATCGAACGGCCGCTCGCCGAGCCTCGGCACACCCGATCGCACGGCGTCGAGGTCGAGTCCGGCCTCCAGCGCGGCGACGAGGAGCGCCGTCTCGGTCGGATCAACGATCATCACGGTGGAACCGTCGGGTTCGACGCGCACCTCCCCGTCGTTGCACAGCGCCGCAGCGCCGAGCAGGAGCCGGACCGGTAGCGGCACCGCACCCGACGACCCGACGATCGCCGTCGACTCCCCCGCTGCGTGCACGACCGTCACCGTCATGCGGTTCTGCGTCAGCGTGCCCGTCTTGTCGGAGCAGATCACCGTCACCGAACCGAGCGTCTCCACGGCCGGGAGCTTCCGGATCAACGCGTTCCGGCGGAGCATCCGCTGGGCACCGATCGCGAGCGTGAACGTGACGACGGCCGGCAGCCCCTCGGGGATGACGGCGACGGCGACGCTGACCGCCGTGAGCGCGAGGTCGCCCGGCGACTCGCCCGCGACGGCGCCGAGGGCCACCACGGCGCCGGCGACGCCGACGCCGCCGAGCGCGAGCTGCTTGCCGACCCGGTCGAGGCGTTCCTGCAGGGGGGTCGCCGACGCGTCGACCGACTGCAGCATCGTCGCGATGCGACCGAGATCGGTCTGCATGCCGCTGGCCACGACCACACCGACACCGCGCCCGTAGGTCACCTGTGTACCGCTGTAGGCCATGTTCACCCGGTCACCGAGGCCGGCCTCGGCGTCGGTGAGCGCCTCGACCTGCTTGTCGACCGGCTCGCTCTCACCGGTGAGCGCCGACTCGGCGACGCGCAGCCCGGCGACCTCGACGAGCCGCAGGTCGGCCGGCACGACGTTGCCGGCCTCGAGGTTCACGATGTCGCCCGGCACCAGGTCGACGGCGGGGACGTCGACGAGGACACCGTCACGGGTGACCCGCACGGTCGGCACCGCCATCCGACGAAGCGCGGCGATGGCGCGTTCGGCCCGATACTCCTGCAGGAAGCCGAGGAGCGCGAACAGCACGACGATCGTGCCGATCGCACCGGCCTCGAGGAACTTCCCGAGCACCGCCGACAGCGCAGCCGCACCGATGAGGATCAGGACCGTCACCGCGGTGAGCTGTTCCCACAGCAGGCGGAGCGGCCCGTGCCCGGCCCGTTCGACGAGCTCGTTCGGGCCGGTCTCGGCGAGCCTCGCGGCGGCAGTCCCCTACGCGAGCCCCCCAGGTGCGGCACAGAGGCGCTCGAGCGATTCGTCGGCGGTGAGCCGATGCCATGCGGAGTCGGCAGCCACACCGTCGGCGGCGTCCGGCGACGCCGCGGGTGCCACGGCCGTCATCGCCCGGCGCCGATCGGCAGGGCGAGGAGGCGTGCGATCCGCTCGTCGGTCGGCGGGTGGGTTAGGAACAACCGGGCGAACTGCACCTTCCGCCCCGTGAGCGGGTTCACGATGAACGCAGCGGCCTGCGCTGGATCGATGTGCATCGGAATCCGACGGCTGTCGCGTTCGAGCTGTCCGAGAGCGCTGGCGAGAGGCCTGGCGTCGCCGAGCAGCTCGGCGCCGAGACGGTCGGCCTCGAACTCCCTCGACCGACTGAGCGCCATCTGCAGCACCGTCGCAGCCATCGGGGCCAGCAAAAACAGGAGCAGCAGGGTCACCGGGTTCGCGCGGTCCTCGTCGTCGGAGGAACCGCCGAACATGCCGGCGAAGAGGGCGAGGTTGGCGAGCGCCGAGATCCCCGTCGCCACGGCGGCAGCGACCGATCCGATCAGGATGTCCCGATGGCGGATGTGGGCGATCTCGTGGGCGATCACGCCACGGACCTCGTCACGACCGAGTCGTTCGAGGAGACCGGCGGTCACGCACACGACGGCCGCGCGTTCGTTCCGTCCGGTCGCGAACGCGTTCGGTTGCGGGTCGGGGCTGAGGAAGAGCCGGGGCGTTGCGATCCCTGCCCGTCGGGCGAGCGCAGCGACGTCGGCCTGCAGGTCGACGAGTTCGCCGGGCTCGACCTGGCGTGCCCGGGCCGCACGGACGGCGATGCGGTCCGACGCCCAGTAGCTCGACCCGACAATGATCACGCCGAGGCCGAGACCGATGAGCGTTCCGGTGGTGCCCCCGACGAGGCCACCGATGAACACGAGGAACCCGCCGAGGGCGGCGAGGAGGACGACGGTCTTGAGCTGATTTCGCATGGGATCTCCTGGTGAGGTGCACGCGTGCACCGATGCACTCAGGAGGTCTTCCCCACCCGCCGGAGCGGGCCACCTGGCCGGGGAGGATCGGACCTCCCGTGATGACGACTCGGTGTTTGGTGGGGTACTCCCCTCCGCAGACCCCTAATCTACGCCCGGCGTCGATCGAACCGGGAGCGCTGGCGTGGCGGACGACACGACGCGGGTGAACGCAGACAAGCGGCCGGTCGGTTCGGTCGGGCGGGCGGTCGGGACGATCCGCTACCTCGCCGTCCTCGCCGTGGTGGGGCTCACCGTCACCACACTCGCGACCTCGTGGATCGCGCTCGGCAAGACCATCGAGCTGGTCCGCAGCGTCGTCGACGACAAGACGGCGACCGACCTGTTGATCGTGAAGGTCCTCGTCACCATCGACGGGTACCTGCTCGCCGTGGTGCAGCTCATCGTCGCGATGGGTCTCTACGAACTCTTCGTCGGCGAGATCGACGTCCCGAAGTGGCTCGACGTCCGATCGCTCGACGATCTGAAGAAGCCGATCATCGACGTCCTGGTCGTCTTCCTGGCGGTGAACGCCATCGAGAGCTACCTCGTCGCGAAGGAGGCGGCCGACGCCATGCAGAGCTCGATCGGCGCTGCGGTCCTCGTCGGCACGCTCACCGCCTACCGGTTCCTCTCCGCGAAGAAGGCCTAGGCCCGATCCACCTCAGTACTCGTCGAGGATCCGGCCGGCGAGCGCAGCGATCGGCCCACGTTCGGACTTCGTGAGCGTCGTGTGGGCGAACAGCGGGTGCCCTCGGAGGTGTTCGACGAGCGCCGCGACGCCGTCGTCCCGACCGACGCGCAGGTTGTCCCGTTGCGTGACGTCGTGGGTGAGGAAGATGCGACCGTTCGCCCCGACACGTGACATGGCCGAGAGCAGCACGTGTCGCTCGAGGTTCTGCGCCTCCTCGACGATCACGATGCTGTTCGCGAAGGTGCGCCCTCGGATGTGCGTCAACGGGAGGACCTCGAGGTACCCCTCGCCGAGCAGCTCGTCGATCACCCGGCGGCTGCAGAACCCTGCCAGCGCGTCGAGGACCCCGGCGGCCCACGGCGCCATCTTCTCGCCCTGGTCGCCGGGCAGGAACCCGAGGTCCTGGCCGCCGACGGCGAACAACGGACGGAACACCAGCACCCGATCGAACAATCGTCGCTCGACGACGAGCTCGAGCGCCGCGGCAAGCGCGAGCACCGTCTTGCCGCACCCCGCTGCGCCGCCGATGCTCACGATGCCCACGTCGGGGTCGAGCAGCGCATCGAGCGCGATCCGCTGCTCGGTGGAGCGGGGTCGCAGCCCGAACGCCTCGACGGTGGAGGGGACGAGCCGCAGCATCTTCGACTCCTCGACCCGCACGACGGCGGACTGGCTGCCGTTCCGCAGGATCATCGCCGCGTTCACCGGGGCGTCCTCGTCGAGGTCGGTGACGTGGACGGGGTCCGCCGGGTCACGCCGGTGCAACCGGTCGATGACGTCGGGCGCCACGTCCTCGGCGACCACGATCCCCGACCAGGCGCCGTCCTGCGCGAGGTCGTTCCGGTAGTCGTCGGCGTCGAGATCGACGGCGGCCGCCTTCAACCGCAGCGGCAGGTCCTTCGTGACGAGGGTGACGGTCGCCCCCTCGAGCTGCAGAGCCCGGGCGACCTGCAGGATCCGATGGTCGTTCGAGGAGTCGACGAACGCCTCGGGCAGGTTCGACGGTGTCACGTGGTTGAGCTCGACCCGCAGCGTTCCGCCGTGATCGTTCACCGACTGCGGTTCGGTGAGGCGACCGCCGCTCCGACGTCGGAGATCCTCGAGGTGCCTGATCGCCCGACGAGCCGCCCAACCGAGGTCGGCGTGGTGGCGTTTCGCCTCGAGTTCGGTGATCACCACGAGCGGCAGGACCACGTCGTGCTCGGCGAACCGGAACATCGCGCCCGGGTCCGCGAGCAGCACCGACGTGTCGAGGACGTAGGTCCGACGAGACAAAGCCACCGGTGACCTCCCATCGTCCGGCGCAGCGGCTGCGCCGGCTCCGATGGGCGCACGTTACGACCGACCCGCCTCCCCTCGGTGGCAATCCGGCCCGGAAGCGCGTGAACTCTCCGTGAACGGCCGGAGCGTGGTTCGGCCTGCTCCGGTCACGGTTGCTCGGGGTCGCTGCCGTCGAAGCGAGTCCGGCGCTTGCGGGCGATGCTGCGTTCCGTCGAAACATGCGCTTGGCGGAGCGCAGGTCCCACATGCCCTGGTCGAGCCGGTCGGCGTCGGCGAGGATCTCGGCCACGTCGGCCGACGCGGTGGCGCAGGCCGACAGCATCTGGGCCGCGTGTCGCAACCGGACCGACGCTGCGTCGAGATCGCCCGACTCGGCGAGCAGGCGGGCGGCCCGGCGCTCGGCCGCGGCGCGCTCCAGCGTGATCTCCTCGACGACCTCGGCGGCGACGGGCGCCGTGTCGGCGCCGGGCCCGGCCTCGAGGCCGACGGGCAGGGTCACCGTGTGCAGTCGGACCTCGGCGCCCACGCTCGCCCAACGGATGACGACCTCGCCGACGGGGACGGTGCCGACCTGACCGGGGGCGTTGAGCTCGAACCGTGCGACGACCCGACGGCGCTTGTGGCCGTAGGCATCGCCGAGGGCGATCTGGACGGCACCGCCGTCGAGGGGGGTCAGCGGGTACTCGTGCAGCACGTGCAGCGCGCGCACCACCTTCGGGTCGGGGCGGAGCTCCACGGTCAGGTTCTGGGCGACGATCTGCTGCAGACCGCTGAACTCGGCGACGAAGACGGTCGCCGCCTGGTCCGGTCCGGCGCACCACGAGTCGTTCCCGCCGCCGGCGTCCGCCATCGTCGCGAGCAGGTTCTCGTCGAACCCTTCACCGAACCCGATACAGCTCGTGGTGATGTCCCGTCCCCTTCCTCCCGCGACCATCGACGCAAGGCGTTCGGGTTCGACGACGCCGACGTTCGCGCAGCCGTCGGTGAGGAGCACGACCCGGCGGATCGCCTCGGGTCGCCCGTCGGCGGCGAGCACCTCGGCCGCCTTCAGCCAGCCGCCCGAGAGGTTCGTCGACCCACCCGAATCGATCGACCGGACGAGACGTCCGGCAGCGCGGGGCTCGTGGTGCGCGAGCGGGAGGACGAGGGTCACCTCGTCGTCGAACGCGACGACTGCGACACGGTCCTCGGGGCCGGCGAGCCGGAACAGGTGCTCGACGGCGCGTGTGACCGCATCGAGTGGGGCACCGTCCATGGAACCGGACCGGTCGATGACGACGACCGCGTCGACCGGAGGGCGATCGAGCGGCGGGGCCGGGGGCGCCGCGAGCTCGATCATCAGGTGGGCGTCGCCGTCGACGTCGACGGCGACGACGGTGCGGTCGAAGGTGAGGGTGGGTTGCATGGGCAGGGTCCTTTCGGGATGGGCGTCGGGTCGGTGCTGCGGCCGCTCAGGCAGCGGGCAGCGTCGGTTCCTCGTCGAGGTCGAACCACGCCCGGCCGAACACCTCGAAGGGGTGGCAGCCGAGGACGTGGACGGCGAGACGATCGGCGGTGTCGGGGTCGAGGCCCGTCGCGATCCACCGGTGCACGGTGCGACGGTCGACCCCGGCGTCGCGGGCGAAGGCGCTGACCGACTCGTAGCGCCCGTGGGCGAGCAGGTCTCGGACGTCGAAGGGGCGGGGGCGCGGCGTCCGGCGGCGACGGACGGCGCCGGTGGCGTGGGCGGGGCGGAGCAGGGTCGAAGGGGTCATGGACATCTCCCATCGTCGGAGCCGGGCACGCTGTTCGACGCCGCCTCAGGCGAGATGTGACACCGCTGCGGCCGGGCTTCGTTGTCACACCCGACACCTACGGTCAGGTTGCCGATCCGAGCCCCCGCCGAAGGAGTCCCGCTGTCAGCGACGTCCGTCATCGAGGTACCCCATCCCCTTCTCACCGAGGCCGAGGCTTGGTTACGCAGCGCAGATGCGTACCGGTGCGCCCGACGCCACAGCGGGAACGCTGATCTCGGTCTGAACCCCGACGAGCTCGTCGCCGAGACCCGCGACCGCCTCTGGCGGTACGTGCGGAGAAACCCCGATGCAGCCGTGCCCGAATCGGTCGCCGCCTACTGCGCCCGGACGATGCGGAACGTCGCCGTCGACCACCTGCGACGCAGTCCGATCAACCGCCGTTCGGTCGACCCCGACCGGCGCCCCGAACCCGTTGCCCCGCCCCTCGTGGAGCCGGGCGGTGGCGACCTCGGCGATCGAGTCCGGGGCCTGATCGAGACGAGCGGCGCCGAACCCGCCGTCGTCGCCGCCGCACTGGCCTACGTCACCCTCGCCGGACACCCCGACGTCGACCTCGGCGCGCTGCCCGCCCCACGGGCCGGCGCACACGAGCACGACGCGCGCCTCTGGCCGGCGTTGTGGGTGGCGGGCGAGCGATCGTGCCTCCCGGGCGCCGACCGGCTCGACGGTGTGGCGACCCGTCGGCGTCGGAGCCGTCGGATGCGGGCAGTAAAGGACCTCCTCGGCGACACCGCCCGTGCGCTCGGGGTGCGCACCCGATGAGGATCGACCGCTCCGCGACCCTGCGGATCGAACGACGTGCGCTGTCGGGCCTGCCGATGGTGCTGGCCTGCCGATCTGCAGGCGCCGGTCTCGTCGTCGACCCGCCGAGCGACGGACGGCTCGTCGTCCGCGGTCCGGCGGAGGGTGGCGGCTGGGTCCGGGTGCTGCACGCCCGCACGCTGACGCTCCTCGCACTCGCGCCGCTCCTGCCCGAGGGCCGCGGGGTCCGCGCCGACATTCTCGTCCCGCTCGACCTCGACCTCGTCGACCTGCGCATCGACCGCACCGACCGACCCCTCCCCGACCCTGCGACGGGGGCCGACCTCGTGCACCGTGCACGAGAGCTCGGCCGGGCCGCCGCGGGCCAGGCGGCCGTCGGCAACCTCCGCCGCGCGGACGAGCTGTGGGACGCCTGCGCCCGGGCATGGCTCGAGGCCGACGACACGACCAGGGCCGAGGCCGCCCGGGCGAACATCCGACGCACCTGACCACCACCTGATCCACGACGAAGGAGACCGACCTGCTCCCGCACCGACACCGCCGACCCACCCCACCCCAGCACGGTCACGACGGCCCGACGGACGAGGTGCCGCACGAGCTCAGCGACGAGGTCCTGCTCGAACTCGCCGACGAGCTGCGTCGGCTAGCCGGCGAGCTCACACGCGGCTTGCGACAGCACCGTGTGCTCCCCTGCCTGTCGAGCCTCACGGCGATGTTCCCGGCACAACGGATGCTCACCGATGCGCTCACCGCTCGTGTCGTCGGTGCGGGCCGCGCCGCCACTCCCGACAACTCCCGCGCCACCGACGTCGGCTACATCTAGTTCGAGGCCAGTCGACCACAACGACCCCGCAGACCCCACGCCGATTCGACAACCGGAGCCGGTCCGGTCAGAACTGAGTGGTGCGGACAACGCTTGCCAGCATTCTGACCCTCGGCCTTGCCGTTCTCGGGCTGAGCGCCACCTCCACCTCGAACGTCGGTGCCGCCATCACGACCCCGAAGTTCGCCACCTACAACTCGACCACGACCGGATACCTCGGTGATCCGTCCTCCGACCCCTATGCGGTGGCATTCACCACCGTCGGCCTGGGCAACACACTGAACTGGAATTTCGGTGGCAGCAGCTTCTCGCCGCCGAGCGTGGGAGCCGTCCCCGCGAGGTGGGAGAACACGTCGCGCTCCTACATCGAGTACGACTTCGGCATCGTCACGATCACCGAACTCGCCGTGTACTTCCACTTCCTCCGTCCGACCAGCGCCAGCGGTCCGACCAACTGGACCATCACCGCAGGCGGAACGGTCTCCTGCTCGATCAGCGCCGGGCTCGGGGGCGCAACCCTCGTTGCCAACACGCTGACGCCGCACCCGGACAACTACATCAGCGGAAGCCTGCTCTGCACCGGGTCGTTCACGTCGATCCGGTTCACCAAGAACGGTTCGCTGCTCGGCATCGACGCGCTCACCATCGCGGTGGACCAGTCCGTCGTCACGACACCCCCGACTCAGCCGACCCAGCCGACCCAGCCGCCGAGCAGCGGTAGCACGCCGGTGGCACCTGCCTACACGGGCTGACCGTTCGGATCCGCAGCTCGACGAAACGACCCGGTGCACGCCACCGGGTCGTTTCGCGTCCGGGCCCCCAGCGGTCCGGGTCGACGTCCGTCATCCCCCGGCGGGTAGCGTTCCTTGCCGACGGCGGGGGCCGTCAGCACCATCACCGGGGGAGATCACACCATGGATGTCGGCATCCTCATGCCATTCGCCAGCGACGGCTGGGACGGCATCACCGACAGCGAGGTCTACGACGAGGAGCTCGGGCTCGCACGGCTCGCCGACTCGTTCGGCTTCGACTGCGCGTGGGCGGCGGAGCACCACTTCTTCGGGTACTCGTTTTGCCCCGACAACACCCAGCTCCTGTCCTATCTCGTCGGCACGACCGAGCAGATCGACGTCGGCACCGGCGCGGTGATCATGCCGTGGAACGACCCGCTGCGGGTCGCGGAGAAGGCCGCGCTGCTCGACAACGTCGCCAAGGGTCGCTTCCGCTTCGGGGTCGGCCGCGGCCTGTCGCGGCGCGAGTACGCGCCGTTCGCAGGTATCGAGATGGACGAGTCCCGTGAGCGTTTCGACGAGGGCACGGCCATGGTCATCGAAGCGCTGCGCACCGGGTTCATCGAGGGCAACGGCCCGTTCTACCCCCAGGAGCGAATCGAGATCCGTCCGCGGCCCGAACGGTCTTTCGACGACCGCTTCTACTGCGTTGCCTCTTCCGACGACTCCGTTGAGTCGGCAGCCCGCTTCGCCGGCCGCATGACGATGTTCGCCGACCGCTCGTGGGAACACCGCATGCCCTCGATCACCCAGTACCGCAAGCGCTACGCGGAACTCCACGGCGCCGAGGCCCCGCCGGTGATGACTGCGGACTTCTGTCTCGTGATGCCCGACGCCGACGACGCCGAGGAGAAGGCCCGCCAGTACATGGGCACCTACCTCGCGTCGCTGCTCGCCCACTACGAGGTGATGGGTGACCACTTCACGAACACCGAGGGCTACGCCGCCTACGCGAAGGCGGCGGAGATCCTCCGGCGCGTGGGCGAGAGCGGCTTCCTCGAGATGTTCATGGGCGCGACCTGCTGGGGCACCCCCGACCAGGTGATCGCCAAGCTCGAGGCCCGCCGCGAACTCATCGGGTCGTTCGAGTACACGGCGTCGTTCCGCTATGGCGGTATCCCCTACGACGAGGCCCGAGCCTCGATGACGCTGTTCGCCGACGAGGTGCTGCCGGTCATCAAGACCTGGAACTGACGACGCCGGGGGGACCGTCGTCGGCGCCTCGCCCGGTCAGGCGTCGGCGACGAACCCCTTGAAGGACCCGGCGAGGTAGTCCACGAACTTCGGCGAGACGGCCTCGGCGAGCAGGTGGTCGCGGGGCACCGGCTGGGAGACTGGCACGAAGTCCGGATCCGCCAGCATCCGCTTCGGGTAGTCGTGATGGATGATCGCCGCACGGCCGAGGAGCGCGATGTCGACGCCCATGTCGATCACGCGACGGACCTCGTCCGGGGTGCGCAACTTGCCCGCGACCCCGAGGCGGGTCTCCCCGCGGGGCAGGTCGAGGAAGTGCTCGATCAGCATGCGGTCGCCGTAGGCCTCATCGACCGGCTTCTTGAAGCAGTCCCACAGCGACATGTCGAGGTACTCGATCTGGTCGCCGGCAAGAAGTTCGCCGGCGAGTTCGACGATCTCGGGGAGCTGCATCCCGAAGCGTTCCGGTGAGAGCCGCACCCCGACGTTGAAGTCCGCGCCGCAGCGAGCCCGGATGCCGTCGAGGACCGCGAACAGGAACCGCGAGCGGTTCTCGAGCGACCCGCCCCACTGGTCGGTGCGGCGGTTCAGCTCGCTGGAGAGGAACTCGCAGATCAGGTACCCGTGCGCACCGTGGAGCTCGACACCCTGCCATCCGGCCCGCTCGGCTCGCACCGCCGCGGCGACGAACGCCTCGACCGCTGCCTCGACCTCGTCGCCGGTCATCTCCCGGGCGCCGCTCTCGGGGTCGTCGGAGGGACAGACCGGCTCACCGACGAGCGCCGCCGGCGCCCGGTTCCCTGCGTGGTGGAGCTGCACGATCGACAGCGACCCCGTGGCGTTGATGTCGGCCGCCAGGCGGCCGAGGCCTTCGAGGTGTTCGTCGCCGAAGATGCCGATCTGACCGGGGAACCCCTGGCCGACCTTCTGCACGTGCGCTGCCGCCGACATGGTCGCCCCGAATCCACCCTCGGCGCGTCGCAACAACCACGTGTGCTCCTCGACGGAGCACGTCCCGTCGTCGTGGGACTGGGTGTTGGTGAGCGGCGCGAGCATGAACCGGTTCGACATCGCCGGGCCGCGTCGGAAGGTCACCGGGTCGAAGAGCGAGGAAGCCATGGGCGGGAACCCTTGCAGACGGGACGCCCAGCCGCCAGCAGCTCAGCGAGCCGACCGGCACCCGAGCGCACGCGGGGAGGTCGCGCACAGCTCGCCGAGCAGTGCCCGCATCTTCGCGAGCTCGTCGGACTGCACCTTCCGGACCTCGGTCGCGAGGTCACGCGCCTCGTCCATGCGCCCGACCCGGAGTTGGGTATCGGCGAGATCGACCGCCCCGTCGTGGTGGTCGATCATCAGAACGAGCCATTCGGTGTCGAAGTCGGTGCCGCGCAGGTCCGCCAGGCCGTCGATGCGACGCCGCTCGAGGTTGCCGGGGAAGTCCTCGGCGAGCGGCACGTCCCAGTCCCCCGCCCAACGCTCCATGAGCGCCAGCTCGCGAGCGTGGTACCCACCCATCTCGAACACGAGACCACGCAGACGCACGTCCTCGGCCGACCATGCTGCGGTGCCGTTGAGCTCCTGGCCGAGGTGATGGTGTGGGATGAGCGCCGCGACGAAGGACCGCTCCGCCGCCCCGGGGGTCGTCACCGGTTCGCGACATGCGACGACCGCAACGACGAGCACGGAGCCGAGAGCGAGGCGCCGGACCCGACACCACGACCTCGTCGCACCAGGAGTTCGCATCACCCCCGGATCGTAGAGGGATGCGACACCGCCGTGACGGCGTTGCGTCAGCCGACGAACCGCTCGCGCCAGGCGTCGACGTGGTCGGCCGGCGCTCCCGCCGCGGCGAGCCACGACCCGACGTCGCCGTGTCGGGCGGCGAACCCGTCGAGGAACGCCGCCATCACCGCGGCCGGCGCCTGCTGGAGGATCGGCGGTCGTGGCGCCTCGTCGAGGGGGTTGCCCTTGCGACGCCGCATCGCCTCGACGACCCGGGGCATCCGCACGTCGGTGAGCGCGTAGTCGGCGACGATCACCTCTCGAGGAACGCCCGCCAGCGCCAGGAGGTGGGCGACCACCACACCCGTACGGTCCTTGCCCGCCGCGCAGTGGACGTAGGCGGGACCGTCGTCCGTCGCGACGACCTCCCCGAGGATCCGTACGAGGTGGTGTGCGGCCCGGTCGTTCATCGCGAGATACGCGTCCGCCATCCAACGCACCGCCTCGTCACCCTGCAGCGATGCGTCGGCCGTGAACGTCTTGGCCATCAGCGTCTGGTCCACCACGGGGACACGAAGGCGACGTGCACCGGCACCGGTCACCGGGCAGGCGGGGATCGCGGCGTGCTCCTCGTCGGATCGCAGGTCGACGACGAGCGCGATCCCGCGCCCGCGCACCAGATGGTCGACGTCCCCCGCGGTCGCCGCGACGGGGTCATCGCCCCGCAGCAGCACGTTGGGGCGGGTCGTCCGACCGTCGACGGTGGGCAGTCCGCCGAGACAGCGGACGTTTGCGAGTCCTTGGAGATCGAGCCAGCGGTTCGACACCCCTCGGAGGCTACCCGTTGATCTCCGACACCATGAGGGCGTCGAGCGACGCCTCGATGAACACCGGGCGACCGGGAACCCGTGTCGCGACGGCCTTCGCCGCGAGGTCGAGGTCGGCGAGGCAGCGCACCCGGACGACCTCGAAGCCCATCGCCTCGGCGACGGCGGCGAGGTCGGGCCACTCGTGCATCGACGCGTCGGCCGCCATGTTTTTGCGCCAGAGCTGCACGTGCTCGGCGCCGTAGCTCGAGTCGTTGTGCAGCACGGTGATGAGGTCGAGCCCTTCGGCGACCGCGGTGTGCAGCTCGGCGACGCCGCCCATCATCAACCCGCCGTCGCCGACGCAGAGGACGGTGGGGCGGTCCGGACGGGCGACGGCGACGCCGATCGCCGCGGAGGTGCCGAGCCCGATCGAACCGAACGCGTGCGTCGTGATCATCGAGGAGGGGTCGCGCACCTCCATGCCGAGCACGTGGAGCATGAACCTGCCCGCGTCGACGACGACGGTCCGGTCCTCGGGGAGGAGGTCCTCGAGGCGGAGCATGAGGGTGCGCGGGTCGACGGCGACATCGGTGCTGCGATCGACGAACGCCGCGGCGGGATCCCACGCCGCGAGGCGGTCGGCGAGCTCCGCCGAGCGGAAGGCCGACGGCTGGTGTCCCGCCGCGTCGAGCAGGCCGACCATGGCCGTCGCGACCTCGGCGGCGTCACCGACGACGCCGGCGTCGACGGCGAGGGTGGCGCCGATCCGTTCGGGGTCGAGGTCGACCTGCACGATCCGCTTCCCGGCGGTCATCGTGCCCTGTGCGGTCGTGTAGAAGTTGAGCGCTGCGCCGAAGCAGACGAGACAGTCGGCGGTGGCGAGCGCCTCGGCGGCGACCGGCGTCGTCAACGTGCCGTGGATGCCGAGGTTCCACGGGTCGTCCCGGAACAGGTTCGTGGCCGCATGCGTGGTGGCGACCGGGGCACCGAGGCGCTCGGCGAGAGCGACGAGTTCGGCCTGGGCGCCGACGGCGCCGCGCCCGGCGAGCACGACGGGCCGGGCGGCGGTCGCGGCGACACCGAGTGCGACGTCGAGGGCGACGGGGTCGGGCGCGACCCGCGTCGGGGTGACCCGCACCACCGGCGCCGCCACGTAGTCGAGCTCGACCCATTCGAAGTCGAGCGGGACGTTCAGCACGATCGGGCGCCGCTCCGCCCAGGCTCGGCGCACGGCCTCGGCGACGTCGACCGTGATCGTCGCGGGGGAGAGCACCTGCTGGAACCCTGCCCCGGTCGAGTCGACGACCGCACGCTGGGGCAGGTTCTGGAGGTGGTGGCGGTCCTCGGTGGGGGTGTCGGCCACGAGCAGCAGCATGGGCGTGCGGTTCTTCACCCCTTCCACGAGCGCCGTGATCGTGTTGGTGAGGCCGGGGCCGTGCGTGACCGTGGCGACGCCGAGACGACCGCTCGCCTTCGCCCATCCCTCCGCCATCATCACGGCGTTCGCTTCGTGCGTGGCGGCGACGAATCGCACGCCGTGGACTCGCATCATCGTCTCGGCGATGAACAGGTTCCCGTCGCCGAGCACCCCGAAGACCGTGTCGACCCCCTGGTCGACGAATGCACGTGCGACGACGTCGTGTCCGAGCATGACTTCCCCCCTCGTTCCCATCGGGACGTTACCCAGCGCACACCGTCCCCGCAGGCGAGAACGGCGCCGGTCGCCCGATGGGGGACGACCGGCGCCGGACGGGAGACCGCTTCAGTCCTCGCAATGACGCAGGTGGCCGTACCCGTGGCCGTCGCCGTGCTCCTCGTGACCCCGGCCGATGCCCTGGGAGTCGACGCAGTCACGGGTGTCGCCGACCGGATCGTCGTTCGAGTCGGCGGAGCCCGGGGCATCGACGGCAGGGCAGTCGACCGCAGGGCTGTCGACGTCAGGTGCGACCGGGGTCGGAACGACGTCGACCGGCGCGGACACCGCCGGGGCGGGATCGGCGCCGGTGGGGTCGTCGGCATCGACAACCGGAGCAGTGACGGCGTCCCCCGGAGTCGACACGCTGACGTCACCGGCGGTGGGGTCGACGGGAAGTCCGGCGCTGCCGAACCCTGCGATCGGATCGACGGGCAGTCCGACGCTGTCGAACCCGTCGGTCGCCTGGGCGGACTGCGGCGACTCGAGTCCGAGCAGCCCCGCGATCAGCAGGATGCCGACCGCGACCGCAACACCTCCACCTCGGCTGAGGCGACGGTTCCGTCGAGCTGCGCGGCTTCCCGCCGCCGTCGAGGTCGTGTCAGTCGTGGTCGTGGTGGTCGTCATCTCGGTCCCTCCCGTCGGGCCGCTCCGTGCGGCGTCACGGGGGAGATCCGGTGGGCGCCCGGTCAGTCAAAACTTTTCCTGACTTCACACGAGTCGGTCCGACCGGCGACCATGATCTGGTGGTGGAGCCCCGCACAAGCGACGTCGTGATCATCGGGAGCGGGTTCGGTGGCAGTGTGGCCGCGCTCCGCCTCACCGAGAAGGGCCATCGGGTGACCGTCCTCGAGGCCGGCCGGAGGTTCGACGACGACACGCTCCCCCGCTCGTCATGGGACGTCCGGTCGTTCCTGTGGGCGCCGGCCGTGCGGTGTCTGGGCATCCAGCGCATCACGCTGCTCCGCAACGTGCTGGTGCTGTCCGGCGCCGGCGTGGGCGGCGGCTCCCTCGTCTACGCCAACACGCTCTACGAGCCACCCGACCCCTTCTACGACGATCCGCAATGGGCGCACATCACCGACTGGCGCAGCGAGCTCGCCCCGTTCTACGACCAGGCGTCCCGCATGCTCGGGGTGACGACGAACCCCACGACCACACCGGCCGACGAAGTGCTGCGCGACGTCGCGGTCGAGCTCGGCGTCGGCCACACGTTCCGACCGACGCCGGTGGGCGTCTACTTCGGCGAACCGGGTGTCGAGATGCCCGACCCGTACTTCGGTGGCGTGGGTCCCGCACGGCGCGGCTGCACCGAATGCGGTGCGTGCATGACCGGTTGTCGGCACGGCGCGAAGAACACGTTGCTCACGAACTACCTGTGGCTCGCCGAACGCGCCGGCGCCAAGGTGCTCGACCGGCTGACCGTCACACGTATCCGTCCACGACCCGGTGGTGGGTACGAGGTCTGCACACGTCGAACCGGCACTCGCCGTTCTGGTCCGATGTTCGTGGCCGACGACGTCGTCGTGGCCGCAGGGACCCTCGGTTCGCAACGGCTCCTCCATCGGATGAGAGACGAGGGCTGGCTGCCGCACCTCTCACCTCGACTGGGCGAGCTCAGCCGCACGAACTCCGAGGCGATCCTCGGCGCACGCACGTTCCGCGACGACGTCGACTTCACCCGGGGTGTCGCCATCACCTCGTCGTTCCATCCCGACGACCACACCCACGTCGAGCCGTGCCGATACGGACGGGGTTCGAACGCGATGGGGTTGCTCGCGACCGTGCTCGTCGATGGCGGAGGGCGACTCCCCCGACCACTCCGCTGGCTCGGCACGGCGCTTCGTTCGCCCGGTACCAGCGCCCGGAACCTGCTGCTGCGACGGTGGTCGGAGCAGACGATCATCGCCCTCGTCATGCAGACGAGCGACAACTCGATCACCACCTTCACCCGCCGCGGCATCCTCGGTCGCCGACTCACCTCCCGCCAGGGTCACGGCGCGCCGAACCCGACGTGGATCCCTGCCGGCCATGAGGTCGTCCGGCGGATCGCCCGGCGGATCGGCGGATTCCCGGCCGGCGCGTGGAACGACGTGTTCGACATCCCGAGCACCGCGCACTTCCTCGGAGGCGCGGTGATCGGCACATCGATCGAGGACGGTGTCGTGGACGCCTACCACCGGGTGTTCGGGCATCCGGGCCTGCACGTCGTCGACGGGGCGACGGTTTCGGCGAACCTCGGCGTGAACCCGTCCTTGACCATCACCGCCCAGGCCGAACGCGCGATGGCGTTCTGGCCGAACGCCGGTGAGAACGACCCGAGGCCACCGCTCGGTTCCGAGTATCGCCGGATCGACCCGGTGCCGCCCCGCCAACCGGTCGTCCCGGCGGGCGCGCCGGGCGAACTCCGCATCCGGACGGGACGATGAGCACGCCCCGCCACGGCACCCTGCGCGCCGTCGGGCTCGGTGGCGCCATCCTCCTCGCCACCGCCTGTTCGACGTCCGATGACGCGGCACGAACCACCACCGAGTCCGGTGCGACCTCGCCGACAACGTCGACCGTCGCACCGACGTCGACTGCGGCGGCCCCGACGACGACCTCGGGTGCGACCTCCGCAGCCACCCGCACGCTCGTCGGATTCACCGATCCTTCGTCGATCGCCGGCTGGTCGACGGTCGACGACCGGGTGATGGGCGGGGTGTCGCTGAGCACCGTCGACTGGCAGGACGGTCGACTCCGCTTCCGCGGCACGGTGTCGCTCGAGAACAACGGCGGGTTCTCCTCGGTTCGGGGGCCGGCTGCGGATCTCAGCGCTGGCGCCGCAGGTGCGACGGCGTTCATCGTCGACGCCGAGGGGGACGGCACGACCTACCTCCTGCAGGTCGTCGACCGCGACGGGGGACGTTGGGTGCAACGGTTCCGCACGACCGCAGGCACCCTCGTCGGGCACGAACTCCCCGTGGCGGGGTTCGAACCGGTCACCTCTCGACTCAACCGGCGTGTCGCGGACGCGCCGCTCGACCCGGCCCGGGTCGTACAGTTCACCGTGTACGTGGTGGACGAGCAGACCGGACCGTTCGAGATCCGGATCGCTCGATTCGCCGCACGCTGACCCGGGCCGGCGAGCTCGACTCAGCGGTCGTCGTCTCCCGGCGCGCTGTTGTGGGTCGCGGAGTTGCCCGGGTCGACCTCACAGATGATCCACGGACCCCAGTGGTCGCAGTTCGCCTGGGCGAGGATCGCTGTGGCCTCCTCCGCCGTGTACCTCGACTTGAAGGCCTTGTCGAGGCAGTCCGACAGGTACGACTTCTCCGTCGCCGCCTTCCAGGTCTCGGTGTCACCACCGTTCCCCCCACCGGCTGCTGCTGCGATCTTCCGCTTCCTCGTGATCCACCTCCATGGTGGCCGGGCGGTTCCCGACCCCGTGGACCGCGTGCCCCGGGGACCACGCCGAGGAAACGGTTTGCCCTCGTTGTTCCCGGTTCCGCCACGTCTCGGCCACCTGGCGTTCATCGGCGACCTGTACGTTCCCGCCCCGATGATCCCCCTCAGCGAGGTGATCTCGACGCTCCGCACGATGTCCGATGCGCAACTCGCGTCGCTCGGCTTCACCGTCGAAGGAACGTTCGGTACCGTCGACGACCCAGTCCTCATCGGCCCCGACGGGAGGGTCGTCGAGACCTGGCGTGAGGGCTACCCCTACGACCACCGGCTCACCCGGGAGTACTACGAGGGCCAGAAGCGCCTCCTCCAGATCGAACTGCTCAAGGCGCAGACGTGGATCCAGGAGAGCGGCGGTCGTCTGATCGTGCTGTTCGAAGGTCGTGACGCCGCAGGGAAGGGCGGGACGATCAAGCGGTTCATGGAGCACCTGAACCCACGCGGCGCTCGGGTCATCGCGCTGTCGGCACCGTCGGCGCGCGAGACCGGGCAGTGGTACTTCCAGCGGTACGTCGAACATCTGCCCACCAACGGTGAGATCGTCCTGTTCGACCGATCCTGGTACAACCGAGCGGTCGTCGAGCGCGTTATGGGGTACTGCAGCGAGGAACAGTACGAGGAGTTCGCGCAGCAGGCGCCGACCTTCGAGCGACTCCTCGTCGAATCCGGTGTGCGCATCGTGAAACTGTGGTTCTCGGTGTCGCGCCATGAGCAGATCACGCGGTTCCTCATCCGCCGGATCGATCCCGTGCGGCAGTGGAAACTCAGCGCCAACGATCTCGCGACCCTCGACCGTTGGGACGACTTCACCGCCGCGAAGGTCGAGATGTTCCGACGAACCGACCACGACCTCGCGCCATGGACTGTCGTCAGGACGAACGACAAGAAGCGGGCGCGCCTCGAAGCGATGCGCTTCGTCCTCGCCGGGCTCGACTACCCCGACAAGCGGCTCGACATCGTCGGGTCGCCCGACCCCTTGATCGTCGGCCCGCCCGACACCGTCGGCGC
Organism: Actinomycetota bacterium; assembly: GCA_016870475.1. Classification (GTDB taxonomy): domain Bacteria; phylum Actinomycetota; class Acidimicrobiia; order Acidimicrobiales; family CAIXPF01; genus VGBO01. The sequence goes on along the minus strand of VGBO01000003.1, from coordinate 67,986 downwards.
CGACGCCGGTGAGATCACCGCTGCGGATCCCGCCGAGAGCGCCGGCTGGCTCCGCATCCACTTCGACCCGACCGCGGCGCCCTGGATCGGATCGATCGATGCTCTCGACGACATCGGGGATGACGGGGCGTCGACGTGAGCGTCGGTCCGGTCGACGACCTGCGAGCTGAGGCCTACTGAGGTTCGGCAGCGGGTAGATCTCGCCCCGCCGCCGATCGTGGGAGGATCATCTCGTGTACCCCCGAGCACTCGCCGTGGTCGCCGCCGCCATGGTGTTCGTCGCAACCCTCAGCTCGGTCGGGATCGCCAGCACGCTCCTGCAGCGGAACGATCCGCGGTTTCCCTCACTCGTCGCGTCGCCGGACCCGACGCTCGTCGGCACGGTCGCGAACGTCGACGAGGCATCGGGGTGCGTCCATCTGATTTCCCTCGGCGGGGGCCCGCAACGAGAGCTCTACTGCCCACCGGAGGCGAGCGGCTTCGACGTGACGGAGGCCGAACGGTTCGGCAAGCCGGTCGGCCCGCAACTCCTGTGGGCGGCGGACGGCCGGCTCGAGGTGACGATGCTCCGCATGGACGAACGTTCGGGGCCGGCGTTCGCCGTTTCCTGGCAGCGCCTCGTGGACCCCGCGACCGGAGCGGTCGAGGACGTGCCGCCGGAACGACGCGCCGCATATGCGGATCTCGGCACCAGGCCGCTCGTGAACGACGCCGGCGACCGGCTCTCGTTCCGCTCCGATGAGGAGACCGGCAAGGTCGAGGTGTTCCGCACCGACGCATCGGGACGGCGCACCACCGTGCTGTCCGCTCAGGGGCCCGGTGACTACCTCTACCGGATCGTGGCCGCGTTCTGGGCGCCCGACGGCCGCACCGTCCTCGTCGACGACGGTCGCATCCTCGTCGTCACTCCCGAGCGCGAACCGACGGTGCGGTTCCTGACCACCCAACGACGGTTCTCCGGGTTCGGCGAGGACGACCCGGGTCAGGCCCGGTTCGCCGTGACGTCCGTTCCGCACTGAGCGACCTCGCACCGGGACGGTAGGGTGACGTGCCGTGGAGCTGTTCGAGACCCTTCTGCCCGGAGTCGGGGTCCGTTACGAGTTCACGAGCGCAGCCGGCGACCGTCTCGGTGTCATCGTTCGTCGTGACGGGCGTCGCGAGCTCGTCCTGTACGACAAGCGTGACCCGGATTCCTGCCGCGACACCGTCATGATGTCGGGCGAGGAGACCGCAACTCTCGTCGAACTCCTCGGCGGCACGAAGGTGACCGAACGGATCGCAGATCTCATGTACGAGGTCGAGGGCCTGTCGATCGAATGGGTGCCGCTCGAAGCCGGGCGTGGGCTCGCCGGACGAACCATCGGGGACGGTCGCATCCGCACCGCAACCGGCGCATCCGTCGTCGCCGTCCTCCGTGGTGACGCCTCGATCCCCGGACCGGGACCGGAGTTCGTGCTCGAGGCGGGCGACGTTGCGCTCGTCGTCGGCTCCCACGACGGCGTGCTCGCCGCTCAGCAACTGCTGCACGGTTGACGGTCGGCGCGTCGTGATCCTCGCCGCATCGACGGCCGGGGCCGTCCTCGTCGAACTCGGTGCCGTGCTGCTCGTGCTCGCCGTCAGCGGCCGACTCGCCGCGCGCGTCGGCCTGCCGTCGATCCCCCTCTACCTCGTCGCGGGTCTGCTGCTCGGTGAGGGGAGCCCGATCGGGCTCGAGGGGAGCACGGACTTCATCCGTATCGGTGCGGACCTCGGTGTGGTGCTCCTGCTCCTCCTTCTCGGGCTCGAGTACACGCCGGAGGAGTTGCGCACGGGAATCCGGCGTGACTGGTCGGCCGGTGCGCTCGATGTGGTCGCGAACTTCACGCCGGGCCTCGCTGCAGGGTTCCTCCTCGGATGGGACCCCGTCGCCGCGTTCCTCCTCGGCGGCGTCACCTACATCACATCGTCCGGCATCGTCGCGAGGTTGCTCGGCGACCTCGACCGGTTCGGCAACCGCGAGACCTCCACGGTGCTCTCGGTCCTCGTGATCGAGGACATCGTGATGGCGGTGTTCCTCCCGGTCGCCGGCGTGCTGCTCGTCGGCTCATCGCTCACCGACGCCGGCGTCTCCGTCGCCATCGCTCTCGGCGTCGTCGCTGTCGCCCTCCTCGTGTCGTTCCGCCACGGCACCCTCGTGAGCCGACTCCTCGACTCACCGTCGCCGGAACTCCTGCTGCTCACGGTCCTCGGGGTCACGCTCCTCGCCGCAGGTCTCGCCGACCGGGTCCGCGTCTCGGCGGCCGTCGGCGCGTTCCTGATCGGCGTGATGCTGTCCGGGCAGATGGCCGAGCGAGGTCGGGCGCTGCTCACACCGATCCGGGACGTGTTCGGCGGGTTGTTCTTCATCTTCTTCGGGATGCAGGTCGACATCGGCGAGCTCCCGCCGGTGGTCCTTCCCGCGCTCGCTCTCGCCGTCGTCGGTGCCGCATCGAAGGCCGGCACCGGCTGGTGGGCAGCACGTCGCGCCGGCATCGGGATCCGTGGCCGACGACGCGCCGCAGCGTCGCTCATCCCACGAGGCGAGTTCTCGGTGGTGATCGCCGGACTCGGCACCGCCGCCGGGATCGAGCCTCGCCTCGGTGGGTTCGCTGCCGCTTATGTGCTCCTGCTCGCCGTCGGTGGATCACTCGCCATGCGGTTCGTCGACTGAGCTGCGATGAGCCGGATCGCCCCCGCCATCCAGCCGGCGAGGAAGACGAGCGCCCAGAACACGAAGCCCCACGACCCCATGCGGTTGCGCAGCCAGTCCGCAGCGCGCTCACCGGGGGTGAGCTCGGCGACCGACCGCACACCCGGGTGTCGCCTCGTCGGCACGTGGATGTGCCAGGGTGCCGACGTCCGCCGGGAGCGCTCTGCAGGGGCGCGCACGCTGCGCCGATCCGACCGTCGAAGGGGTGGCACGCGCGCGGCATACCCACGATCGGCGCCCGCGAACCGTGTCCCGGGTCGCCCGTAGGGTCGTGCGTGGAGGTGCGACAATGCGCGAGAACAGCAACGACCAACGCGACGAGCGATGGCCGAGAGAGATCGGCGACCGGGCCGACTGTCCCGAATGCGGTCGACGGAGCGTGGTGCCGGTCGTCTTCGGCTATCCGGGTAGCGAGCTGGCGGATGCCTACGAGCGAGGCGACGTCGTCCTCGGTGGTTGTGTCATCTCCCCCGGCTACGACCCCACGGTGCGATGCACGGCGTGCAACTGGTCCGATGCGGACCGGCGGCACCCGGAGGAGTGACCCGGTTCGTGCCGGCAACCTCTGGGACGGCGGGTCAGAGCACCAGGCCCCGGACGAGCGCGACACCGAACAGGAACGGCGCCACACCGAGGAGCCGACTCAGCGCATTCGACGGCCACCGAGATCCGTCACGCACGAACCAGTCGAGCCCACCGAGCAGCAATCCCGGCACGCTCATCAATACGAAACCGCGAGCGACGCCGTCCGGACCCTCGACCGCATCTGCCAGCGCGATTCCCCACCACAGCATCACGAAGAACATGGCAACGATCCGGAAGTGGTTCCGGGGCACCCATCGGTACGCCTCGCCGAAGTTCGGGAACCGTTCCGCGAACTGTTCGACGAGCTTCGGGACGAGGAACATCGCCTCACCCAGCCAGAGCGCCCATCTCGCCTCGATGAACACGGCCGCGACGAAGACGAACAACGCCGATCGCACCAACGCCGAGAGGTGCCGCTGGACCGCCGACGGCTCAGGCAGCTCGCCGACCTCGACCGCGCCGAGCCGCTCCGCCACGGAGACCCGTGCAACGTTCTCCACTGCGTACCGCACCGCAAGGGTGCCCAGCGCGGCGAGCTCGACGACGCCGAGGCGCTCCATCGTGGGTGACGCGTACCCGCTCAGATGCGGGATGCACGCGACCATCGTGCCGGCCGTCCATGCACCGAACAGGGGGATGTGAACGGCGTCGACGAACCGGTTCCATCCGGCGTGGCGTCCATCCGCCCGATCCGGTGGGCGATTGCGACCGGGGAGAGGTCGGCACGCTTCGCGAGGTTGCGGCCGACTTCGTCGAGGATCGTCGATGACCAGTGCCGGCGGACAAGCCGGTGTGCTGCGAACGTCACGAGCAGGTCGGTCAACTCGATTGAGTAGAAAACATTCGCGTCGACGACCACGACACGGCCAGACACCACCGCAGGTTCAGTCGTACAGGCCGAGATCTTCGGCTTGGCGGGTCAACTCGCCGAGCGCCTCACGAGCAGCAGCGTCCTGGCGGTCGCGGTAGGCGAGTACATCCACGAGCCGCAGCCGGCGATGTGTTCCCACCATCCGGAACGGCAGCGCACCACCCTCGAGGAGCTTGATCCGATGAGGCCGGCTCACGTTCAACAGCTCGGCAGCCTCGACCGTCGTCAGCTCGGCCTGCACAGACGCCACCGTCACTCCGTGCCCAGCCTTCAAGTGCTGCACGATCGCCAACAGCACCCCCACCAGCTCAGCTGGCACATCCACGGTGTCACCGCGCGCATCCACCAACCGGGCCGCCACCTCACCATCACGAGCAAGCGCCCGCTCGATCACCGCCAACTCCCGCGCCTCGACGGAGCCGGGCCTGATCTCCACAGCACTCGACATAGGTCGGCCCTATCCCACAAACGCAATACGTGCAAGTGACGGCGAACGTCCTGACTCATCAGGTCGACCGCTGTCACCGTGTCCAGGATGGGCGGCGCGAGACGTCTTGCAGCGTCGTGCGGCATCTCGTTGAGTGGATCCCAGGGCCGAGGCCCTGCTCGAAGCGTGCGGGCATCGAGACACCGACCTTCTATCTGTCGAGACCGACCTGGTGGGCGCCTGGGTAGCGGTGCGCGATGCCGTGGATGCCAGCCTCGACAACCCGGCGACGACGGAACGCGTCGATGACTGCTGCCCACCCGGACGACTGTCCTTCGAGGCTGCCGTCGACATGACCTACACCACCGACGAGTTCGCCCAGACCTGGGACCTCACCGAGGCCCCGGGGATCGGCGCTGCGCAAGTCGACCACGGGCCCCGTCGACAGTTCGACGGGATTGCGTCGTTGCCACCGAAGCTCAACGCCGGGAGCACGAGGGAACTTTTGGAACCGCACGCCGGTCTACCCGTCAGGTGCAAGGGCCCTGCGAACCCGCCAACCCCACCGAGGAGAGCGAACACCGTGAGCGAGCCGAACGTGACCAACAGGGATGAGGCGACTTCGCCGACAGCGTCGTCCGGGGATTCGTCGAGTCGTCAGTGGCGTTCGTTGTGGCGGGTGCACTTCTACTCGGGCATGTTCGCCATGCCGTTCATCTTGCTGATGGCGGTCACAGGTCCGGTCATCCTGTACACCGATCCGATCCAACAAGCGACCGAGGGTGACATCCGCTCGACCGAATCGCGCTCGACCGAGTACGTGTCGTTCGACGAGCAGGCAGAGGCTGTTGCAGCCGCCTACCCCGACGGCACCGTGTCCGATCTGACCCCGCCAGCGGATCGGGAGGCGACCACACGGTTCTTCGTCGATGACGGCAGCGCCAGCGGCCTCCACGTCTTCGTCGACCCCTACACCGCTGAGGTGCTCGGGGTCTCGAAGCCTGGCGGTGCAGTGATCGGGCTGTCGAATCGTCTGCACGGCTTCCTGAACAACGACTCGCTCACCGTCACGCTGCCTGCGGTCGCGGCGTTGTGGAGCGACGGACCGGTGATGCGTGAGTACGTCGTGGGTGATCTGGTCCTGGAAGTCCTCGGCGTCTGGACTCTGGTGCTGGTCGGTTCAGGGCTGTACCTGTTTTGGCCGCGGCGGTCGAGTCAGAGCCAGGGTTCCAAGGGTGCACGGCGGTTGATCGGCGTCAGGTGGGCAGCCGGGGGACGGGCACGTTGGCGTGACCTGCACGGTCTGACCGGGTTCGTCATGATCCCGGTCATGGTGCTCACGATCGTGTCCGGGATGGCTTGGTCGTCGTACTGGGCGGACGGGTTCAGTTCTCTCGCCGAACGGGTCACGCCGGGGAGTGCAGCTGAGAACACGGCGAGCACCAGCGCGACCCGTGGCGATCTCGACCGGTTCGGCAACCAGATCCCGTGGGCGACCGGCGACTTCGTGATCCCTGCGAGCTATGCCCCCGTCGCTGTCGATGGCACGATGCCGTCCCCGATGAGCCTCGACAGTGCGGTACGCATCGCCGAGGACGAGGGAATGAAGCCCGGCTACACGATCTCGTTCCCGGCCAACGAGACCGACGAAGCCGGCAACCCCGTCTATGGCAGTTTCACGCTCTACAACTCGTGGCCACGTCAGACCGGCGAGGCACGCAACGTCTTCGTTGACCAGTTCTCCGGGGCCACGCTCGACGAACAGCGGATCTACGGAGTCGGTACCATCAGCGTCGGCATGGACTACCTCGTGAGCACCCACATGGGCACCCAGCTCGGATTGGTCAGCCGCATTTTCATGACACTGCTGTGTGTCCTGTCAATCTGGTCGGTGATCAGCGCCTTCGTCATGTTCTGGAGGCGTCGCCGGCCCGGCACCCTCGGCCTCCCACGCCGACCCGCCGACCCACGCCTGACATGGAAGCTCGTCGGCGCCGCGGTCCTGCTCGGCATCGTCTACCCGCTGTGGGCAGCAGTCGCGCTGGTCATCGTTGCATTCGACAAGTTGGTCATCCAGAGCGTTTCACCGCTGCGCCGCACGTTCGGCCAGGCGTGAGGAGGCACCGCGCCGCCGCTCTGTTCGTCGCGTGCTGGATGCTTGCTGGTTGCGGCGGCGACCAGATCGCCTTCGGTGCGTCGGGAGCCTGGGCCCGCCCGACACCAGCCGGGGCCACGAACGGGGTGATCTACCTCGAGCTCAGTAGCGACGTCCGCGACGTGCTCGTCGCTGCCGACGTGCCAACCGACATCGCCGGACGTGCCGAGCTCCACACATCCGATGCTGCCGGGGGCGACGGCCACCAACACGGCGCGGTCGGCAGTGGCACCGTCACCATGGAGCAGGTCGCCGAAGTCGTCATCGAAGCCGGCGCAACCGTCAAGTTCCGACCCGGCGGCAACCACATCATGCTGGTCGACCTTGCGGGCCCGCTCGAGAGCGGCGACACCTTCACCGCCACCCTCCGGTTCTCCTCGGGCCGAACGCTCGACGTCCCGGTGACGATGTCCGACAACCCGCCTCGCTGACGCCCGCAGGCGAGCGACCACTCCATCACCACGCGCTAGTCGCCGACCAGCCACGCTGACCCGGAGGCCCCGCCAGCTGCCCCGTTCGACGCCTCTGGGCGTCGGTCCCCGGCAGATCATGGAACGCCGCCCGGCCTACCAACTCGGCCTGCGGAGCGCTCCATCCGAACGACCTTCGACATGGAACACATCCTCTCCCGCGGCACTCCCCAGCACCACAGATCAGATGTCACCCCCACCCGCGGCAGGCCCTACACCGCGCACTTTTCGACCGGCAGAACCGCGCAGTCTTTGACCGTCACCGACACAAGCCATTGGGGTGGCACGAGGCCGAGTCTCGCGAGCCCCTCCGAGGATCATCACCGTGTCCTCTCGGAATAGGACCCGTTATGCTTTCGTCATGGCAATCGACTCGAAGGTACCTGTCACCGTGCTCACCGGGTTCCTCGGGGCGGGCAAGACGACGCTGCTGAACCACATCCTCACTGCGCAGCACGGCAAGCGGATCGCCGTGATCGAGAACGAGTTCGGTGAGGTCGGCATCGACGACGCGCTCGTGCTCGAGGCCGAGGAAGAGATCTTCGAGATGAACAACGGCTGCATCTGCTGCACCGTTCGCGGCGACCTGATCCGAATCCTCGGCAATCTCATGAAGCGCAAGGACCGTTTCGATCAGATCGTGATCGAAACGACCGGACTCGCCGATCCCGCCCCGGTGGCGCAGACCTTCTTCGTCGATCCTGAGGTATCGGCACAGCTACGGCTCGATGCGATCGTGACGGTGGTCGATGCGAAGCACCTCCTGCTGCACCTCGATGAGATCAAGGCCGACGGCGTCGAGAACGAAGCCGTGGAGCAGTTGGCGTTCGCTGACCGAGTGGTGATCAACAAGGTCGATCTCGTCGACGCCCCTCAGCTCGCCGAGGTCGAACGCCGGATCTGCGAAATCAACACATTGGCGCCGCTCATCCACACGAGCCACGGTCAGGTGGATCTCGACCTGATCCTCGACGTGGGCGCATTCGATCTCGATCGTGTGTTGATCGACGACCCGGCGTTCCTCGATCCTGATGCCGAACACCAGCACGACGCCACGGTCACTTCGGTCGGCATCCAGGCCGACGGGGATCTGGACGGCGATCGGCTGAACAAGTGGCTCGGACGACTTCTCGCGGAGCAGGGCACGGACATCTTTCGCTCCAAGGGCATCTTGTCGATTGCCGGCATGAACGAGCGATATGTGTTCCAGGGCGTGCACATGCTCCTCGACGGTCAAGCCGACCGACCATGGCGGCCAGATGAGGCGCGCAGCAACAAGCTGGTGTTCATCGGCCGCAACCTCGAACGTGCTGCGTTGGAGCGCAGTTTCCGGGAGTGTCTGGTCCGATGATCGGCCCCGTCGAATGGGAGATGCAGCTCGGCGACTACGTCACAGCACTGACTATCTCTCCGCACGGAGATCTGCTCGCCGCCGGTTCGCTCGGAGGCGATGCGGCGATCGTCACGGTCGATGGTTTGGTGGTCTGCAAGTTGGCGGAGCACCCGATGGGTGTGCTGTGCGGCGCGTGGTCGCCTGACGGTTCGCGACTCGCGATCGGCGGCCAGGACGGCGTGATCCGCGTCTACGACCGAACAGGGCACGAGCTGGCGGCGCATCTCGGGACGGCATGGATCCCCCATGTCGCTTGGTCGCCCGACGGTGCGCTCCTGGCGGTGGCAGACGGACGGCACCTCGTTCTCTGCGACCGTGACGGGGCAAGGCTCCAGCGGTATCCGGCGGTCTCGTCGACGATCACCGCGGTCGCGTGGGCGACGAATGGCAAACGGATCGGTGTCACCTCGTACGGGGGCATCACCTGGTACGACCCCGAACGGCTGCACGCCGGAACGCCGTCACGAACTCACCAGTTCAAGGGGTCACCACTCGCGCTCGTGCTGGCACCGAATGGCAAGTGGGCGTGCGCCGGGTTCCAGGACTCGAGCATCCATCTGTGGCGGCTGTGGTCGGGCGACGACCTCTCGATGTCGGGCTACCCCGCCAAGATCCAGCACCTCGCTTTCCGCGACGACAGCCACTGGATGGCCTCGGCGTGCCTCGACGAGCTCACCGTGTGGGACTTCTCGGGCAAGGGCCCGAAGGGAACGAGGCCAGCCACCGGCAACGCCCACGAAAGGCACATCAGCTGCCTCGCCTGGGAACCCGCCGGCACGCGACTGTGCAGTGGGGGCGCCGACGGCCGCCTCGCGCTCTGGCCGTCGCCACGCACGGTCAAGCGACCGCTGACACCCGACGACGTGCACAACGGAGACGTCGCCGTCGCCACGGTCGTCTGGCATCCCGCAGGCGGCTCGCTCCTTGTCGGACGCGCCGATGGCACGTTGGAACGTCGACCTGTTCACGAGACGTCGCTGGAGCAGCGGTGACGACACGCTCTGGTGCAGCCCGTCGAGAACGCTGGTTGAACATTCGGGTCCAGGTGTGCGACGGGTGCTGTTGCGGTACCGACCGCAAACACCCCGGCGTCGACCACGCGGCCATCCGCGAGCGCATCGACGCTGCCGCCGTCTCCGCGGGCGGTCGAAGCCGGGTCGTCGGGTGCGTCGGCGCGTGCGAGCGGTCGAACGTCGTGATCGTGCGACCGGCCGGGATCTCGACTGATCGTGTTTGGGTCGGTGGTGTGCTCGACGACGAGATCGTCGACCAGCTTTGCGACTGGATCGCCGCCGACGCCGTCACCCCGGCCCCGGCAGCGGTCGCGGCACGGGTGTTCTCGAACGGCTCGACCCCACCGAGTGTCAGCGTCGCGTTGTCAGGGCTGCGGAGCTGAGGCGATTTCCCAGTGAGGGCGTGCACCTTCAGCTGGCCGGTGGCACCGACAAGTCAGTGCTCGTCCCAATGACCGTCGTGCTGGTGATGCACGTGACCATCGTGGAAGTAGTCCGTGTGGCCGTCGTGCTCGGTCGCGGCATGGCCACAGTTGGGGCCGTGCTCGTGCTGATGGTCGTCGTGGACCGTATGTGTCATGGTCATGGAAGTTCCTCCTCGGCGTGTCGAATTACATCGTGAACGATGTGTGAGACGTGATCGTCTGCGATCGAGTAGCGGATCTCTTTGCCAGCGCGCCGACCGACGATGAGCCGCGCGTCGCGAAGCACCCGAAGATGCTGCGAAATGAGTGGCTGGGACACCTCGGGTGAGGCCACCAACTCGTGCACGCACTGCTCACCGTGAGCCTGCAGCTGCAAGATCACCCCGAGTCGAACCGGGCTGCCCAGAGTCTTGAGCAGCTCGGCACCCCGAGCGATCGAGACCGGGGGAGGCGACGTCACCTCTCGCTCATATGCATACATTCGCATGTGTGCACGCGTCTGCTCGGTTGGGTCATCGTCCAGCGTCGATTCGTGCGAACCGCGCAACTGACCGTGCACCGCCTCACCCAGCGACCCACAGAACGGATCGGCTATCAAATCGGAATCTGTCCTATTCTGATACGATGCGGCCATGAGATCTTCTCCGCTCCGCATCCGGCCGATCCGCACTTCCCTCACCATGTTCGCCGTGTCGGCGAGCCTGGTTGTTGCGTCGTGCGGTAGCGACGACACGGGTGGCTCGCAGCCGACGTTGACCGTGCTCGCCGCGTTCTATCCCCTCGGCGAGGCGGCCAGGGGCGTGGGCGGCGACCTGGTTTCGGTGACCGATCTGACGCCGCCTGGGCAGGGACCTCACGACTTGGAGTTACAGCCGGCTCAGATGGGCGCCTTCGAAGAGGCCGACGTGGTGATCTATCTCGGCCGCGGGTTCCAGCCGCAGGTGGAGGCCGCACTCGCCAACTCGCCAGCAGGCGTGACCCGGCTCGACCTCCTCGACTCGGTCGATCTCCTTGGGGTCGACGAGCAACTCGCCGGTACTGAGGGCGAGGTGGACGGTGAGGTGCTGGAGGGCGACGTCGACCCGCACGTGTGGCTCGACCCGAGTCGGATGATCACCATGGTGGACGCCATCACGAACACGCTCGCGGAGATCGACCCGGACAACGCTGACACGTACCGCGCCAACGCGGAGACGTATCTGACCGACCTGCGCGGGCTCGACCGCGAGTACCGCGCCGGCCTGGCCAAGTGCCGCTCACGCGTGATCGTCACCAGTCATCGCGCCTTCGGGTACCTCGCCGACACCTACGACCTCCGCCAGATCCCGATCGCCGGCATCTCCCCCGATGTCGAACCTGACCCGCGCACCCTGAAAGCCATCGCCGCCGAGGCGAAAGCCGAGGGCGTCACCACGATCTTCCTGGAGTCGATCGCGCCGCCGGACCTGGCGAAGACGGTCGCCCGTGAGATCGGCGCGGAGCTCGACCTGCTCGACCCGATCGAGGGCCTGACCCAGGACCAGCTCGACGCTGGCGACACCTACGCATCGATCATGCGTGACAACCTGCGCCGGCTCGCAGCCGGCCTCGAATGCGCCGGATGAACGACGCACCTCGAGACCATCCGATCCTGCAGCTCACAGGGGTCGGCGTCACCTACCCGCCCGCCACCGAGGCACTCGTTGACGTGTCGTTCCAGGTGGACGTCGGTGAGCTGATCGCCGTCGTCGGCCCCAACGGTGCCGGTAAATCGACGCTGTTCAAAGCCATCAGCGGACTCGTCAACCACCACGGCTCGGTCGAGCTGTGCGGCAACCACTGCCACCATCAGCGCGACCGGCTCGGAGCGGCCTACATCCCCCAGCGCAGCGATCTCGACGTCGACTTCCCGATCACCGTCGGCCAGCTCGTACTCGCCGGCCGACGCAGGTTCCTGCGCCTCGGGCAACGACCCGGCCAACGGCACCGTCAAGCCGCGCACGACGCACTCGAACGCGTCGGATTGGCCGATCTGCGCCGGCGTCCACTGGGGACGCTGTCAGGCGGTCAGATGCAGCGCGCCTTCCTGGCTCGCGCACTCGCCCAGGAAGCCCGCCTGATCCTGCTCGACGAAGCCCTCAGCGGTGTCGACGAACCCCGCACCGAAGCCCTGTTCGACCTGTTCGCCGACCTCGCTGCGTCTGGCACGTCCCTCCTGGTCGCCACACACGACCTTTCGCTGGCCCGCAGGCGGTTCAGTCGCTGCCTCGCCGTCAACCGGCGGCTCGTGGGCGACGGCCCACCCGGGCAGGCACTCGACTCCGATCACATCGAGGCCACCTTCGGCACGGCCCCCAGATCGAGCAGCGCCGCATGATCGACTGGTTCACCGACCCCTACCGGACCCAATTCATGCAGCACGCGGCAATCACCGCACTACTCATCGGCGTGCTCGCCCCCACCATCGGCGTGTGGGTCGTCCTGCGGCGCCTCGCCTACCTCGGCGACGCAATGAGCCACGGAATCCTCGCTGGTGTCGCCGGCGCCTACCTCACCGGCATCAGCATCACCGTCGGCGCGCTCGCAGCGGGAGTGACCATGGGGCTCCTGGTCGCCTTGTTCGACAGGCAGCGACGACTCGGACACGACAGCGCCATCGGAGTGGCCGAGACGCTGATGTTCGCAACAGGCCTCATCCTGATCTCGCGCAACGACCGCATCGGCGTCGACCTCACCCACTTCCTGCTCGGCCAGATCGTCACCACGACACGCAGCGACATCATCGTCAACAGCGGGTTGACGGCCGTGGCTTTGTGCATCGTTGCATTCACGTTCTCCGATCTGCGCAACGTCACCTTCGACGCCGGCCACGCCCGTCAGGTGGGCATCCCGGTTGGTCCGCTACGGCTCGTGCTGATCGTGCTGATCTCCATCACCGTCGTCGTCAGTCTCGGCACCGTCGGGCTGCTGATGAGCGTTGCGATGCTCATCACCCCAGCGGCGACCGCACGCCTCCTGACGCAGCGAATCGAGACCATGACCGCAGTCGCGATCGCAATCGGAGTGCTCTCCGCGCTCGTTGGTCTCACCGCCAGCTATCACCTCGCCACCCCGCCCGGCCCGACCATTGCGCTGGTCACCGTGGCCTGCTTCGCAGTCGCCACCGTGACGACCTTGCGCCGACGCACATGACCGCGCCATCGCCGTACTCGGTCATCGACATCGACGCATTCGACGCGATCAGCCGGTCGTCGGTTCGCGAGCTGCTCGATCGATGCCAGGACGTCGATGGCCGACCCCCGCTCAGTGACCACGCGTTGAGCGCAGCCACTCATCGGACGCTCATCGCACGAGCGCTCGCCGTTCTCGATCGATCGCTGAACCCTGCGGCATACGCACAGGCGACTCCCACGGCGGAACCTTCCACCACCTAGACCCTCGACATCGCAGTCGATCCTCACAGCCGCGCCGATCGTGCCCGCATTCTCGACACCGCGTGTGGCGCTGCTATCGAGTGGGTCCGCGCGCAACGCCCGGAGCGTGCGGTGGTGGTGTCACGAGGCCACCGCCACCGATCGGGCGACCGCCGAACGACATGGCTTGCTGCCAACGCGTCAGTTGCACCAGATGCAGACGCAACTCGGCGCCGCCCCGACGCGCCCAACGCTCCCCACCCGCGAGTTCGTGGCAGGCGTCGACGAATCAGCACTCCTCGAGGTGAACAACCTGGCCTTCGAGCGTCATTCCGACCAGGGCAACTGAACACACGCGTCACTCGAGGCTGGCTTCGCCAGCGATTGGTTCGATCCGACCGGGCTGCTGCTTCACGTCGACGACTGCGGCACCATGCTCGGATTCTGTTGGACGAAGGTTCACCGCTCGCCAAGCTCGCCGATCGGCGAGATCTACGTCCTCGCGGTGAGGCCAACCCATCACGGCCGCGGTGTGGGTCGCTCCCTGGCCGAGGCCGGCCTGCGGTCCCTTCGTGACCGCTGGATCGAGCGGGCCATGTTGTTCGTCGATGCTGCGAACACCTCCGCTCTCGGGCTGTACGAGCGACTCGGCTTCACCATCACGTGCACCGCGACAGCATTCTCCGCCTCGGTCTGAACCGGTGCCCCTGGGCGGATCCGATCGCCAGTACGACCACGTGACGTTTCGGGCGGCAAGCATCGCTGCCGATCGATCGGCATCACCCCGACCAGGTCCTCGGCGAACTCGTCATAACCTGGTCCCGTCACCGCTTTCGATGCCACCAACCTGGGCGTGAGATCGGACTCGTTCCGATTCAAAATCGTTGACACCGGCGTATCATGGTCGGCATGGCCGTCGACACGAGCGAACTTCATCAGCTCGCGGAGCAACGAGTTCGCGCTGCCGGACTCGTCTTCACCAAAGGACGGCGGGAACTCGTCGGGCTGCTCGCTGGGCTGTCCAGACCGGCCACCATGCCCGAACTCGTCGAGCAACGACCCAAGCTGACACTCAGCTCGATGTACCGGAACATGGCCGACCTCGAAGCTGTCGGTGTCGTGCAGAAGGTCATTGGTACCGATGAGCACACTCGTTACGAACTTGACGAGGACCTCATCGGCCACCACCACCACAGCATCTGCATCGAGTGCGGTTCGATCGACGATTTCGTGGTGCCGGCGAGCACAGAGCGGTCACTCGCAGCGGCCCTCGAAAGGGCGCTCAGTAAGACCGGGTTCCGGCCGACCGGACACCGACTCGACGCCGTCGGGATCTGCGCCGACTGCGCCTCCTGACAAAACGCTCCACGGATCGCCGACCGGTCGATAGGAATCGTTCCGATTCGCAGCTAGAATCTGCCCATGTCGTTGCATGTCAACCGTGGGCCGCGCCTGGAGACCACCTCCGGAAGCATCGAACATCTCGTTCGGGGCGACCGAGTGCGTCGCCCCCGATCAGGCGGTCGGCCGACATGAGTGACCTCGATCGTTACCTTGCGGGCGCCGAGTTGCTCGACTGCCAAGGTCGCGTCGAACACACTCTCACGCTGCTCGTCGACGGGCGAGTCCGCATCCGGCGCGGCGCCGTGACGATCGTGATCGACCCGGCGACCGGGCACGTCGACCCACCGCGAGCCGTGGTGCCTGATCATGTGTTGCACGCCGTTGGCGAACTCGCCGGGCGGCCCGTCGCCACCCGCAGCCACCGGCAACACGACCACAGGGATCACCGATGACCGGGTCCGATGGCGCGCCGGGTTTGGCGAGTGCTGATTGGGCTGGTGAGACCTCCCGGCGGTGGGCCGCGCAGGCCGAGCGACTCGAAGCGATGCTCGCTCCGGTCGACGCCGAGCGACCTTCACGACATCGTCGCGGAACTCCTGCGGATAGGGCTTGGGTATTGGAACATCCTTCCAGGCCACCCTCTCGGGCAAGCCAGCTCAGATGTCCCCTCCTCGCGCGGCAGTCCCTCCCGTGGGCGCTGGTGCGCTCCAGGGGCCCTGGATGACGTTTCCGACGGCGTGTTCGCGTTTTGTTCCCATCCCGGCCCCTTCGGAACGTCAGAGGCCCTTCCCGACTTCCCGGAAAGGGCCTCTGACCTGGTTCTTTGCTTGGTGGCGGGGGCAGGATTTGAACCTGCGACCTTCGGGTTATGAGCCCGACGAGCTACCAAGCTGCTCCACCCCGCGGTGTGAGACCGAGAACCTACCCCACCGCCGGGGGCGTCACAACATCGGGATCGACCATCAGCCCGTGTAGGCGGGTGCGACCGGCGGCCGAGGACGGACGATGGGTGCCAGCGACCCGTCGGGGGTGAGAGTCACAACCACCACGTCCGACAGTCCAGCGGTCGTGACCTGCAGATCGGCGGTTCCCGGATCGAGGTCGCCGCCCTCGAAGCGGAGCGTCACGAAGACATAGCCCTCGGCGTCGATGGCAACGCCCTGGGCGATGTCGTAGCCCGAGCCGCCCATCGTTCCCGTCCACCGGAGCGTCCCATCCGGACCGACGGCGACGAGGAACGCATCGCCCGTACCGGACCCTGCGATGTCGGTCGCCCCGGCAAGCACCAACCCGCCGTCCGGGCCACGGGCTGACTGGCGTGCGGCCTCGTCGAGTGCGCCGCCGTGGCGCTGCGCCCACGTCACCGTGCCGTTCCCGTCGACGCGGGCCACCAGCAGGTCGGCACCGCCCTGCGGCGTTCCCACCGCACCGGCGCCACACACGGCCGCACCCTCGACCTCGCCGAACAGGTACACACCACCCGCTCCGTCGACGGTCACGTCGAGCAGGCCGTCGGCACCCGCACCACCGCACGAGGTCGCCCACAACGGCACGCCGTCGGCACCGAGCTTGGCGAGCAGCAAATCGATGTTCCCGACGTTCACGAGCGTCGACGACCCGATCGCGACGGTCGGCGACGCGAAGTTCCCTCCGACGAAAACCTCCTCCGACGGTCCGATGTCGAGGCCACCGAACCCGTCGATGCCCGTGCCGCCGAGGCGTTCGAGGAACACGATTCCGCCGGCCGACGTGAGCCGGACGACGATGAGGTCCCGGCTCCCCTGACCCGCTCCGACGGGCACGCTGACACTCGAGGCGAACGTCGCTGCATTGTCAACGAAGCCGCCGACGATCACGTCGCCATTCGCCGCTGGGACGACACTGAGCGCCGAATCCACGGCGGTACCGCCGAAGCGAAGCGCCCACTGGGCGTTCCCGTTCGCATCGAACCGGGCGACGAACCCGTCACGCGAGCCGGCCGACGTGAGCGTCGTCGAGCCGATCGTGAGCGAATTGCCGAAGAACCCGACCGCGGTGATCGCTCCGGAGGCGTCGACCGCGAGGTCGGCCACCAGGTCACTCGACGTCCCGCCGAAGCCGATCGCCCACACCACGTCGCCCGACGCGTCGAGGCGGGTGATGAACGCGTCGTCGGAGCCGGCCGAGGTCAGCGTCGTCGACCCGAACGTGATCGTCGACCCGAAGAACCCACCGGCCACGAGCCCGCCGTCGGGCAGCGGTACGACGGTCCGCCCGATATCCGAGTCGGCCCCGCCGAACTGCACCCACGCCAGCGGCGCACCGGTCTACCCGGCCGTCGCCGCAGGCGCCGCCGTGACGATGCCGCACAGCGCGGCGAGCCCGGCGACGACAGCGAGGGTCCGGCGGCGGACGGCGTGCCGTCGCACCTCAGCCGACCAGTGCGTGCTGCGCCGACGGTTCCGTCGTGTAGTCGTCGAGGTCGACGCGCTTGGTCATCTCGTAGAAGTCGACGTTCCGGTACGGCGAGTTGATCGTGATCCGTCCACGACCGTTCCGGTAGTAGGTCGACATACCCGGGTGCGACCACACCATCTGCGTGTGGCGCTCGGCGATGTCGGCGTTGTACTGCTCGTGGACGTCGCGGCGGACATCGACCTCGCCGATGCCCCGTTCCACCATCGTGCGGATCATGTCCATGATGTAGCGGACCTGCATCTCCACGACGAAGATCAGGCTGCCGCCGTGGCCGGGCTGCAGGTTCGGGCCGTAGAGCATGAAGAAGTTCGGGAAATCCGGCACGACGGTGCCGAGGTACGCCTGGCAGTCGTCGTCCTCCCACGCGTCGCGCAGCGACACGCCCGACTTGCCGACCACCTCGTAGGTGTTGATGAGCCGCAGCACGTCGAACCCGGTGGCGAGCACCAGCACGTCGGCCTCACGTTCGGTGCCGTCCTCGGCGATGACGCGGTTCCCCTCGACCCGCGCGACCCGGTCGGTGACGAGATCGACCTTCGGGTTCCGGCTCAGCATCCGGTACCAGCCGTTGTCCATCAACATGCGCTTGCCGAACGGCGGATACGTCGGCAGCACCTTCGGGAGCAGCTCGTCGACCCGCTCGCCGAGCTCATCGATCACGTACTGCGTGAAGTACGCCCGGTGTGCGTCGTTGGTGGCGTTCAGCGAACGGTCCGGGTGCTCCCAGTCCGGGTCCTTGTGCAGCACCGAGTGGATGCGGTCGTTGAACGTCCAACCGAGGCGGGTCCGGTACCACGCCCGGTAGAGCGGCACCTCCTGGAACAGGAACCGCAGACCTTCCGGCACGACCTGCCGGAACCGCTCGAACGGTGCCGCCCAGTGGTTCGACCGCTGGTAGATCGTGAGCGATTCCACGTCGTGCTGGATCTCCGGTGCGGTCTGCATGCAGCTCGCCCCGTTCCCGATGATCGCAACCCGCTTGCCCTGCACCGACGCGTCGGCGGGCCAGCGCGCCGTGTGCCACTTCTCGCCCGTCCAGCCGTCGAGGCCGGGGATGTCGGGCTCGACCGGCGGGTTGAACAACCCCGCCGCGCTCAGCACGACGTTCGCCTCACGGGTGCGCACCGCACCGTTCGCGTCCGTCGTCTCGATCCGCCACATCTGCCGGGCGGCCTGGTACTCGATGCGGGTCACGGTCGTGGAGAACTCGATGTGACGGCGCACGTCGAACTCGTCGGCGACGTGCTCGAGGTAGCCGTGCAGTTCGTCGCGCAGGCAGAAGTAGTTCTTCCAGTCGTACGGCGCGAAGGAGAACGAGTAGAGGTGGTTCGGCGTGTCGACGCCGGCGCCCGGGTAGCGGTTCTCCCACCACACGCCACCGACGGTCGGATGCCGTTCCACGATCTCGAAGGGGACCCCGGCCATCTCGAGGTTGATCGCCGCGCAGAGGCCCGACACCCCGGCGCCGATGATGAAGACCTTGAAGCCCTCCGGCACCGGATACCGCTCGTGGTCGAGGAACTTCACCGCTCCGAACTGCGCAGCGGTGAATTCCCCGTACTCCTCCGGCACCGCCTCGGCCATCGACACGCTCAGCATGCGCACGAACAGCTCGTTCGACGGCGTGGGGATCGCCATCGGGCGGCCCTGCTTCCAGGCGACGATCGCCTCGAGGGCTGCGTCGCGGACCTCCCGCTGCAACTCCGGCGACAGGCCACCGGAATCGTTGTCGCCCAGCCCGGTCGCCCGCTTCGGCGCGTACGGCGCCTTGAGCCAGTGCGTCTCACCGGTGAGTTGCACGAGCACCATCAGCAGCGTCGGGATGTTCGCCGATTCGAGCGCCTCGGCGTAGCTGGATTCGTCGATCACCGTCATGTCGTCGCCCCCCCCTGCGTCGTCGAGACGACATTACCCGGCGCCTAGCGCGTCGTCTTGGTCGCGAGCAGTGCCCGAGCCTCGTTCACCTTGCGCTGGTAGGTCGCCAGATCGCCGCGCAGCAGCGCTGCGTCCGCCTCCTCGAGGAGCACGGCTGCCTGCTGCAACGCCTGCGCGTCGGTGATCGTCGTGCCGGGCACCGTGGTCGTCGCACCCGACGACCGCACGGTCGTGGTCGTCGGTGCAGGCGTGGTTCCCACGTTCCCGGTGCCGGCGGCGGGTGCCGCAGCGTTCGGTGCCGTACCCGTCAGGGTGTCGATGTCGACGTTCGCCCCGAACGCCTCACGCAACGCCTCGTCGAACGTCGGCGCCATCACCATCGTGGTCCCCACGGTCACGATCACCTCCGTCAGCACCGGCACGCTCGCCGATGCCGACGCGGCGCTCACGTACATCGGGGTCACCCAGACGAGCGCATCACCGACCGGGAGCAGGACCCGGTTGCCGAGCAGGACCTGCGAGCCGGTGCTCCCGAGGAGGGTGATCCGCTGACTGATCTCGGTATCGGAGAGGATCCTCGAGGTCAGGAGCGACGGCCCCGGCGCGTCGGTGGACTGCAGGCGGTACACCACGAGCGAACCGTCCGGCTTCGCCGCCATGAAGGCCGTCATCTCCTCGCGCGCACCCCGCTCGGAGACCGGCACGAACGGCCGCAGCAGCGAGAATGAGAGTTCGTCCTCGCCGGGGAGTCGGACGAGCTGGTACTGCGGCGCCACCCTGGGGGTCGAGGTCGCCACGCCGCTGAAGACGGCGTCGCCGAGCAACGTCGTCGGGGGCGGGGCCGCCACCGTGCGATCGGACACGTCCGTGATCGGCGCCGGGGCGACGACCCAGCGGCCGGTCCGGTTGTAGAAGCTCGCCGCGTCGGTCACGTGGTACGTGGCGAACATCGCCGTCTGCACCGTGAACAGGTCCTCGGGATGGCGGAGGTGGTCCCGGATCGACTCGGGCATGTCGGCGAGGGGACGGAAGAGATCGGGGAACGCCGATGCGTACGCCCGGGCGATCGGCTCGACCTGCCCGTCGGCGCCGGGGACGAGATAGAGGTCGACCGAACCGTCATAGGCATCGACGACCGCCTTGACCGAATTGCGCACGTAGTTGAACCGACTGCGCAGCCCACCGGCATCGGTCACGTTGTCGGCCCGGGTGACCTGCGCATAGGGATAGCGGTCCGTCGTCGTGTACCCGTCGATCACGTAGACGATCCGACCGTCGGCCACGACCGGGTACGGGTTCCCGTCGAACCGCACGAACGGTGCGAGCTTCTCAGCCCGCTCCCGGACCTCGCGGTGGTACAGGATGCGGCTCTGCGGCGTCACGAACCCCGACGCGAACAGGTTGAACTCGCCGAACCGCAGCGCGAACGCTCCGCGACGGAGGATCGACCCGAGCTGCACACCGCCCGATCCGTCGTAGGAGAACCGGTCACCCTCGAAGGCGATCTCGTCGCGGGTGGTGGTCACGACCGCGTAGCCGGCACTCGACTCGGAGAAGTAGAGCCGGGGTTGGTCGACGGTGAGGTCGCTCCGCCCCGAGCGGTCCGAGATCGGCGGAGGGGTGACATCACCGATCGTGTACGACGGCTCGCCGTTCACCGACTCCCCGAGCGGGGAGACGACGACCCCGTACCCCTGGGTGTAGATGAGCCGCTGCCCCTCCCACGACTGCTGGGGGATCCCCGCCGGGTTCAGCTCCCGACTCCCGATCAGCGAGAGCGTGGAGACACCGTCGATCAGGTACCGGTCGACGTCGAGCGTGTCGGGGAACTCGTAGTAGCCGAACTTGGCCTGTCGGCGGTTCAACACCCGAGATGCGAGATCGGGGTCGACGAGGCGCACGTTGCGGAACACCCCGATCTCCGAAGCGTCCTCCACGTCGGATGTGGCGACCTGCCCACTCCCGGGGAAGTCGACCTCGTCGACGTCCGCGAGACCGTACGCGTCACGCGTCGCGACGATGTTCCGTTCGATGAACGGTTGCTCTTTCGCCGACTCGCCCCGCGCCTCCACGAGGAACCGCTGCACGAACCACGGGTAGGTCGTCCCGACGACAACGGAGGACAGCAACCAAAGGCCGACACCCACCACCGGGAGCGCCCAACCGCGTCGCTTGATGTTGAACAGCAGCAACACGAAGCTGAACAGCGAGATCAGCACCAGGAGGTTCAGCGCAGGGAGCTGCGCGTTCACGTCGGTGTAGCTCGCGCCGTCGACGACGCCGCGCTGGGAGACCGTCAGCTCGTAGCGGGCGAGCAGGTACCCTCCGGCGCGCACGAGCGCCAACATGCCGAGCAGGACCGAGACGTGGGCCTTCACCTGGGCCGTGACCCGCTGCCCTGGCACCTGGACGCGGATCCCGCCGTTCAGGTAATGCGCTGCGACCGTCACGATGAGCACGATCATGAACGCTGCGAACAGCCAGTCCACGAGGAAGCTCAGGAACGGCAACTGGAAGACGTAGAAGCCGATGTCGAGACCGAAGAGCGGGTCGGTGACCCCGAACTCCGTGCGGTTCGTGAAGAGCAGCCACGACTCCCACTGCGCGGAAACCCCGACGCCGGCGACGAGTGCGAACAGCAGGGCGACCGCCGCTCGGACGATGCCCTTCCGTCTGCCGACCACGGCGTGGTAGCGCTCGAGGAGCTCCTCCTCGGGTCCGATCGGCCGGAACCGCGGGGCGAGCCGTTCGGCGATCAGGAGGTTCGCCCAGAGCAGCACGAAGAACGCACCCGTGAAGATCGCGCCGAGGGCGAACCGAGCGCCGAGGATTCCGGTCCACACCGTCGACAGATCGACGCTCGAGAACCAGAGGAAATCGGTGTAGATGCCGGCGATCCCCCGGAGGGAGAGGAACAACACGACGAGTGTGGCCACGAGCACCGACAGGCCGACACGGCCCTTCGGCGACAGACGGCGACGTGGACCGGACCGGCCGGCGTCGGGGGCGCGCATGGTGCGAGATATTACTGACCGGGTGTCTGGTAACGATCCGGCATCGTCGGGACGGCGTGCAGCCGCCTGTCAGTCGGTGACGGCCGCCAGTTCGCCGGCCGCCCAGGCCCGCTGCGCCGCCTGCTCGGCGAGCGCACCGACCCGCCGGTTGCGCAACTCGCGGAACAGACCGCGGATCCTCGCATCGAGGACGTCGGGGTCGTCGCCTCCCTCGGCGGGTCGGTCGAGGCGCTCCAGCACCGCTCCGGCGAGCTCGGCGGCGACCTCGTCGGCGACACCGGCGACCGTCTCCGCGTCGACGCGGTCGGCACCGGCATCGGACACGACGCTCGCACCGAGGCGAGCGGCAACCACCAGCTCGGCGGCGGCCGCGTCGCGGATGGGACGGTCGAGATCGTCGAGCACCGGCGCGTCACCTCTGCGGGCCGAGTCGAGCAACGCGTTCTCCTGGTCGGCGAGCGCCCGCTTCAACGCCCGGGTGAGGTCACGGACCACCGGGCCGAGCTGCCCGGCAGCCGTCAGCTCCTCGAGGCGAGTCGGATCGACCTCAACCTCGACGTCGACGTCCGCCTCGACGTCGGCTACCGGTTCCTCGGCGTCCCCGTCCCGGCCCGCGACCTCACCGACCGCCACCGGTTCCGGCAACCTCGCACGTCCGAACACCGGCGCCGACCGTCGCGACGTCGCGTCGGAGGCGATCGGCGTCGGGCTCACCGGGCGGTCGGCTACCACGACCACTGGGGTCGGCACCGGATCGTCGGCGGCCACTACGGCCTCCGTCACGGTGTCGATCGCGTCGGCCGTGTCCTCGGTCGCCCCGCCGAGGTCGCCGGCCGTCTCCCGCGGCGCGCCGACGGCATCGTCATCGGCGACGAGGAGGGCCTCGTCGTCGGGCTGGACGGCGAGAGCAGCACGATCACCGGCGAGCTTCGCTGCCGCGAGCGACCCGTGCAGTTCGTCCTTCGCTCGTCGGACGTGCGCGTCGACATCCTCGATGGCGGCGACGAGTCGTTCGCGTGCCGCTCGCGCCCGTTCGAGTTGGCGGCGTGCGTGGTCGCGTCTCGCCGCCATGTCGCCGAGGATCCGCTCCCGTACGGCGCGGGCCTCGGCGACCATCTGCCGGCCCTCCTGGCGCGCCTGTTCGAGCGTCGCCTCCGCCTCGGCGGTCGCCTGCTCGAGGAGGCCGTTGGCCTTCGCTCGCGCGTCGTCCCGCAGGGTCTCGGCCTCGGCGCGCATCGCCGCGGAGGCCTGCTCCGATTCGTCGCGGAGCGTCGCCGCTGCTGCCTCGGCCTCGGCGGTACGTTCCTCGAGCAGCGTCTCGGCCCGAGCCAGCAGGGCCGACGACTCCTCCCCGGCGGTCGCACGCGCCGCATCGAGTTCCGCCTCGGTCGCCGTGCGGAGTTCCGTGACCTCCGCTTCGACCGTCGCCCGCAACTCCGCGGCCGTCGCCTCGGCCTCGGCGAGCATCGCCGCCGCCGCGGTCTCGGCGTTCCGCCGGATCTCGTCGGCTGCGTCACGCGCCGCCTCGACGACCCGGGCCGTCTCCCGGCCGAGCTGCGCAGCGAGCTCCGGGGTCGGCAGGTCCGCGATCAGCGGAGGTGGCCGGTCGGCGAGTCGCTCAACCTCGGCCCGGAGTTCGGCGACTCGCGCATCTGCGGCCCGCAACTCGTCCCCGACGCGCTGGAGGAACGCCCGCACCTCGATCGGGTCGAGACCCCGGAACGCGCTCTTGAACTCCGCATCCGCGACCCGCTCCGGGGTCAGTGGGTCCCCGCTCCCAGACGCCACCTCGGTCTCCTCCACGCTGCGACCGTCGTGATCCGTTCCGACGCGATGCAGTTCGATGCTAGGTCCCCACGCAGTGTGGGCGTGGGACCACCCAACGCAAGGGGCCCAGTCGTCGAGGACCGGACCGTCTCATGCCGCACGTGCGAGATCGGCCGGGATGCCGCCCCGCGTCGACAACTCGCGCAGCGCGTCGTCGAGGGTCGCAACGGCCACGACCCGGGTCCGGTCGCCCGCAAGCTCCCGGGCCCGCTCGAGATCCTCGGGCGCGAGCTCCGCCGGGACGAGCAGGAGGTCCACGCCGTCGCGGCGCGCGGCGGCTGCCTTCTGCGCGACCCCGCCGATCGGTCCGATCGAACCGTCCGCCCGGATCACCCCCGTGGCGGCGACGAACGATCCGCCCATGAGATCCCCTGCGGTCAGCAGGTCGATCACCCCGAGCGTGAACGCGAGCCCGGCGGACGGTCCACCGACCCCGGCGCTGTCGATGGAGACCTCGTAGGGGAACGAGCTCTCGTACTCGGTGGTCACGCTCGCCCCGATCCACGTCGTTCCCGTGTCCGCGTTCCGCTGCGGCACGAGGCGTCGCACGACGCTCGTCGTGCCACCGGCGGGTAGCACCTCGGCCTCCACCGCCACGCCGGGCTCGAGCGCCCGAATCATCCGGACCGCGGTGACGGAATCGGCGACCGGAACGCCGCCGAGCGCGACGACCACGTCCCCGACCGCAAGCACGTCCGCTGCCGGCGCCCCCTCGACGAGGGCGACGACCCGGGCACCTACGGGCTCTGAGTACCCGAGCACACCGAGCGCGACCTGGACCGCTACCGACTTCGACCCCTGCATCAGCTCCTCGTTGAACTCCTTGTTCTCCGCGGGGGTCTGACCGCCGAGGAACTCGTCCTCGTGCACGACGTCCACCGACGGTCGCAGCCAACCGAGCACCGCCTGCGCGATCGACGCCCGGCCGAGTACCGACACGGTCACGAACGCAACCGATTGCTGCGAGGGATCGCGGTCGGCACCACCGAGGTCGATCAGCTCGGCAGTCGGCCGAACCATCCCGGGGCCCAACGTGTAGTACGGCACCGGCGTGACGGCGACACCGATGCCGACCACGAAGCACAGCACGACGACCGCGACGAGCTTCGGGCGGGAGAACCCACGGCGCGCCGCTACGCTCGTCGGCGATGACGGTTCCGAATGCCGAGTCGTGGTCACTTCGGGCTCCCGAGCACGTGGCGCCCCCGGCGGACGCCGCACCGCACGACGCTAGGGACCGTCGCCGACGCGAACGTGTCCGTGTCACGCCGTCCCCGCTCGAACGGATCCGGGGGGCGATCCTGCTGCTGCTGCTCGTCGTCGTGCTCGGCCTCTTCGCCGCCTTTGCGATCGGCGGCGCCGGCGCGGCCGCGCTGCTCACCCTGTTCCGGTTCCTCACCGGATGACGACGGACCCCGTCGACGCCGAACGCCGCCGGACCGTGGTGCTCGCCGGCCATGCCGGCGATCTGGCCATCGTCCTCGCCCACCTCGACGACCCGAGCGCACCGGTTCGCACGGCGGCGCTCGGTGCGTTCGCCAGGATCGCCGGAGACCCCCTCGACGAGCGCCACGCCGACTACGTCGCAGTGCTCACCCGGGGGATCACGGATCCGGACCCCGGGGTCCGCCGTCGCGCCGTGGAACTCGCCGGCGCGACGACCGCTCCACCCCTCCGCACCGCGCTGCTCGACCCGGACCCGAGCGTCGTGGAGATGGCTGCCTGGGCACTCGGCGAGCGTCCGATCGACAGCGTCGACGCCGAGGAGCGGGCGACGCTCGTGGCGCTGTGCACCGGGCACGCCGACGCGCTCGTCCGCGAGGCGGCCGCTGCGTCGATCGGCGCCCTCGAGCTCCCCGAGGGTCGGGCCGGCGTGCTCGCGGCGATGGGCGACGTCGCCGCCGTTCGCCGGCGCGCCGTGCTCGCGCTCGCCCCCTTCGAGGGCGAGGACATCCGCGCGGCACTCGACAACGCAGCGACCGACCGGGACTGGCAGGTCCGCCAGGCTGCCGAGGACCTGCTCGCGTTCGAGGACTGAACCGACCCGCTCAGCGGCGGGAACGGAGCAGCGCCCGCAGCATGTCGTAGGACTCCACGCAGCGTCCGGCGCCGAGCACCACGCACTCGAGCGGCGTGTCGACCTGCTGGACCGGGATGGTGGACTCGCGGGCGAGCCGCACGTCGAGACCCCGCAGCAGGCTTCCACCGCCGACGAGGTGCATCCCGCCGGCGATCAGGTCGCGAGCGAGCTCCGGCGGCGTCGCACCGAGGCATCGCAGCACCGATTCGACCATCGCCGCGACCGGCTCGTGGACCGCTTCGCGGACCTCGGCGGCCGAGAGAAGCACGGTCTTCGGGAGCCCGCTCGTCAGTTCACGGCCCCGCACCTCTGCCGCGAGCTCATCCGGCGTCGGATCCGCCGACCCGGTCGCGATCTTGATCGCCTCGGCCGTGCGCTCGCCGATCGCTATGCCGTACGTGCGCCGGATGTGCGTCGCGATGGCCGCATCGATGTCGAAGCTGCCGACCCGCACCGCCTCGAGTGCGACGATCCCACCGAGGGAGATCAGTGCCGTCTCGGTCGTGCCGCCCCCGATGTCGACGACCAGCGAGCCCACCGGCTCGTGGATCGGGAGACCCGCGCCGATCGCTGCGGCCATCGGCTGGTCGAGCAGTTGGGCCTCCGCCGCCCCGGCGCGCCGGGCGGCTTCGATCACGGCGCGCCGCTCGACCGGTGTGATCGCGGAGGGCACGCACACGACGACCTTCGGCCGGTTGAAGCGGTTCACCCCGGCGCGCTGCAACACCAGCCTGATCATGCGCTGCGTGATGTCGAAGTCGGTGATGGCGCCCTTGCGGAGCGGGCGCACGGCCACGATGTTCGCCGGGGTCCGGCCGATCATCCGCCAGGCCTCGTGCCCCATTGCGAGCACTTCACGCGTCGACGTGTTCACGGCGATCACGGAGGGCTCGTTGAGCACGATGCCCTCTCCACGCACGTACACGAGCGTGTTCGCCGTGCCGAGATCGATTGCGATGTCGCGTGACAACGATGCAGCCCGCTACGCGATCGGTCGTCCGGGCCGCCGCCCGAGGGGTCGGGCGGAACTGTCTCGATCGTGGTCCGGCATGCGGCCACCGGCAACGGCGGCCCCGGTCGGGGACAGACCGCCGGAACCGGTCGCGTCCGCTCGCCGCCGCAAGGGGGTCGGGTGGACGTCGTCGAGGTGGGCAGCGCCCTCACCGACGCGAGTCGACGGCTCCGAGCCCGTACGTCGAGGGGCGATGGCGTCGAGCTCCCGGTGGAATGCGTCCATCGACGCCTGCATCGAACGAGGCCGGTTCCTGAACGCCCAGACCGCCGCGCCACCAAGCACGGACAGTGCGACCACGGGCACGAGGTACCAGAGGTTGCCCATCAACCGACCTCCGCCTCGACGATGTGCTGGGCTTCGAGACCCCAGCTCTCGCCGCCTGCCCACGTCTCCTGCTTCCAGATCGGCACGGTCGCCTTCACCGTGTCGATGCCGAACCGTGCCGCGGCGAACGCCTCGTCGCGATGCGGAGCGGAGACGGCGACCACCACCGCCGATTCGCCGACGCGGAGCTCGCCGGTCCGGTGCAGCAGCACGACCCGTCCGACGGCGGGCCACCGGCGACGGAGCTCCTCGTCGACCGCTGCGAGCCGCGGCACCACCTGGGACTCGTACGCCTCGTAGGTGAGCAGGGAAACGTCCGGTCGGCCGTCCGCGTGGTCCCGGGCAGTGCCGGAGAACAGGACGACGGCGCCGCAGTCGGGGCGAACGACCCATGCCGACGCGTCGTCGACGGGGAGCGGGGCTTCCGTCAGCCCGAGCCAGCTCTCGCCATGTGCCGGTGGCTGCACGTCTCCGATCGTAGAGCGGCGCAGCGGCGCAGCGGCGGACCTCCCGGCCGTTCCGGGCCCTGACGGTTCGCCGCCGTGCCCGCATACCATCGGCCACGTGACCGAGCCCGACCCCTCGGAGAACCCCTTCGCCGGGATCCCCATCTTCGGGGACCTCGCCCGGCTGCTCGGCGGGTCGGCATCGGGAACGGCACCGTGGGACGCTGCCCGTCAGCTCGCCGTCTCGATCGCCACCGACGGAGAACCGGAACGCAACGTCGATCCGACCCGACGCATCGCCGTCACCGACCTCGCCCGGCTCGCCACCTTCCATGTCGGGGCGCTCGTCGAAGACACCGCCCTCACCGCCGACATCGTCGCCGTGAACCGTTCCACCTGGGCGACGAACGCCCTGCGGGACCACCGCAACCTGTTCGAACGTCTCGCCACCGCGCTCACCCAGACGCCACCGCCCGACGACGACCCACCGACCGATCCCTTCGCCGCGATGTTCGGCAACCTCACCCGCATGCTCGCCCCGATGCTCCTCGGCATGACGGCCGGGTCGATGATCGGCCATCTCGCCGGCCGGGCGCTCGGCACCTACCACCTTCCCCTTCCGCGACCGGTCGGGAGCGGCCTCGAGCTCGTCGTGCCGAACGTCGAGGCGTTCGCCGACGACTGGGAGCTGCAGTTCGACGACGTGGCGCTGTGGGTCTGCCTGTCGGAGCTCACCCACCACGCGGTGCTCGGACGACCGCACGTCGCCGCTCGGCTGCAGCACCTGCTCGAGCGCTACGTCGGTGCGTTCCGTCCGGACGCCGGGGCACTGGAGAACGCATTCGGGACGCTCGACCCGACGCAACTCGGCGACCCCGACGGACTCCGAGCCCTGCTCGGCGATCCGGCGGTGCTCCTCGGGGCGGCGCGCACACCACAACAGGACGCCATCGTCCCCCAGCTCGACGCGCTCGTCGCCACCATCGCCGGTTGGGTGGATCACACGATGGACACGCTCACCGCCCGACTCCTCGGCAACGGTCGCCTCGGCGAGGCGCTCCGTCGACGCCGCGTCGAGGTCTCCGACGCCGACCGCTTCGTGGAACGCCTCCTCGGTCTCGAGCTCACCGAGGAGACCTACCGCCGCGGCGGGGCCTTCGTCACCGGCGTGATCGACCGTGGCGGTGTCGACGCTCTCACCCGTCTCTGGAACGACGATCGATCGCTGCCGACCCCGGCCGAGGTCGACGCCCCCGGTCTCTGGCTCGCCCGCCTCGAGTTCAGCTGAGGCGATCCTCCTCAGGGCCCGAGATCGACGATCTCGGTGCCGATGACCTTCGCTTCGGCACAGGACAACCACGCGACCGTGTGCGTCGGTGCACGTCGACGCTGCGTCGGCGACCCGGGGTTCACCAACACCGGTGCGCCGTCGACCCGCTCCACGACGGGCAGGTGCGAATGCCCGAAGAGCACGACGTCGGCGGCGGGGAACCACCGCCGCAGCCGAACGGCCCGGCCCGCCACGGGCCCGCTGTCGTGCACCATCCCGACCGCGACGCCGTCGAGGTCGACCGAGCGACGTTCGGGCAGCAGGCCGAGGTAGGGGGCGTCGTTGTTGCCGAGCACGGCGTGCACCGGCGCGAACTCGGCGAACCGATCGAGCACACCCGCCGCAGTGATGTCCCCGGCGTGCAGAACGACGTCGGCGAGCCCGAGGAGAGGGAGGAGCGCCACGGGGAGATCCGCGCCCGACCGGAGATGGGTGTCCGACACGACGAGCGCCCGGACGGTCACGGCGGACCGCCCCGGCCGCGACCGACGAGAGGCGTCGGGTCGTGGAGCACCCGGTGCACGAGATCGGGCAAGGTCGGCGGGGACTTCCCCGCCGCCACAGCCCGCCGACCGTGGACCACGCGCAGACCGGCCAACGCCGCACCGACCGCGACGAGCACGAACCCTGCCCGCAACGGCAGCGGGACGAGCACCCCGACCAACGCACCGATCACCCAGAGGAGCTGGAACCGGGCCTCGTAGGTAGCGAACGCCCGGCCCTTGTCGGCGTGCGGAGCGTCACGCTGGACGAGGGAGTCGAATGCGAGCTTCGCCGAGGCGCTCACCACGGCGACACCCGCGCCGAGGAGTCCGGCGCCGCGCAGCCCACCGATGAACGCTGCGAGCGCTGCCGCTGCGCCGACCACGATGAGCGCACCGGCGAGCATCTGCTCCTCCTTGAGCACCCGGCGGACGCGCGGCGCGACGAGCGACCCGGTGATCGCCCCTGCCGCGATGGGTCCGAGCACCAACGCGAACTCGACGGGAGCGGCGCTCTGGGCCCGTAGCTCGAACGCGATCCAGAACGTGAGGAATCCGACGGCGCTGCGCAGTCCCCCCATCGCGGAGGCGACAACCCGGATCCCCCCGGAGGCGAGCTCGGCACGCTCCTCGACGGTCGGCTGGCCGACCTTCGTCGACGGAGGCTGGGGGATCATGAACGAGCACCAGGTCGCGAGCGCGAACCAGCACATCGCCACGGCCATCGCGGCGTGCGGGCCGAACAGTCGGGAACAAATCACCGCCGGGATCGCGCCGACGCCGCCAGAAACCGCCGAGAGCAGCGCCATCCGTGCATTCGTGGCCACGAGCGCCGAGTCCGACTCGACGACCGTCGGCAGATAGGTGCTCTTCGCGACCTGGTAGCTCTTGCCCATCACGAGCAGCGTGAACGCCTCGGGGAACAGCAGCAGCGAATCGAGGTGGCTGACGAGGAGGAGTGCGACGGCCGTCCGGGTCGCGACACTTCCGACGATGAGCCAACGGGCACCACCGCGGGCCCGATCGATCGCCGGTCCGAGCAGGGGGGCGACGACCGCGAACGGCGCCAGCGTGAGCACGAGATAGAGGACGACACGCCAACGCGCCGCGTCGTAGTCGATCGAGAAGAACAACGATCCGGCGAGGGCGACGGCGACAGACGCGTCGCCGGCGGCGGCCGCGGCATGGGTCCGCGCCAGGCGACTGAAGGCCCGTGCGCGGGACATCGGTGGCCTCGCCGATCCGGATCCGGACATCGACCCCATGGTAGGGGCGGGACTCAGGCCCCGGTGGCGACGAACTTGTAGCCGAGGCCCCGGATCGTGACGATGTGCTCCGGGTTCGACGGGTCGACCTCGACCTTGGCCCGGAGCCGCTTGACATGGACGTCGAGGGTCTTCGTGTCGCCCACGTAGTCCGACCCCCAGATCCGATCGATGAGCGTCTCCCGGGGCAGCACCCGTCCGGCGTTCGCGACGAGCAGGGCGAGCAACTCGAACTCCTTCAACGGGAGCCGGACCGGTGTGCCCCGGACCTCGACCTCGTGACGATCGAGGTCGACGACCACGTCGCCGGCGGCGAGCCGCCCGACCGAACCCTCGGTGCCCTCAGCCGATGCCACCTGCCGGTCGGCAGTCCGGCGCATCACCGCCCGCATCCGGGCGACGAGCTCACGGAGCCGGTACGGCTTGCTGACGTAGTCGTCCGCGCCGACCTCGAGGCCGACCACCGTGTCGAGTTCAGCGCTCCGAGCGGTGACCATGATGATCGGCACCTGCGAGCGCTTGCGGATCTCGCGACAGACGTCGATACCGGAACGCCGGGGCAACATCACGTCGAGCAGCACGATGTCGGGGCGGACCTCGTCGAAGCGTTCGCACGCCTCGATCCCGTCCATGGCGACCTCGACCCGGAACCCCTCCCGTTCGAGCCCGACCGTCAACGCGTCCACGAAACTGTCCTCGTCCTCGACGACGAACACCGTCGGCCCGCGCGTCGTCATGAGGTCTCCTCGTGGTCGGCCGGACCGTCCACCGGCGTCGGGATGCGGAGGGTGAACGTCGTACCCGTGCCCTCCCGGGAGGACACGGCGATGTCCCCGGCGTGGTTCTGCGCGACGTGGCGCACGATCGCGAGCCCGAGGCCGATACCACCGGTCGAACGGCTGCGCGCGCGATCGACCCGGTAGAAACGCTCGAAGATCCGCTCGAGGTCACGGGCCGGGATCCCGATGCCCTCGTCCGCCACCTCGAAACAGACGCCGCGGGCCCCGGCGCCCGTGGTGCACGGCCGCACACCGACCGTCACCACCGAACCGGCCGGCGAGTACTTCACGGCGTTGTCGAGAAGGTTCACGAGCGCCGACACCACCTGGCGCTCATCGACCAGCACCTCGTCCACACCGCCGGAGACGTCGCACCGGAACCCAATGCCCCGCTCCTCCGCCGCATGCGCCACCCTGCCGACCGCTTCACGCACGAGGCTCGCGGCGAGGACCGGCGCGACGTCGAGCCCCGCGTCGTGCTCGAGACGGGAGAGCTCGATGAGGTCGTCGATCGCCTCGCTCACCCGCACGGCCTCGCGGTGCACCTTCGCCCCGAGGCGTTCGAGGACCGCCGGTTCGGCCTGATCGATCATCGCCTCGGTGAGCACGACGATCGCACCGACGGGCGTGCGGAGCTCGTGGCTGATGTTCGCCACGAAGTCGCGCCGGATGCCCTCGAGACGTCGCCGTTCCGTGACGTCGTCGACCACTGCGACCCGATGCCCGTCGGCGAGGACGCGCATGGCGATCTCGACGTGCCGTGCCGGCGGCCCGGCGAGCTCCACCGCGCGGTCGCCACCCGTGGCGAGGAGGTCGCGGACCACCCGGGCGACGATCGCCTCGCCGTGTCGACCGCCGAGCATCCGGGCTCCCTCGCTGTTCGAGAGCACGACGACACCCGCGCTGTCGAAGAGCACGATCGCCGGCGGCAACCCGTCGAGGACGTCGACGAGGAGCGCCCGGGCCCTCGACTCCTCCGCCGCGGAGCGACGGACCTCTCGGACGACACGGACCACCGCCGCTGCCGGGTCGGCGCCACCGGTCAGATGTTCGAGCCCTGACGCACGCAACTCGTCGTCGACGCGTCGCGCCCCGAGCCGACGGGACCTGCGGGCTCCCACGACGCCGCCGACCACGGCGCCGCCGATCACCCCGGCGAGGAGGCCGAGCAGCAGGACGGCGGCTTGGCTCACTCCTCCTCGGCGCTCCCGGCCCCGGGGACGCCACGCGCACCCATCGCCGCGTAGTCCGGGAGCGCTCCGGTCGCGATGAACGCGACCCGTTCGCCGATGTTCACCGCGTGGTCGCCGATGCGCTCGTAGTACCGGGCGATCAGTGCGAGCTGCACCGCCTGGGGCAGCTCGCACTCACCGTTGGTGTGCGCGTCGAACATCGCTGCGATGAAGTCCCGCTGCAGCTCGTCGAGACGGTTGTCGATTTCGTTGAGCGCCGAGCCGAGCGCCCCGTTCCGCTCTGCGTACGCGTCGGACGCGAGGCGGATGAGCCGGGCGCTCTCCTCGCTCATCTGCTGGATGATCCCGCGGAGGCGCACCGGCAGATCCTGGCCGTACATGCGCCGTGCACCCTTCATGATGTTCACGACGAGGTCGCCGGCTCGCTCGAGGTCGCTCGCGATACGGAGCGATCCGGTCACGGACCGGAGATCGCTCGCCATCGGCTGTTCGAGCGCCAGCACGGCGAAGCAGCGTTCCTCGAGGTCGTTCGTCAACTCGTCGAGCACGTCGTCGGCGTCGATCAACGACTGGGCGGCGTCCATGTCGGAGTCGAGCAGCGCGGCCGTCCCCGCGACCACGCCCTCCGCGACCATCGCCGACAGGCGGACGACGTCGTGCTGGATCGAGTCGATCCCCCGGTGCAGGTTCTTACGCAGGTCCTCGGTCATCGGATCCTCCTCGATCGTCCCGGATCAGCCGAACCGGCCGGTCACGTAGTTCTCGGTCCGCTCGTCGGCGGGATTCGAGAACATCTTCTTCGTGCTGTCGAACTCGACGAGTACCCCGGTCCGCCGGTCGCTCTCCGGGTTCACCTCGACGGTGAAGAACGCCGTCCGGTCGCTCACCCGGGCCGCCTGCTGCATGTTGTGGGTGACGATCACGATCGAGTAATCCGACTTGAGTTCCTGCATCAGCTCCTCGATCCGACCGGTGGCGATCGGGTCGAGCGCCGAGCACGGCTCGTCCATGAGGATCACATCGGGTTCGACCGCAATCGTCCGAGCGATGCAGAGGCGCTGCTGCTGACCACCGGACAGGCCGAGCGCCGACGCCTTGACCCGGTCCTTCACCTCGTCCCAGAGCGCAGCACGGACCAGCGAGCGCTCCACGATGTCGTCGAGCTCGGACCGCTTGCGGACGCCGTTGATGCGCGGTCCGAAGGCGATGTTGTCGTAGATGCTCTTCGGCAGGGGATTCGGCTTCTGGAACACCATGCCGATGTGGCGACGCACCTCGACGGCGGACACGTCCGCTCCGTACAGGTCGATGCCCCGGTAGAGGATCGAGCCATCGACGCGTGCGCCGACGATGAGGTCGTTCATCCGGTTGAAGCAGCGCAGCACCGTGGTCTTGCCACACCCCGACGGTCCGATGAACGACGTGATCTCGTTCTGGCGGATGTCGATGGAGACGTTGCGGACCGCTCGATAGGCGCCGTAGTAGACCGAGAGGTCGCTCGTGACGAAGACGGGGGCGTCGTCGGTCGAGGAGCTGTCGTCGGCCAGACCGTCGTGCAGTGTGTCGGTCATGACGTTCCCTAACGCTTGAGCGCGAACCGCGCGGTGACGACGCGTGCGATCAAGGTGATCACGAACGCGAGCAGTACGAGGGTGAGCGCCGCCCCCCAGGCACGCTGCTGCGCGCCTTCGAAGGGGAGCTGGGCGTTCGCGAAGATCTGCGCGGACAGCGCGGTGTTGACCTCGCGGAACACGTTCGTGTTGACCGACGTCGCCGCGCCGACCACGAACAGGATCGGCGCCGTCTCACCGGCAGCTCGGGCGACGGCGAGAAGACAACCGGAGACCACCCCGGGCAGTGCAGCGGGCAGCACCACGGTGAGCACCGTACGACTCCGGCGGGCGCCGAGTGCTGCGGACGCTTCGCGGAGGTTGTCGGGCACGAGCTTGAGCATCTCCTCCGTCGTGCGGATCACGACGGGGAGCATCAGGAAGGCGAGTGCGAGCGCTCCACCGAACGCGTTCTGCTTGAAGCGCAGCGTGTAGGTCACGTAGACGAACAGGCCCATGACGACCGACGGCACACCGGTCATGACGGTCGCCATGAAGCGGATCAGGCGCCCGAGTCGACCGCCGGCGCTGGATTCGTTCAGGTAGATCGCCCCGAGGATCCCGAGCGGCAGGGCCATCGCGGCCGCCACCGCCGTGATCAGCAGCGTGCCGACGATCGCCGGACCCATGCCCGGGCCCTCGATCCTGCTGATCGTCGGGATGTCCGCCGTGAAGAACTCGGCGGAGAGCTGACCCGCGCCGTTCTTCAACAGCGTGTAGACGACCGCAGCGAGCGGGACGACGACGGCGAGGAGACAGACCAGCATCACCGCGGTCATGGCACGGTCCGTCCGCGTGCGGGACGACGGCCGCTGCGAGAGGTCGAGGCCCGATCCGCCGTCGACCGTCATCGCCGTCCTCCGCGTTCGCCGGTTCGCTGCACGACCGCCGTCGCAGCGAGATTCACGATGATCGTGATCACGAAGAGCGCTACGGCGAGGCCGACGAGTGCGGCCCGCCAGTTCCCCTCCGCCTCACCCCACTCGTTCGCGATCCGGGCGGGCAACGCATCGCCGGCGGCGAACAGGTTCGCCGAGACGCCGACCGTGGAGCCGATCACGAGGGCAACGGCGATGGTCTCGCCCATGGCCCGACCGAGGCCGAGCATCACCGCCCCGACGAGCCCGTTGCGCGAATGCGGGAGCACGGCACCACGGATCATCTCCCACCGGGTCGCGCCGAGAGCGTACGCCCCCTCACGGTCGGTCGTCGGGCAGGTGTCCATCACCTCGCGGGACAACGACGTGATGA
Source organism: Actinomycetota bacterium (assembly GCA_016870475.1). Taxonomy (GTDB): domain Bacteria; phylum Actinomycetota; class Acidimicrobiia; order Acidimicrobiales; family CAIXPF01; genus VGBO01. Next base: position 32,235 of record VGBO01000003.1, on the reverse strand, counting down.
TCGGGGTGATCATGACGGCCAGCACGATGCCGGCGGTCATGAAGTTCCTCCCGCTGCCGGTCTCACCGAACAGCGCCCCGATCACCGGGATCCCGCCGAACCAACCGTGGAGCAGCTCGTAGACGGGTAGCACCTGCTTGGAGAACACGAGGATCCCCCAGAGACCGAAGACGACCGACGGGATCACCGCGAGCAGGTCGACGACGTAGACGATCGGCTTCCGCCAGCGGGGCGGGGCCACCTGGGTGGTGAACAGGGCGATCCCGATGCTGACCGGGACGGCGAGCACCAGTGCGATCGTCGACGTGACGAGGGTCCCGTAGACGAACGCCCCCGCACCGAAGACCTCGTCGTTCGGTGCCCAGCGCGTGCTCGTGATGAAGTCGAACCCCATCGCATCGAGCGCCGGCCAGGCACGCCGGGTCGTCGTGAAGGCGATCGTGCCGAGCGCCACGAGGACGATCGTGCCGGCGGCGAGAGCGGCGAAGCCGAACAGTCGGTCGGCGATCCCCGCCTTACCGCGGAAGTCGAGAGGTGCGTCCATACCCGTACCTCGTTCTACCGCATCCCGACCAGGTCGACGTTGCCGAAGGGGAGACGGCATGTCGACCCGGTCAGGAGCAGCGATCGGGTTCAGGATCCGATCAGGCCGGGATCCTGATCTTGTCGAGCTGCGCCAGCGCCTTCTCGATCACCGAGGCAGGCAGCGGTGCGAAGTCGACCGAGGAAGCCACCTTCTGACCGTCGGTCAGCATGTAGTGGAGGAACTCCTTGACGGTCTCGCCCTTCACCTTGTCGGTCTGGGTGGCGTAGACCATGATCCAGGTCGGTGCCGTAATCGGGTAGGCCTTGTCACCGTCGGCCCAGAGCGGGTCGTAGCTGAGGTCGGCGTTCAGCGTGATGCCTTCGAGCGACGCCGTGGCACCCTCGAGGCTCGGCGCCACGAACTTGCCGGCCTTGTTCTTGACCAGGGCCCGCTTCAAGCCGGTGGCCTTCGCGTCGGCGAGGTCCACGTAGCCGATCGCGCCCTTCGTGTCCTTCACGATCTGGGCGACGCCCGCGTTGCCGTTGCCTGCCTGCGTGTCCGCCGGCCACTCGACCGTCGAACCGGACTTGAGGTTCCATGCGGTGGGCGACGCCTTCACGAGGAACTTGGTGAAGTTCTCGGTGGTGCCCGATCCGTCGGAGCGGCGGGCGACGGTGATGTTGCCCGTCAGCTTCGCCTTCGCGTCGGGGTTCTCGGCGACGATGGCCGGATCGTCCCAGGTCTTGATCTGACGCTGGAAGATCTTGGCGATCGTGTCGGACGAGAGGTTCAGCTTGTCGACGCCGTCGAGGTTGTACGACACGGTGATCGGCGCCGCGACCGTCGGGATGTAGAAGAACTCGCCGCCCTTGTAGTTCGGCTTGTCGGCGTCCTTCACGAGCCCGTCGGTGCCCGCGAAGTCGACGACCTGGTTCTGCAGGTCGGTGCGGCCCTTGCCCGATCCGCCACCCGCGTAGGTGACGGTGGCCTTCGGCTGGGCCTTCTTGAAGTCGGCGATCATGACCTCGTAGAAGGCCTTGGGGAACGTGGCGCCCGACGCCGCGAGCGTGCCGGTGACCTCGGGGCGCTTGGCGGTCGTGGTCGCCGCTTCCTTGGCCGTGGTGTCGGCAGCCGAGGACGAGGTGGTGGAGTCGGAGCCACCGCACGCCGTGGCGAGGGTTGCGAGTGCGAGTGTCGCTGCGAGGATGCCGGCGGAGCGGCGGCGGATCGGCGTCAAGGGAATGCCCTCCTTGGGCGTTCTGGTCGGTTGGACGAGCGAACGGTACGGAGGGCACGTGACCGCCACCGGTCGTCGCGGTGAACGTGAGGTGAATGATCCCGGAATCCTCCGTTTCGTGCCCCGCGTCACATCGCCGCAGTGCGGAGGAGCCCGAGCATCACACCACCGAGGAGCAGCGGTCCGCTGCCCAGCGCTCGGCGCCAGAGCAACAGGAGGGCGACGAGCCCGACGACGGCTGCCGGAACGTCGGCGATCGCGACCCGTCCGAGAACGGCCACCGCGACCGTCAGGATCCCGAACGAGGCGGCGTTCAGATGGTCGAGCGCCGCAGACGCCGAGACGCTGCGGCGGATCCGGCCGACCAACGGCCCGAGCAACCCGACGAGGAGGAACGACGGCAGGAAGATCGACACCGTTGCGACCACCGCACCAGGGATGCCGGCGAACTGGTAGCCGAGGTGTGTGGCCGCCGTGAAGAGCGGGCCCGGGGTCACCTGTCCCGCCACGACGGCGTCGAGCACCTGCTGGCTCGTGGCCCACCCGGCACGCTGCACGAACTCGCGCTCGAGGAACGACACGAGGACGTACCCGCTGCCGAAGACGGTCGCCCCGATCGTCACGAACGACCAGGCGATCCTGACGAGCGGGAACCCGGATCCCGCGCCGTCGACGATGGCGAGCAGGGAACCCAGCGGGAGCACCGACGCGACCCCCGGTCGGCGCCGCCGCGCGCGGACGAGCGCGACACCGACCGCCGCTGCGCAACCGAGGACCACGAGCTCGTGCAATCCGGCCGACACGCCCACGGCCGCACCGACGGCCACGACCGGTGCGCTCCGACCGCGCAGTACCGTGCGTCCGAACCCCGCCCCTGCATGGACCACGATGGCGAGGACGACGGGCAGCAACCCCGCGAGCACGGGATCGGCGAACTCGGCGACCGTCGCCACCGCGGCACCCCAGGCGATGATCCCGACCATGAGCGCGGACGGCGTGAGGAACCCGAGACCCGCCGCGAGCATTCCCGGCAGACCGGCTCGCACCTTTCCCACGTGCATGGCCAGCTCCGAGGACGTCGGCCCGGGGATCAGTGCGGACGCTCCCACGAGATCGGCGAACTCCTCGTCGCGCAGCCAGCCCCGCCGTTCGACGACCTCCCGCCGGATGAGCCCGATGTGCGCTGCGGGTCCGCCGAAGCCGATGAGCCCCAGCCAGGCGAACAACGCGCCCACCTCGAGGACCCGACGGAACTTCGTCGAGGGGTGGTTCAGGTCCACTGCATCGTCCGCCGATGCAGTTCCATCTGCGACTCGAACGCGCCGCTTCCTCCCCGATCCCGCACGCGGTGCCAACGGCCGTCTCCATCGAGCTCCCACGCGAGGACGTCGTCGGCGAGCAGGACGTCGAGCATGTCCTCGATCCGGGTGCGCAACGCGGCGGGCCGGACGGGGACGAGCACCTCGACGCGACGGTCGAGGTTCCGGGGCATCAGGTCGGCGGAGCCGATCCAGGCGGCGGGTCGGCCCGGACCGGCGCCGTTCGCGAAGTGGTACACGCGGGAGTGCTCGAGGTACCGGCCGACGACCGAGCGCACCCGGATGTTCTCCGAAAGACCCGGGACCCCGGGACGCAGGCAGCAGATCCCACGCACGACGAGGTCGATCCGCACGCCGTCGGCGCTCGCCGCATAGAGCTCGTCGATGAGCTGCGGATCCACGAGCGAGTTCATCTTCATTACGATGCGACCACCGTCGGCACCGCGTTCGCCGCGGATCAACGCCACGAGCGAGGTCCGCAGGTGGTGCGGCGCGACGAGCAACGTCCGGTAGTCCGTCTCGGTGCCGAACCCGGTGAGGTAGTTGAACAACCCGATCAGGTCGTCACCGACCGACGGATCCGCAGAGAACAGCCCGAGATCTTCGTAGAACCGTGCGGTCGAGGCGTTGTAGTTGCCGGTGCCGACGTGCGCGTAACGGCGCAGCCCGCCGGGTTCGTCCCGGATCACGAGGACCGTCTTCGCGTGCGTCTTCAGACCCGCGATCCCGTAGACGACGTGTGCCCCTGCCGCCTCGAGGCGCCGGGCCCACACGATGTTCACCTGCTCGTCGAAGCGAGCCTTCAGCTCGACGAGCACCACCACCTGCTTGCCCTCCTCGGCGGCTCGCACGAGGGACTGCAGCAGTTCGCCGTCCTCCGACGTCCGGTACAGCGTCATCTTGATCGCGAGCACCGCCGGGTCCGATGCCGCCGTCGTCACGAACGCCTCGACCGACGACCGGAAAGAGTGGTTCGGGTGGTGGACGAGCAGATCCTGCGCCCGAATCGCAGCGAACAGATCAACGTCCGGTGCGTCGAACTGCGGGTGCGGGACGACCGGGAGCGGTGCCCGTAACAGATCAGGACGGTCGAGCGCCACCAGCTCGACGAGGTCCGCGCCGCCGAGCAGCATGCGGTGCGCGTAGACGTCGTCGTCGGAGAGCTCGAGCTCGTCGAGGAGGAGTGTCCGGACCTCGGTCGGCATCGTCGACGTCACGTCGAGCCGGACCGCCCGGTTGAACCTGCGACGGCGGAGTTCGGTCTCGACCGCAGCGAGGAGATCGTCCGCCTCGGTCTCGTCGAGGTCGAGGTCCGCGCTGCGCGTGAGCCGGAACGCGTCGACCGACACGATCGCCGCGTCGGGGAAGAGGCGGTGCAGGTGCGCAGCGATCACCTGCTCGACCGGTACGAAGCGGTCCGAGTCGGGAAGGTGCAGGAACCTCGGCAGCAGCGACGGGACCTTCACCCTCGCGAATCGGATCTCCTCGGACCCCGCCGGCTGGGCGCGGACGGCCAGGCTGAGCGACAGGTCGGAGATGTAGGGGAACGGGTGGCTCGGATCGACGGCGAGCGGCGTCAGCACCGGGAAGATCCGGGCATCGAACTCGAGTGCGCACCAGTTCCGGTCGGCCTCGTCGAGATCACCCCAGTCGACGAGGTCGATGCCCGCCGCCCGGAGCGCCGGAAGGAGACCGTCGAGGAACGTCGCCTCCTCCAGGTCGGTCAGTCGACCCACCTCGGCGCGGATCTCCCGGAGCTGCTGTCGAGGTCGACGACCGTCGGCCGACGCCTTCGTCACCCCGCCGGCGACGCGATCGAGCAGGGAGGCGACCCGGACCTGGAAGAACTCGTCGAGGTTCGAGGCGAAGATCGCCTGGAACCGGAGGCGCTCGAGGAGCGGGAGCGACGGATCGGCAGCGAGGGCGAGGACGCGCTCGTCGAAGGCGAGCCAGGACAGCTCGCGGTTCAGGAACCTCCCGGGGTCCTTCGCCGCCTCGGCGACCATGACCCCGGCCGGATCAGCTTTCCTGCTCGTCGTAGCCGAGGTCCCAGCCGAGGGCGATGTTCTCGCGCTCGGCGTCCCGCTGCACCCGCTCACGATTGCGGCGGAACTGGGGGTCGTGCGGGGGGAGCAGCACGAGTCGGGCGGCGACCCGGTTGCGGAAGTCGTCGATCGCCTTGCGGTCGCCGGCGATGCCGCGCACCTCCCAGTGGGGCGCGACCGGTCCGAGGTAGACGATGGTCACGTGCGCGATCGGCGCCTCGAGGGGTGCGGTGTCGGTCATCGGTGTCTCTCCGGACGAAAGGGCGTGGTGCGGCCGTGGAACGCTAGTGCGTCGTCGTCAGGACGACTTCTTGTCGGTGTCCCCGGAGGCGCCCTCTTCGAGGCCCTTCTTCAGCTCACGCTGCGCCTGCCCGAGCGACCGGGCGAGCTTGGGCAACTGCGACCCGCCGAAGAACAGCAGGAGAACCACGAGAACCAGAATCCACTCGGGTCCCTGGATGAATGCGAACATGCCCGCATCCTACCGATGCCGGGCGTTCGTGCCGCCCCGGGCCGGCAGAGAGTCAGGCCGAGGCCGGTCGGCGCAGCGGGACGACGTTCGCCGCTGCGACCGCACGGGCCCGCCGGATCCGTCGGCGTTCACGCTCCGACAGCCCGCCCCAGATCCCGAACTTCTCGCCGTTCGTGATGGCGAACTCGAGGCAGCTCTCCCGGACGACGCACCCGCGACAGACCTCCTTGGCCTCCCGCGTCGACGCACCGCGCTCGGGGAAGAACAGGTCGGGATCGACGCCCAGGCAGTTGGCGAGCCGCTGCCAGGTCAGATCCTCGTTCTCGATGACGTTTCGCATGTCGTTCCTCCCCGGTCCTTGCCGGGATGCCCCGTGGGGACGGGCACGTAATTACAGCGATGTCATCATTGCGCAGCGACGGCGCGGTCGCAAGGCCGAACGAATTCGGCGTCCGAGCGCCGACGGTCGTCAGGCCCGACGGGCCCGGCCACCGAGCAGGCGCTTCTTCTGCTCGATGAAGTCGACGAGCACGTAGTCACCGAGCGTCTCGGGTGTCGTGAAGAACGCACGACCACGGTTCATCTCGGCCACACGCTCGATGAACGCCTTCAGGTAACTGGTCGCGTCGAGCATGAACGTGTTGATCACGATGCCGTCGCGCGTGCACCGCCCCACCTCGCGGAGTGTGCGGCGGATCGTCTCCGGCTCGGGCGGATAGGCGAAGTACGGCGTGCCGTCGTCCTCGGTATGGGCGGTCGGCTCGCCGTCGGTGATCATGATGATCTGCTTCGACCCGGACTGGCGGGCGAGCAACCGACGGGCGATCGCCATGCCGTGCTGCATGTTCGTGCCGTACACGTAGTCCCAGGAGACCTCGGGCAACTCCGATGCCTTGAACTCGCGGGCCACCGACGAGAAGCCGACGAGACCGAGGTAGTCCCGCGGGTAGGCCGACGAGATGAGCTGGTGCAGCGCCATCGCGACCTTCTTCGCCGGCAGGAAGTTGTCGCGCATCGGCATCGACATCGACAGGTCGAGCATCAACACGGTCGACTGCCGCACCATCGACTCGGTGCGCTCCACCTCGAAGTCCTCCGGGGTGAGCCGCACCGGGGTGCCCGTCCCCACCCGGCGGATTGCATTGCGAACGGTCTCGTTGATGTCGAGGTTGAACGGATCGCCGAACTCGTACGCCTTCGTCGAGTACTCGCGCTCGTGACCCCAGCCCGACTTCTCGATCTGGTGCTGTCCGACCTGGTCGACCCGCAGCTTCCGGAACAGCTCCGCGAGGGCGTTCTGGCCGAGACGACGCAACCCACGAGGGGTCAGCTCGAGCTTGCCCTCCCGGTTCTCGATGAGACCCGCCTCCTCGAGCATGCGCGCCACCCGGGCCATGTTCTCGAGGCTCTGCGCCGCGTCCTCGCCGAGGAGCTCGCGGGCACGGTCGACGTCGACCTCAGCCAACGCCCCCGGGTTCGATGCGTTCCGCAGCAGGTTCTCGAGGTCGTCGAGATCGCCGAGGTCCTGCATCACCTGCGACGCCGACATCATGTCGAGCGGATCTTGTCCGCTGAAGTCGTAGCTGCGCTCCCACCCGGCGTCGGGGAACGCCGCCTGCAGGTTCTGGGCGAGCTGATCCATCTGCCAGCGCAGATCCATGTCCTCGAGGAGCTGGTTCGACAGCTCCTGGAGCTGCTGGCGCTGCTCGGGCGTCATGGAGTTGAGCATCGCCTGCATCGCCGCCATCCGACGCGCCATCAGCTCGAGGAGCTCCTCGAGATCCTGCGGGTTCTCCGGGAAGAAGTCCCCGAACTCCGACATGAACCGCTCGAACGCCTCCTGGGTGTCCTCGCCACGGTTGCGCGCCTCGAGCAGCTCGTTGAGCGCGCTCATCATGTCCTTCATGCGCGCCATGTCCTCGGGTCGGATGTCCTGCATCGCCCCGGCCATCTCGTTGAACTGCGACTGGACGACCTGCTGGCGGAGCTGGTCGACGAGCTCCTCGAACCGCTGAGCGGCCGCTTCGGAGACGAAGTCGTAGTCCTGCAGTCCGCGGACCTGACCGGCGAGGTCGCGCGGCAGCATGTCGAGCTGCAGGTTCCGCTCCCCCATCGCCTGACGCGTCAGGTCCTTCTGGCGGTCGTCGCCCGATGCGGCGACGTCGTCGAGCCGGTCCTCGATCGCCTCCCGCTCGGTCTCCACGACCTCGCGCAACTCCTGCGCTATGTCGTCGTACACACCACCGAGGTCGTACCGCTCGAGCTCGTCCTTCCGACGACGACGCAGATTCTCGAGCATCTCGCGCACGCCCTGCATGCGCTCGCCGTCGGCGTTCCGCATGCCCTGCTGCATCATGCGCCGGAGCGCCGCATTCAGATCGCCGTGGTAGAGGAGATCGTCGGTGATCTCCGACATCACGTCGTCCGCTCCGAAGGAGAATCCCTTCTGCGAGCCGTCCCAGCGTGAGTACCGGAAACGCGGTGCCGTCATGGGGGCAGCGTACCGACCGAACCCGGCCTGTGCCGGGGTCGCCTGCACCCCGAGTACCGTCACTCCATGACGCCGCCGCCGGGACTCCGCCTCGGTGCCGCATGGTCCGCGACGCAGGCCGAGGGCGCGTCGCTCGCGTCGGACTGGTTCGCCCACGAACAGGCGGGGGCCGCACCGCCGAGCGCCGACGGGAATGGGGCCGTGTCCGATCTCGACGCCGACGCCCGCCAACTCGCCGACGCCGGCCTCGACCTCGTCCGGATGGGGATCGACTGGGCCCGCATCGAACCGGCGGAGGGGCGCATCGACCGGGCCGCCCTCGAGACCTACCGGGAACGGATCACCTCGATCCGATCGACCGGCCTCGCCGTGTGGGTCACCCTCGCCGATGGCGTGCTGCCGGGCTGGTTCGCCGTCGACCTCAACGGTTGGCGCGACCGGACCTCCCGGTCGCTGCTGTGGCCGCGGCACGTGGAGCGCTGCGCCGACGCCTTCGGTGACCTCGTCGACGGGTGGGCGCCCATCACCCGGACCGTCGCAGCGGCACGGGCGGCGTTCCTCGTGGGCACTGCACCTCCGGCGGTCCGTAGCCCCCAGAAGTTCATCGAGACCGTCCGCGGCGGGCACCTCGCCGCGCTCGAGTCCTGGCGAGTCCTGCGCGGCGGTCGTGCGCCGGTGGCCGCCTGCTACGAGGTCGGCCCGGTCCGGGCCGCCGACGAGCGGGTGACGAGCAGTCGCCGAGCCCGGGCGCTCGAGGAGACGCTGTGGTGCTGGACGGAAGGCTTCCGTGACGGTGTCCTCCACCTCCGTCGCCTCCCGCCCGTGCAGGTCCCGGCGATGCGTGACGCCTTCGACGTTGTCGGGCTGTTCCCCGAGGGTGAGCTCGTCGTCGACGGCGACGGGGGCCTGTACCGACGCCACGGACCGGAGCACCTGCTCGCCACACTGCACCGCGCCGCCGAGGAAGGTCCGGATCGGCCGCTGATGGTCCTCGGTCAGACCGTCGCTGCGGGCGCCGCCGACGATCCCGCCGACCTCGAGCGCCTGGACGAGGCCCTCGCGCAGGTCGACGCGGCCCGCCGTGACGGGATCGACCTCCGGGCGTGGCTGTGGGAGCCCGCCGTCGACGGCTACCGAATCGCCGCAGCCGACCTCCTCGCCGGGACCGACGGGAGCATTGGCTTCGGCCCACGCCTCGGACTCCTCACCCGCGACCGGACGCTGCGTCCGACCGGTGTCGAGCTCGGTGCCCGGGCGCGGGCGGAACGTCAGCTCCGCGAGCGATAGCTCGCGCGGTTCCCCACGGCGTCCTTGTTGAGTCGCTTCGAAAGGTGCAGGCCCTCGAGGACGAACTCCACGGCCGAGGCGACCGTCGCCGGTGAGTCGGCGACGCCGTCGAGGGTCGCGACCGCCGTGGCGAGTGCCGGGTGCGCCCCGGCGACCGCCGCGAGATCCGCCGAGGAGACATCTTCCCCGGTGCTGACGGTGAGCCCGTCCTCGAACGCGTCGAGGACCGCACCGGCGACGTCCGGGTCGATCCGGTCGCGGAAGACGGCGAGGGTCGCCTGGCGCAGGAACTGGTCGACGATCGCCACGTCGCGGCCTTCCTCGAGCGACTCGATCTCGACCTTGCCCATGGTCGAGGCGAGCATCGCGTCGAGGTCGCAGACCCGGGGCACGACCTCGTCCTCACCCGCGAGCAGGCACCTCCGTGCTGCGTTCGCCACGAGGGTCTCCTCGTTCGACACCGACAGGCGGACCGAGACGCCCGACCGCTGGTTGACGTTGCCCGACGCCCGGGCGAGGTGCGACACGGTCGCGACGATCTCGCGCATCCACTCGGGAACGGAGACGCGCAGGCCGTCCACGGCGAAGGGCACCGCCTCCTGGGCGACGATCTCCATCTCGATCTCGACCGTCGGCGGGTAGTGGGTGCGGATCTGGGAACCGAACCGGTCCTTCAACGGGGTGATGAGCCGACCGCGGTTCGTGTAGTCCTCGGGGTTCGCCGAGGCGACGAGCACGACGTCGAGCGGGAGTCGCAGCTTGTAGCCGCGGATCTGCACGTCGCGCTCCTCGAGCACGTTCAACAACCCGACCTGGATCCGCTCGGCGAGGTCCGGGAGTTCGTTGATGGCGAAGATCCCGCGATTCGTCCGGGGAACCAGCCCGTAGTGGACGGTCAACTCGTCGGACAGGTAGCGGCCCTCCGCCACCTTGATCGGGTCGACCTCGCCGATGAGATCGGCGACCGACGTGTCGGGCGTGGCCAGCTTCTCGCCGTAGCGACGGTCCCGGTGGACCCACTCGATGCGCGTGTCGTCGCCGTGCTCGGCGAGAAGATCACGGGCGTACCTCGAGATCGGTTCGTACGGATCGTCGTTGATCTCGGAGCCGGCGACGATTGGCATCCACTCGTCCAGCAGACCGACGAGGGCACGGATCAGCCGCGTCTTCGCCTGCCCGCGCTCCCCGAGCAGCACGATGTCGTGTCCGGCGAGCAGCGCGTTCTCGAGCTGCGGCACCACCGTGTCCTCGTAGCCGAGCACCCGGGGGAAGAGCGGCTCACCCGCCCGGATCCTTGCGATCGCGCTCTCGCGGAGCTCGGCCTTCACGGACCGGGAGACCCAGCCGGACGCCCGGAGCTGTCCGAGGGTCGCTGCCGGAGGATGCGCGGTGGTCGACATGCGGCCACGCTAACCGAGAGCCCACGGCTGCGAGATCGTGGACCAGGGCACCTAGCCTCGGAGCACCATCGCTCACGGAGGCCAACCATGGCGTTCACCGTCGACCTCGACGCCTTCCGCTTCGACCCGCAACTCGCCGCCGGGGTGACCGGGCGGCGGGTGCTGATCACCGGGGCGGGCAAGGACGGCGGCATCGGTCAGGCCTTCGCTCTCGCCGCCGGCCTGAACGGCGCGGCGACCGTCGGCGTGCACTTCCACCGCAGCTACCACGACGGCTTCGACCTGGTCGACCGCCTGCGGTCGGAAGGTGTCGACGCATTCCCCGTGCAGGCCGACGTGACGAACATGGGCGACCTGTGGGCGATGCGGTCCTACGTCATCGAGCACATGGGCGGACTCCCGCCCGACCTCATCATCTGCAACTCCGGACTCACGGAGCGCGGCTACAGCTTCGGCCGGGCGCTGCGCGAGGTCCCCGACGAGTCCACGGCGATGCGGCGGGCCCGTGTGCGCCAGCACTTCATCGACAACCTCGAGGAGTCCCGGCTCGTGCTCGACACGAAGATCGACGGGTTCCTCGCCGTCACCCACCTCTGGGCCGGCGAGGCCGTGCACCACGGCGTGCCCGTGCAGATCGTCTACGTGTCCTCCCGGCAGGCGATCGACCCGGGGCCCTCCGTCCCCGGCTACGCGATCTCGAACTGGGCGGTCCTGCAGCTCCCGCAGGTCCTCGACATCAACCTCGGGCGCGCCGCGGAGCTCGCCTCGGCGTGCTCCGTGCTCTTCCCCTTCATCCGCACCGGCATGACCGACGAGTACGCCGACAACGAGAAGGTGTTCGGGAGGTGGCAGCCACGCATGCTCGCCACGACCGAGGCCGCCGAGGCGTTCCTGCAACTGCTCGCCCGACCGCGCGACGAGGTACGGAGCGGCATGTTCGAACTGATGGTCGAACCCGCCGACGGCGACGCCGTTCAGATCACCTGGCGGCAGGTCCGACTCCCCGTCGTCGAGGAGCGACTCGCCTGGAGCGACGCAGCACCGCTGCGCCGCTGAGCCCGCTCAGTGGCCGTGGACAATGAGGTGGCGTGAGGCGAACACCACGCCACCGAAGAACCCGCCGGTCACCACCGATGCGAACGTCGCCACGCCGAGCGTGTACCACCACCCGAGACCGCCGGCGACGATCTGCACGGCGAGGGTGATCAGCCCGAACACGACCGCGACGCCGACGAGGACGCCAAGCGCCGTGGTCCGCACGAACGCCCGGTCCTCCGGCTCGAGCATCTCGTCGGCCGCCATGTCGATCTGCGCAAGTGCCATGGGTCGACGGTACGGAGGCGGTCCGATCCGGCGCAGTGGTCGGAGGTCCCGAGAGCACGGGACCTTCGGCCCTCTCAGCGGTCGAGCGAACGACCCCGTAGGCGTCGCATCCCGCGCAGCCAGCGATCCGGATCGATCGCCTTGCGCCGCACGTACTCACCGACCTCGGGGTGCGACAGGATCATGAACCGCTCCTCCCGCATCGCCTCGACGACCGCGACGGCCACGTCGTCGGGCTCCTTGATCCCGTCCGTCGCCCCGTCGCCGAGCTGGCGGGGGGCCATCGCGGTGTTCACCCCCTGCGGGCACAGCACCGAGACCCGGATGCCGTCGTCGCCGTGGCTGATCGCCAGGTACTCGGCGAGCTTGATGCACGCCGCCTTCGTCACGCTGTAGGGCGCGCTGCCCATCGCGAGCAGCAACCCGGCCGCCGACGCCGTGTGCAGCAGATAGCCCTCACCCCGCGCCACCATCGAGGGCAGCACGGCCCGAGCCGCGTACACGTGCGACATCACGTGCAGGTCCCACTGCCGCTGCCACGCCGCATTCGACGCCTCGACGCCTCCGTCGGCGCCGGCACCGGCGTTCGAGAAGAACACGTCGATCGGCCCGAACCGGTCGAGCACCGACTCCACGAGGGAGACCACCGCCGCCTCGTCGGTGACGTCGAGGCCGACCCCGAACCCGCGCTCGCCGAGACCGAGCTGTGCGGCCGCCGCCTCGGCCGCGGCTGCGTCGCGGTCGACGAGCACCACCGCCCGCGCCCCCTCGGCGGCGAACCGGCGACCGACCGCCGACCCGATCCCGCCGCCACCCCCGGTGATCACCGCGACACGGTCCCGAAGTTCCACCCGGATTTCTCCCCTGCCCCGGCCCTGCGACCGTCGACCGACCCGGACCCGACACGGTTCGCCGCGTCCCTCGGCGAGACGGTACCGTTCCCCTCACATCGACGCATGCAAGACCGCCCGGGGCGGGCTGGGAGGAGACACGTGGCGACCACAACGGTGCGCTCGTCGGGAGTGAGTGCGCGCGGGCTCGTGAAGCCGGCGTTCCGACGGCCGCAGAAGCGCCTCCCGTACCCCTTCGGCCTCTACCAGTCGGCGGTCGGCAAGAAGTGGGTGATGGGGGTCACGGGCCTCATGCTCATGGGCTTCGTGCTCGTGCACATGATCGGCAACCTCCACATGTACGAGGGCCCGGCGAAGTTCAACGAGTACGCCGAGGCGCTGCGGACCCTGGGCGGGCACTTCATCCCCCGGGAGTGGGCACTGTGGGGCCTGCGTGCCGGGCTTCTCGGGGCGGTGGCGCTGCACATCCACTCCGCCGTGACGCTCACGAGGATCAACCGGGCCGCCCGACCGACCCGCTACCAGGCGAGCCGTCGCTACCGGGTGGCGAACACGTCGTCGCGGTCCATGCGGCTCACCGGTCTCGTGGTGATCCTCTACGTGTTGTTCCACCTCGCCGACCTCACGTGGGGCCGGATCTTCCCCGACACGTACATCTACGGCGACGTCTACAACAACGTGGTGCAGAGCCTCTCGAACGTCCCGGTCGCGATCATCTACATCGTCGCCAACGTGGCGCTCGCCGTGCACCTCCGCCACGGTGCGTGGAGCCTCTTCCAGAGCCTCGGGTGGAACAACCCGAAGTTCAACGCCGCCCGGCGCACCTTCGCCAACGGGTTCGCGGCGATCATCCTCATCGGCAACCTGTCGTTCCCGATCATGACCCTCGCCGGCGTGGTCAGCCAGGACGAGCGCACGGCCCCGTGCCACCTGCTCGACGGCGAGCCGACCGACATCTGCCTCGGTGACGAGGCGAAGGCCCAATTCGATCCGACTGCGGTTGCAAAGGAAGGTGCGAAGAAGTGACCACCACCGGTTACCTCGACGGCAAGGTCCCCACCGGCCCGATCGACGAGAAGTGGACGAGCCACAAGTTCAACCTGAAGCTCGTCAACCCGGCCAACAAGCGCAAGTACGACATCATCGTCGTGGGCACCGGTCTGGCCGGCGCCTCGGCCGCGGCCTCGCTCGGCGAGCTCGGGTACAACGTGAAGGTCTTCACCTTCCACGACTCGCCCCGACGCGCACACTCGATCGCCGCGCAGGGCGGCATCAACGCCGCCAAGAACTACAAGAACGACGGCGACTCCGTGTACCGGCTGTTCTACGACACGGTCAAGGGCGGCGACTTCCGTGCCCGTGAGGGCAACGTGTACCGCCTCGCCGAGGTGTCGGTCGACATCATCGACCAGTGCGCTGCGCAGGGCGTGCCCTTCGCCCGTGAGTACTCCGGTCTCCTCGACAACCGCAGCTTCGGCGGTGCGCAGGTGTCCCGGACCTTCTACGCCCGGGGCCAGACCGGCCAGCAGCTCCTGCTCGGCGCCTACCAGGCGCTCGCCCGCCAGGTCCACGCCGGCTCCTGCACCCTCTACAACCGCACCGAGATGCTCGACCTCGTCGTGAAGGACGGCAAGGCGTGCGGCATCGTCGTGCGCGACCTCTTGACCGGCGAGATCTCCCGGCACTCGGCACACGCCGTCGTCCTCGCCACCGGCGGCTACGGCAACGTGTTCTACCTGTCGACGAACGCCAAGGGCTCGAACACCACGGCGACGTGGCGGGCCCACAAGAAGGGGGCGTTCTTCGCGAACCCCTGCTACACGCAGATCCACCCGACCTGCATCCCGGCGAGCGACGACTTCCAGTCGAAGCTCACGCTCATGTCGGAGTCGCTGCGCAACGACGGCCGGATCTGGGTCCCGAAGAACCCCAACGACACCCGCCCCGCCCACCAGATCCCCGACGAGGACCGGGACTACTACCTCGAGCGCCGCTACCCGGCCTTCGGGAACCTCGTCCCCCGAGACGTGGCCTCCCGCAACTCCAAGACCCAGGTCGACGAGGGTCGCGGTGTCGGCCCGATCAAGAACGGCGTGTACCTCGACTTCGGGGACTCGATCGACCGCCTCGGACGGGACGTCATCGAGGAGCGCTACGGCAACCTCTTCCAGATGTACGAGCGCATCACCGACGAGGACCCCTACAAGATGCCGATGCGCATCTACCCGGCGGTGCACTACACCATGGGCGGCCTGTGGGTGGACTACAACCTCATGTCCAACCTCCCCGGTCTCTACGTGCTCGGCGAGGCGAACTTCTCCGACCACGGCGCCAACCGGCTCGGCGCATCGGCGCTCATGCAGGGCCTCGCGGACGGCTACTTCGTGCTGCCGTACACGATCGGCGACTACCTCGCCGGCATGCTCGGCGAGAAGCCGGTGTCCACCGACGATCCGGTCTTCGCCGAGTCGGAGAACGAGGTCCGTGACCAGATCCGACGCCTCCTGTCGGTCAATGGCACGCGACCCGTCGACAGCCTCTACCGGGAACTCGGCGTGGACATCGTCTGGGAGCACTGCGGGATGGCCCGGAACCAGGCCGGTCTCACGCAGGCGATCTCCGACATCCGCTCCCTGCGCGACGAGTTCTGGACGAACGTCAAGATCACCGACCAGTCCGAGTCGCTCAACACCTCGCTCGAGAAGGCGCTCCGTGTGGCCGACTTCTTCGAGATGGCCGAGCTCATGTGCAAGGACGCCCTCGACCGCGAGGAGTCCTGCGGCGGCCACTTCCGTGAGGAGTACCAGACCGAGGACGGCGAGGCACTCCGCAACGACGACCGGTTCGCCTACGCCGCGGCGTGGGAGTGGACGGGCGAGAGCGGACAGCAACGACTCAACAAGGAAGAGCTCACGTTCGAGTACGTGAAGCTGGCACAGCGGAGCTACAAGTGAGCGGCAGCGGACACGGCCAGACGATGCGGATCACCCTCAAGGTCTGGCGACAGGACAACCCCTCCGACAAGGGCGGGTTCCAGGTGGTCGACGTGCCGGGCGTGTCACCCGAAATGTCCTTCCTCGAGATGCTCGACGTCGTGAACGGCCGTCTCACCGAGTCCGGTGACCGGCCGATCGTGTTCGATCACGACTGTCGCGAGGGCATCTGCGGGAGCTGCGGCGTCATCATCAACGGCGTCGCGCACGGTCCCGAACGAGGGACGGCGACCTGCCAGCTCCACATGCGGAAGTTCAGCGACGGTGACACGATCGCCGTCGAGCCGTGGCGGGCAGCAGCCTTCCCGGTCATCCGCGACCTCGCAGTCGACCGGTCGGCGTTCGACCGGATCGTCGAGGCCGGCGGGTACATCTCGGCGCCGACGGGATCGGCGATCGACGCGAACATGATCCCGATCCCCAAGCCGGTCGCCGACGCCTCGATGGACGCCGCGCAGTGCATCGGTTGCGGCGCCTGCGTGGCCGCCTGCCCGAACTCCGCGGCGCAGCTCTTCACGTCCGCCAAGCTCGCCCACCTCAACCTCATGCCGCAGGGCCAGCCGGAACGCTGGGCCCGCACCGAGGCGATGGTCGAGACGATGGAGCAGTTCTTCGGCTCGTGCACGAACCACGGCGAATGCCAGGACGCGTGCCCGAAGGAGATCTCGGTCGACTTCATCGCGATGATGAACCGTGACTACGTGAAGTCGAAGCGGAAGAACCGCCAGCTGCTGTCGCAGTCCATCTGACGCCAACGGTGCCGACCTGCCGGGTCGACCGCTACCGTGCCACCTCGTGCTCGGTGGTCGGCGACCGGAGAGAAGGGCTCGCGCCGGTCGCCGGCGTCGTCTTCTGCGTGCTCCGTCCTCCGGCACCCGCCAGACCCTCGTCGCCCTCGCACTGAACAGCCTCACGAGCTTCGTCGCCGGTGCGAGTCTCAGCGCCATCACCGGGACGCTCCGGGACCTGCCCGGGCTCCTCGTGCTCGTGCCTGCGGCGATCGGCCTCCGGGGCAACGTGTTCTCCGCACTCGGGAGTCGGCTGTCGACCACCGTGCACCTCGGGACCTTCCGGGTGTCGGCCCGGCGCGACAGCGTGTTCGGTCAGAACGTCGCCGCATCGCTCGTGCTCTCGCTCGGGATCTCCCTCGTCGCGGCGCTCGGGGCATCGGTGCTCGTGCTCGCGCTCGGGGTCTCCGATCGTCCAAATGTCGGTGACCTCCTCCTCGTGTCGATCCTCGGCGGGATGATCGCCAGTGTCGTCGTGTTGGCCGCGACGGTCGGCCTCTCGGTGGCGGCGACGCGGTTCGGATGGGACCTCGACAACCTCGTCGCACCCATCGTGTCGACCCTCGGCGACGTCGTCACGATCCCTGCGCTGTGGGTCGCATCGCTGCTCATCGGCGTGCCGCTGCTGTCGCAGTCGCTGACCGTGGCCCTCGTCGCCGTGGCGGCGGTCCTCTCCGCGTTCGCATGGCGCACCCCGCTCGACATCCTGCGACGCATAGTCCGGGAGTCCGCCCCGGTGCTCACCGCCGCGGTCGGGTTCTCGATGCTCGCCGGCCTCGTCCTCGAGAAGCGGCTCGAGCTGTTCGAGTCGGTCGCCGCGCTCTTGATCCTCCAACCGGCGTTCGTGTCCTCGGCCGGGGCGCTCGGCGGCATCCTCTCGAGTCGGCTGTCGACCGCGTTCCAACTCGGTCTGATCGAGCCGGACCTGCTGCCGGATCGCCGCGCCCGCGAGACCGGTCTGGTCGTCGCGATGCTCGCTGCGCCGGTCGCGCTGTTCAACGCGGTCGGAGCCCACGCCGTCGCGCTGGTCCTCGGGGTGCGAAGCCCGGGGCTGCTCGCGCTCCTCGGCGTGTCGCTGCTCGCCGGCCTCGTGGTCGTGGCGTTCGTGCTCGCCGTGGCCTACTACGGGACCATGGCCGCGACCCGGGTCGGACTCGACCCCGACACCCACGGGATCCCGCTCGTCACGTCGACGGTCGACTTCGTGGGAGCCGTCGCCCTGATCCTCGCCGTGGTCGCCCTCGGCATCAGCTGATCGAGAAGCCGCCGGCCCAGCCGTCCCCGCCCTCGGCCCCCGGCACGGTCCAGCGCCGGCGCTCGAGGTCCACCCCCGGAGCGACGCAGAGCGGGACCTCCACAGCGACCTCCGCAGGGAAAGGAGCCGGACCGGTGCCCCCCGCCGACCGCGCGGCGAGCAGCCCCCACCAGGAGCTGCCCGCCATGACGGTCACCGACGCCGGACCACTGAAGGTGCCCACGGCACCGAGATCCTGCAGCTCGAAGGATCGCGTGCCGACGAGCAACTCCCCGCGAACCTCACAGATCGGCCGACGAGCGTCGGAGCCGCCCGTCTGCGCGACACCGTCGGCCTCCCACTCGAGATCGAACCCGTAGGGGATGCGGTCACCACGGACCGTCGCAGGGTCGACCGAACGGAACGCTGCCGGATCGTCCACCCCGACGGCGAACGCCTCGAGCCCGAGGGACCAGCGCCGGTCCGGCTCCTCGAGGTTGGCGTCGGCCCACAGGCCGTCCGTTCGCAGCTCGAGGCCACGGGCGGGGGACGGGACGTCGAGGTCGGCGACGACGACGACCGGTGCCGCGGCCGTCCCGACCACCGCCGTCCAGTACCAGCACCGGCCCGATCGGGGGACCCGGGCGACGACCACGAACGCCGACAGGTCGGCACCTGGAACCCAGAGGTCCCAGCTCTGGACCACGAGATCCTCACCCACCGCCACCGACGTCGTGCCCACCGCTCGCTAGCCTCCGTCGGGATGCCCCGCTACGCCACACCGGAGTGGATCGCCGGCTTCAACCGGGCGCTCGCCGCCACGGACGCCGGCCCCCACGAGGGAGCCCCGCTCGTCGTGCAATACCTGCTCGAGGATGCGCCGGCGGACTGCACCTCCTACGCGCTCCGGGTCACCCCGGACGGGGCCCGGGTGGTGCCCGGGATCGCCGAGGATGCCACCGTCACGTTCCGCCAGAGCTACGGGACCGCGGTAGCGATCGCGCAGGGCGAACGGTCGGCGCAACGCTCGGTGCTCGACGGCAGCGTCGTGATCATCGGCGACGCGACCCAGCTTCTGGGCCGAGCCGCGTTGCTCGGAGCGATCGACCGGGCGCTCGACACGCTCAGCTGACGCTGCTGCTCAGGCGGGGATGAGCCCCAGCTCCCGGACGGCGTTCCGCTCGTCCTCGAGCTCCGCAACCGACGCGTCGATCCGACCACGTGAGAACGCGTCGATCTCGAGGCCGGGCACGATGGCGTAGTCGCCGTCCTTGCACACGCAGGGGAACGAGGAGATCAGGCCCGCGGGAACGCCGTAGCTCCCGTCGGACGGGATCGCCATGGACACCCAGTCGCCGTCGGCGGTTCCGAGTGCCCAGCTGCGCATGTGGTCGATCGCCGCGTTCGCCGCCGAAGCCGCCGAGGACAGGCCCCGCGCCTCGATGATCGCCGCACCGCGCTTGGCGACGGTGGGGATGAAGTCGTTCTCGAGCCAGGTCTGGTCGTTCACGAGCTGCGCCGCGTTCGAGCCGTCGACCTCGCAGTGGAACAGGTCCGGGTACTGGGTGACCGAGTGGTTCCCCCAGATCGTCATCCGACGGATCGCCGAGACGGGACGACCGGTCCGCGCCGCGAGCTGTGCGAGCGCACGGTTGTGGTCGAGTCGGGTCATCGCGGTGAAACGCCGCGGGTCGAGCTTCGGCGCGTTGTTCATCGCGATCAGCGCGTTCGTGTTCGCCGGGTTCCCCACGACGAGCACCCGGACGTCGCGGGATGCCGAGTCGGAGAGGGCCTTGCCCTGCACTGTGAAGATCGCGCCGTTGGCGTTCAGCAGGTCGGCGCGTTCCATGCCCGCCTTGCGAGGCATCGCGCCGACGAGCAGCGCGTAGTCGGCGTCGCCGAACGCCGTGTCGGCGTCGTCGGTCTGCACCATGCCGGCGAGCAGCGGGAAGGCGCAGTCGTCGAGCTCCATCGCCACGCCGTTGAGCGCTCCGAGCGCCGGCGTGATCTCGAGCATCTGCAGGATGACCGGCTGATCGGGGCCGAGCATCTGACCACTCGCGATTCGGAAGAGGAGGCTGTAGCCGATCTGGCCCGCAGCCCCGGTGACGGCGACGCGCACGGGAGTCTTCATGGCGGGCGACGCTAGTTCGTCGGCCACCGGCACTCCACCACCGGGTGCCAGACTTCCCCCCGTGGCACCCGAAACGACCCAGCTCCCCGCAGGCTTCACCGCGCACATCGCGAACATCGGCATCAAGGACACGACGACCGACTTCCTCGTCGTTGCGTCGTCGGTGCCGGCGAGCGCCGCGGCCACCTTCACCCGCTCGCGGTTCGCCGGACCGAGCGTCACCCTGTCACGGCGCCAGATCGCCGACGGCCGGTTGCAGGCGGCCGTGGTGATCTCGAAGAACGCGAACGTCGCGACCGGGGCACAGGGGACGGCGAACGCCGAAGCGGTCGTCGCTGGCGTGGCCCGGGCGCTCGGTTGTCCGGAAGGTGACGTCCTGCTCGCCTCGACGGGCGTGATCGGACGCCAGTACCCGATGGAGCGCATCGACGCGCACCTCGCCACGCTCGGACCGCCCCCCTACCCCGCCACCGACGCCCTCGCCGCCGCGACGGCGATGATGACCACCGACACGGTGCCGAAGATCGCCGAGGCGACCGTCGGCGACGCCCGCATCGTCGGCCTCGCCAAGGGGGTCGGCATGATCGAGCCGGACATGGCCACGATGATCACCCTCGTGTTCACCGACGCCGAGCTCTCCCCGGGCGAGCTCGACCGGGCGTTCCGTCACGTCGTCGACCGCACGTTCAACAGCCTGAGCGTCGACACGGACACGTCGACCTCGGACACCGCGGCGATCCTCGCCAACGGGCTCGCCGGACCCGTCGACGTCGACGCGTTCACCGATGCACTCGGCGACGTGTGCCTCTCGCTGACCCGCCAGCTCGCACGCGACGGCGAGGGGGCGACCAAGCTCCTCGTGGTGACGGTCGACGGCGCACGCGACGACCTGCAGGCCAAGCGGGTCGCCAAGTCGATCCTGAACTCGCCGCTCGTCAAGACGGCCGTGCACGGCGCCGACCCGAACTGGGGTCGCGTCGCCATGGCGGTCGGCAAGTGCGCGGAGGACACCGACATCGACCAGGAACGCGTCGTCATCCGCTTCGGCGCACAGCAGGTGTTCCCCGGTGACCTCGACGAGCAGGGGCTGCGCGAGCTCGCCGAGACGATGGCCGCCGCCGAGGTGCACATCACCGTGTCGCTCGGCATCGGCGCAGGGAGCTGGACGGTGTACGGGTGCGACCTCTCCGACGGCTACGTGCGGATCAACGCCGACTACACCACCTGACCGTCGCCAGCGGCTGCGCCGCGGTCCGGTAGCGAGGACCGCGCCGGTAACGTCCGCGGCGTGTTCCTCGCCCTCAAGGAGATGCGCCGCGCCAAGGTGCGGTTCACGCTGCTGATGGCCGCTGTCGGCCTGCTGGTGTTCCTCATCCTCTTCCAGCAGTCACTGCAGAACGGGCTGATCACCGCCTTCGTCGGAGCCGTCCGCAACCAGTCGGCCCCCGTGCTCGTCTACAGCGTCGACGGCCGCCGGGTCATCCAGGGATCCGTGATCGGACCCGAGCTCGAGGCGCAGGTCCGCGACGCCGTCGCCGGAGGACGCGTCGGTCGGATCGGGCAGGGGACGTTCACCGTGACCGCGGACGACGCCCTGTCCGAGGCCACCGTCCTCGGCTACGAGGAGGAAGGGCTCGGCTCACCGACCACCCTCGTGACCGGCCGTCTCCCGCAGGGACCGGGGGAAGCGGTGGCGAGCGCCGCGGACGAGGCAGCCGGATTCGGCGTCGGCGACGTCGTGCGGATCGAACCGGGCGGCCTCGAGGTGCGGGTCGTCGGGCTCGCGGACGACATCCAGCTCAACGTGGCCCCGACGCTCTTCGTGGCCTACGAGACCTATCTCGACGCCGTGCGCAGTCGGAACCCCGACGCCGGGACCCCACCGCCGAACGTGCTCGCCGTCGAGCCCGCACCGGGCATCTCCGCCGGTGACACCGCCGCCCTGATCAACGCAGCGTCCGACGACCTCGACGCCCTCACCCGGGCGGACGCCGCAGCGAAGACGCCCGGCGTTGCGCAGGTGCAGCAGTCCTTCCGGGTGATCTTCCTGCTCTACGGCCTCGTCGTCCCCCTCGTGACCGGCCTGTTCTTCCTGATCGTGACGTTCCAGAAGGCGCCGTCGCTCACCCTGCTCCGAGCGATCGGTGCGCCGGCCGGGCGGCTCGTCGCCGCGTTGCTGGTGCAGGTGCTCCTCGTCGTCGGCGGTGGGCTGGCGATCGGGATCGGGCTCTACGCCCCGCTGTCGGTGCAGCGGATCGGCGGGATCACGCTGCGCTTCGAGACCGCCGCGGTCATCGGCTGGTCGATCGCACTGCTCGTCCTCGGAACCGCCTCGTCGGTCGTGTCGGCTCGTCGGGTCGTCGCCATCGACCCGGCCGCGGCGCTCGGGGGAACGGGGATGGATCGATGAAGATCGCACTGCGGGAGCTCCGGCGCCGTCCCGGTCGGTTCGCCACGGCGACGGTCATCCTCACCCTCATCGCACTGCTGCTGCTGTTCCTCGGCGGGCTACTCGACGGGTTGATCCGGAACTCCACGGGCGCCGTCCGCGCGCAGCAGGGCGGCGTGGTCGTGTCGTCCGCGGCGTCGCAGAGTTCCTTCCTGCGCAGCCGCATCGACCCCGACCTCCGGGCCAGGGTCGCGGCGGCACCCGGAGTGGAGGAGGTCGGCGGGCTCGGCATCGTCCAGCTCGGTGCCCGGGTACCGGGCAACGGCCCCCGTGATCTCGCCGACGTCGCGCTGTTCGGCGTGGAGATCGCGCCGCGGGGCGTGCCGAACGTGCCCGACACCGGCGAGGTGTGGGCCGACCGGATCCTCGAGGCCGACGGCGTCCGGGTCGGCACCGAACTGCTCCTCGGACCGGCTCGTAGCCCCGTCGTCGTGGTCGGCTTCGTGGAGGACACGAACTACCTCGGCCAGGCCGGGCTGTGGGGTTCACCGGCGACCTGGCGCTCGGTCGTCGCCGCGAACCGTCCGGCGGAGATCGTCGCCGACGGCGTGTTCCAGTCGCTCGTGGTGCGCGGATCGGGGAGCCCCGTCGACCTCGCCGCCGCCGTCGACGCCGCGACCGGTGGAGCCACCCTGTCGCTCACGATCGCCGACACGGCGAACGCGATCCCCGGTGTCGCCGAGCAGCGGGGGACCTTCAACCAGATCATCGGGGTGACCGTCGCCATCGCGATCGTCGTCATCGCGTTGTTCTTCGCGCTGCTCACCGTCGAACGGGTCGCCCTCTACGGCGTGCTGAAGGCGATCGGGGCGCGGTCGCGGACGATCTTCGCCGGCCTCGTCGTACAGGCGATCGTTGTCACGGTCATCGCCTCGACGGTCGCGACCGTCGTCGTGCTGCTGCTCGATGCGGCGATCCCGCCCGGCTCGATCCCCGTCACGATCACCGTGCCGCGCATCGTCTCCAGTGTGTTGTCCCTGCTCGTCGCTGCGGTCGCCGGCTCGGCGTTCTCGCTGCGCCGGGTGCTCCGCGTCGACCCGGCCTCCGCCATCGGGAGTTCCTCGTGACCGTCACCGATCCGCACGCCCCAGCGCTCCGACTCGAGGGCGTCCGCAAGGTGTACCCGATGGCCGACGGTGAGGTCGTCGCCCTCGAACGTGCCGACCTCACCGTGGACCGGGGCGAGATCGTCGCGCTCGTCGGGCCGTCCGGTTCCGGCAAGACGACCCTGTGCTCGATCGCCGGCGGCATCCTGCGGGCGAGCGGCGGGACGATCGTCGTCGGTGGTGACGACATCTCGGGGTACTCGCCCAAGCAGCTGACCGCGTTCCGCCGGCGCGCCGTCGGATTCGTGTTCCAGACCGTGAACCTGGTGCCGTTCCTCACCGCCCGGGAGAACCTCCTCGTCGTCGACGAGATCGGCGCGCGCACCGGCGCCCCCGCCCGGGCACGGGCCGATCAGCTCCTCGAGGAGCTCGGGCTCGCGGACCGTGCGAAGAACCTGCCCTCACAGCTCTCGGGCGGGCAGCGCCAACGCGTGGCGATCGGGCGGGCGCTCATGAACGACCCGACGCTCGTACTGTTCGACGAACCGACCTCGGCCCTCGACAGCAAGCTCGGCCGACAGGTGATGGAGCTGATCCGGTCCGAGATGACCGCTCGGGGCATCGCGGCGATCGTCGTCACCCACGACGAGCGGATCACCGCCTTCGCCGACCGGACGGTGCACATCAGCGACGGCGTGCTCGACGCCTGAGCCGCCGGCAATGGGGCTCAGAGGTCGTCGACGAGGGACCGCAGCGTCTCGACCGTCCGCACGGCGTCGGGACCGACGGGGTTCACGTTGAGCACGGTCACCCCGGCCTCCTTGAAGGCACCGAGGCGTTCCCGGATGAACCCGGGGGTGCCGACGAGGTGCGACGCCCGCAGGAACGACGACGGCACCTTGGCCGCCGCTTCGTCCTTGTGCCCGTCGAGGTACAGGTCCTGGATCTCGATGGCCTCGGCCTCGTACCCGTACCGGCGCGCGACGTCGTTGTAGAAGTTCTTGTCACGCGCCCCCATGCCGCCCCAGTACAGCGCCGTCTGCGGCCGAGCCGCGTCGAGCACTCGGTCCTGCGCGTCGCCGACGAGATCGTCGCCGATCGCCAGCATCCCGCCGGCGGAGATCTCGAGGCGGGGCAGCGAGGAATCCCGCTTCGCGAGGCCCTTCTTCAGGTCGTCGCCCCAGACACTCTGGAACTTCTCCGGCTCGAAGAACACGGGCAGCCACCCGTCCGCGTAGGCGGCGGTCGCCTCGACCGAACGCCCCTGCAGGGACGCCCACCAGATCGGCACGTCGGGTCGGACCGGGTGGTTGATCAGCTTCAACGGCTTGCCGAGCCCCGTGCCCTGCCCGGCCGGGAGCGGCAACTGCACGGTACGGCCGTCGTAGACGAGCGGCTCCCGACGCAGCGTCATGCGGACGACGTCGATGTACTCCTTGATCCGCTGCATCGGCTTCTCGTAGGGGATCCCGTGGAACCCCTCGACCACCTGCGGGCCGGACGCACCGAGGCCGAGGATGAACCGGCCGTCGGAGACAAAGTCGCAGCCCGCCGCGGTCATCCCCATGAGCGCCGCCGAACGGGAGTACACGTTCACGATGCCCGTGCCGATGTGGACCCGTTCCGTCATCGCCGCGAGGTAGCCGACCTGGCTGATCGCGTCGTGGCTGTACGCCTCCGCGATCCAGACGATGTCGAGGCCGGCCTTCTCGAGGTCCTGGATCTTGCGCACCGCCTCCTTGAATCCACCCGAGTACCCCAGCGCCATCGCAAGTCGCATCCGACCGTCCCTTTCCGAGCGTTCGCCGTACCGCCGCACGGTAGCGGGCGTGTCGGTACAGTCGCTCCATGCCCACCTGGACGGTCGTCGGCATCGTCCTCGCCGCGGCGATCATAGCCCTCGTGGTGCACGATCTCCTGCAGCGACGCCACACGATCCTGCGGAACTTCCCCCTCATCGGGCACCTGCGGTACCTGCTCGAGAAGGTCGGGCCGGAGCTACGCCAGTACATCGTCACCTCCAACGACGACGAGCGCCCGTTCTCGCGCGACCAGCGCTCCTGGGTGTACGCGACGGCGAAGCGCGAGAACGACTACGCGGGGTTCGGCACCGACAACGACCTCGAACGTCCGCCGGCCGGCTACGTGATCGTGAAGCACGCCGCGTTCCCCCATGCGCCGGTCGCCGCCGACGCCGACCCCCTGCACCCCGTCCCCGTCGCCAAGGTCGTCGGAGAGCGGCACGGTCGACGCCACGCGTTCCGTCCGGCGTCGGTGGTGAACATCTCGGGCATGAGCTACGGCTCGTTGTCCGGCGCTGCGGTCGAGGCACTCAACCGCGGGGCGGCGCTCGCCGGTTGCCTCCAGTCGACGGGCGAGGGGGGACTCGCCCCGGACCACGCCCACGGCGGCGAGCTCATCTTCCAGATCGGCACCGGGTACTTCGGGGTGCGCGACGAGCACGGCGCGTTCGATCTCGGCCGGCTCGTCGACCTGTGCGAGCGCCATCCGGTGCGGGCGATCGAGGTCAAGCTCAGCCAGGGTGCCAAGCCCGGCCTCGGCGGTCTCCTCCCGGCGGCCAAGGTGACCCCGACCATCGCCGCGGCCCGAGGCGTTCCGGCCGGACAGGACTGCATCAGCCCGAACCGGCACCGCGCGTTCGACGACGTCGACGGCCTGATCGCCTTCGTGGAGCGGATCGCCGACGCGACCGGGCTGCCCGTCGGCGTGAAGGCGGCCGTCGGCGACACCGGGTTCTGGCAGGAGCTCGCACGACGGACCGGCGACCTCGGTGGCGGACCCGACTTCGTCGTCGTCGACGGCGGCGAGGGCGGGACGGGTGCAGGACCGCTCGCGTTCACCGACCACGTCGCCCTTCCGTTCCGGCTCGCCTTCCCCCGCGTGTACCTGGCGTTCGCCGAGGCGGGATTGCACCATGACGTCGCGTTCGGCGGGTCGGCCAAGCTGGGCTTCCCGGAGACCGCGCTGCACGCCATGGCGCTCGGCTGCGACTGGGTGGCCGTCGCCCGAGAACCGCTGCTGGCGATCGGCTGCATCCAGGCGCAGCGATGCCACACCGGGCACTGCCCGACCGGCATCACGACCCACAACCGGTGGCTGGTGCGCGGCCTCGACCCCACCCTGAAATCGGTGCGTTGCGCCAACTACCTGGTGACGCTCCGCAAGGAGCTCCTGCGGCTCGCCCACGCGTGCGGGGTGAGCCATCCCGCGCTCGTCGGCCCGGACCGGATCGAACTGCTCGACGGTCAGGGCGGCGCCCGGACCCTCACCGAGGTCGTCGGCTACGCCCCGGGGTGGGGGTTGCCGGGCGCCCGCGACCGGCGAGCCGTCGACGCGTTGATGCGCGGCTGAGCGGGACCGTCAGCCGAGGCCCGACCCCGGCACGACGCTCAGCGAGCAGCCTGTCGGCGCACCCAGTCCTCGATCAACCAGCCGGCGATCGACATCCCGCCCATGGGGACGTTCTTCGGGAGCTCGTCCCAACGGAACCAGCACGCCTCGACGATCTCCTCCTCCTGGATGACGACCTCACCGCCGTCGTAGCGCGCGGTGAAGCCCAACATCAGCGAGTTCGGGAACGGCCAGGGCTGCGAACCGAAGTAGGTGATGTCCCGGACGGCGATCCCGACCTCTTCGCGAACCTCTCGGGCGACGCACTGCTCGAGGCTCTCGCCGGCCTCCACGAACCCGGCGAGCGTCGAGTAGAAGCGCCCGGGGAACTGGCGACCCCAGGCGAGCAGGGCCTCCTCGTCGTGGTCCCCGCGGGTGACGAGCATGATCACCGCCGGGGAGAGCCGTGGATACGCGAGCTGCCCGCACGCCGGGCAGCGGCGGGCGCGCTCGGCTTCCATCGACTCCGTCGCGGTGCCGCACCGTCCGCAGTAGCGGTGGGTCCGGTCCCAGCTCACGATCTGCTCGGCGCGTCCCGCGATTGTCCACATCGGGTCGGGCACCTTGCCGTAGAGCTGGCGGAGCGGCACCCACAGGTGGTCGTCGGGCTCGTCGGTCCCCTCCGGGACGTCGATGCCGTAGAGCCACTCGTCACCGATCGAGCCCAGGATGTGTCGGCCCTCGACCGGGACGTCCGGCTCGACACGGGGCAACTCGAAACCGTTCTGTCCGGCGACGACGAGGACCTCGCCCCGTCGGACGGCGAAGTAGAACGCCGGGACGTCGTCGTCCGGCCTGCGCATGTGCGGATCGAACACGGGCGGGAAGCTAGCCCACCGCACCGCCTGGCGGGTCAGATAGTTGGAAGGTAGGGCCCGCTCCCGTAGATTGAGCGGTCCTGGGCCGCCTGCGGTCCGGACGACCAAGGTGACGCCCGACAACGGGCAAAGGTCCGCACACCCGGAGGACACGCGTGGGTTCCGTTCCGTACATCGCGCTGGCGACCGCCCTTGCAGGGCTCGGTCTCGCAGCGTTCTTCTTCCAAATGGTGAAGTCGGCCAGCCCGGGTGATGCCCGGATGGTCGAGCTGATGGAGGCGATCCAGGCCGGTGCCCGGGCGTTCCTGCGGCGTGAGTACACCTGGGTCTCCGGCTTCGTCGTCGTGATGACCGTCCTGATCTTCGCCTTCCTCGACTACGGCCGACCCTGGGGTGCGATCGCCTACCTGACCGGCGCCCTTGCCTCGGCGCTCGCCGGGTTCGTCGGCATGACGATCGCAACGCTGGCGAACGCCCGGACCGCCGAAGCCGCCAAGAGCGGCCCGCAGAAGGCGCTCCCGCTCGCCTTCCGCGGCGGCGCCGTCATGGGCTTCACCGTGGCCGGCCTCGGCCTCACCGGGTTGTCGCTGTCGTACCTGGTGTACGTCGAGTGGCTCAAGGTCGACCAGCCCTTCGACGTGCTCACCGCCTTCGCACTCGGCGGCAGCTCGATCGCCCTGTTCTCACGTGTCGGCGGCGGCATCTACACCAAGGCCGCCGACGTCGGTGCCGACCTCGTCGGCAAGGTCGAGGCGGGCATCCCCGAGGACGATCCCCGCAACCCGGCCACCATCGCCGACAACGTCGGTGACAACGTCGGCGACGTCGCCGGCATGGGCGCCGACCTCTTCGAGAGCTACGTCGGCTCGATCATCGCCCCGATCGCCCTCGCAGCGTTCATCCCCGCCCTGATCGTGCCGGGCGCACCCGGTGAGGCGACGGAGTTCTTCGTCTTCCCGCTCGCCATCGCCGCCGTCGGCATGATCGCCTCGATCATCGGTGCGTTCACCGTGCGTTCGAGCGGTAGCGCCAAGGTCAAGGATCTGTCCCGTGCCCTGCACATGGGCACCAACGTCGCCGCCGTGCTGACCATCATCGGCACCGTGGCACTCGGCTATTGGCTCTTCAACACCGAGGTCATCGGTGGCGCCGAGGGTGTCCCCGGCGTTGAGATCGGTAACTGGTGGGGCCTGCCGCTCGCCGTCGTCGGCGGGCTCATCGTCGGCTACGCGATCGGCAAGGTCGCCGAGATCTGGACGTCGGACCACTACAAGCCGGTCAAGAACATCGCCAAGCAGGCCGAGACCGGCCCGGCGACCGTCGTGCTGTCGGGGATCTCCGCCGGCATGATCTCCGTCGCAGCGTCGGTCATCCTCGTCGCCGTCGGTATCGGCGTCGCCTACTGGGGCGGCGAGCAGCTCGCCGACGGGCTCGGCATCTACGGCATCGCTGTCGCGGCCATCGGCATGCTGGCGACCACCGGTGTCGTCGTCTCCGTGGACGCCTACGGCCCGATCGCCGACAACGCCGGCGGCATCGCCGAGATGGCGCACCTGCCACCGAACGTCCGCGAGGTGACCGACAGCCTGGACTCGCTCGGCAACACCACCGCCGCGGTAGCGAAGGGCTTCGCCGTCGGCTCGGCGGCGCTCACCGCACTCGCCCTCTTCAAGGCGTTCGAGGCGTCGCTCGCCCGTGAGGACTACATCCTGAGCCTCGATGTCGGGGAGGTCGAGGTGTTCATCGGCCTGTTCCTCGGCTGCATGCTGCCGTTCCTCTTCGCGTCGCTGACCATCGACGCCGTCGGGCGCGCCGCCTTCAAGATGATCGAAGAGGTCCGGCGGCAGTTCCGGGAGACCCCCGGTCTGCGCGAAGGCAAGGAGGGCGTCACGCCCGACTACGCCCGTTGCGTCGACATCTCGACGTCCGCGGCCCTGCGCGAGATGCTCATCCCCGGCGGCCTCGCGATCATCATCCCGCTCGCGATCGGCTTCATCGACGTGAACGCTCTCGGCGGGTTCCTCGCCGGTGCCCTCGTGACCGGCTTCGCGCTCGCCATCTTCATGGCGAACGCCGGTGGCGCATGGGACAACGCGAAGAAGTACATCGAGGCAGGTGCGCATGGCGGCAAGGGTTCCGACCCGCACAAGGCCGCCGTCGTCGGCGACACCGTCGGTGACCCCTTCAAGGACACCTCCGGGCCGGCGATGAACATCCTCATCAAGGTCATGACCATCGTGTCGCTGATCTTCGCCACGGCGTTCGTCTGAGTTCGCCGTGCGTGCTGGCGAGCCGCTGAGCGGCATCACCGAGACCGTCCGGCGATGGGGCGACTCCGACCGGTTCGTCCCATCGCGCATCTACCAGCCGATCCAGCGCCTCTTGGCGCTCGAGACGGCCGGCGGCGTGGTGATGCTGCTCGCGGCGATCGTCGCCCTCGTCTGGGCGAACTCGCCGGCACACGAGTCCTACTTCGGCCTGTGGGAGGAGACCCGCGTCTCGATCCACCTCGGCGAGGGGTTCCTCCACCTCGACCTCTCGGTCCGGGAGTTCATCAACGACGTCCTCATGACGTTCTTCTTCTACCTGGCAGCGCTCGAGATCAAGCACGAGCTCGTGCACGGGACCTTCCGTGACCGGCGGGCCGCAGCGCTCCCGGCGATCGCCGCCATGGGTGGGATGATCGGCCCGGCCCTCGTATTCACGGCATTCAACCTGGGCGGCCCCGGAGTCGGCGGTTGGGGCATCCCGATGGCGACCGACATCGCGTTCGCGGTGGCGATCGTGACGCTGGCGGGATCCCGGATCCCGCTCGCCGCACGGATGTTCCTCCTCGCGTTCGCCGTGGCCGACGACATCGGCGGCATCCTCGTGATCGCCGTCTTCTACACGGACTCCGTCCAAGCGACCTGGCTCGCTGCCGCTGCCCTTGCCGCTGCCCTGTCCTTCGGCGCCCAACGGCTCGGCATCCGTTCCTACGCCCCGTATCTGGGGCTCGGCGCGATCGCCTGGTTCGCGCTGCACGAGTCCGGCGTGCACGCCACGATCGCGGGCGTCGTGCTCGGGTTCATCACCCCGGCGAGCCCGTTCTATGCACCACGGGTGTTCGCGCCGGCGGCCCGCTCGCTCGTCGACCGAGTCGCGAAGACCGCCGAGAACGACCACCCTCACGATCACACGGGTCAGGAATCGAACGACGCGCAGGCGAGCCTGCGCGACCTCGTCCGCCTCGGGATCGAGACGATGTCGCCGCTCGAGCGGCACCTGGCCTGGGCCGGACCCTGGGTGACCTTCACGATCGTGCCACTCTTCGCGCTCGCCAACGCCGGCGTTCGCGTCGTCGGTGGGGAGATCGGGAACCCGCTACAGGATCCCGTGGTCCTCGGCATCGTGCTCGGTCTCGTCATCGGCAAGTCCGTCGGAATCACGCTCGCATCGCTGATCGCGGTACTCACCGGCGTCGCGAAGTTGCCGAGCGGTGTCACCTGGACGATGGTCGTCGGCCTCGCCACGACCGGCGGCGTCGGGTTCACGGTCGCCCTGTTCGTGACGAACCTCGCGTTCGAGGGCAACGCCGCACTGATCGACCAGGCGAAGCTCGGCGTCCTCGTCGGCAGTCTCATCGCCGGCGTCCTCGGCTTCTCGCTGTTGAGGGTGGCAGCCGCTCGTCGGACCGAGAGCACCGACCGGGTCCTCGAGACCGGCGGGCACTGACCTCGGGGGCGGGACCTCAGCCCTTGCCGACCAACCAGTCGCCCGGCAGGCCGGTACCGCCCCACAGCTTCGCTGCGTAGCGGCGCATCCCCCCGAGCCAACGGTCGACGTCGGTCGCCTTGCGCTCGACGTAGGTGGCGACCTCCGGGTGCGGGAGCACGAGGAAGGTCTCCGCACGCATCGTCCGGACACACGCGTCGGCGACCGACTCGGCGGACAGGATGCCGTCCCCGCCCGCCTGTCCGCCGGTACGTCGCTCGTCACCCTCGAAGTGCTCGAGGATCCGCGTCGCCACCGCCTGGGGACAGAGCACCGACACGCGGATCCCCTGGTGGTGGTGGTTAATCGAGAGCCACTCGCCGAGGGAGACCGCCGCAGACTTGGTGATCGCATAGACGACGGAGTCCATCTGGGTGAGCAGACCGGCCGCCGAGGCCGTGTTGAGGAGGTACCCCTCACCCCGGGCGATCATGGAGGGGAGCACCGCCCGGGCCGCGTACACGTGCGCCATGGTGTGCACCTCCCACATGCGCTGGAAATCCTCGTTCGAGAGCTCCACCCCGCCGCGCTTGCCGTACCCGGCGTTCGAGACGAACACGTCGATCGGACCGTGGGTTCGCAGCGTCGACTCGACGAGATCGACGATCGCCGACTCGTCCGCGACATCGAGACCGACCGCCAACGCCCGCTCGCCGAG
>VGBO01000002.1 GCA_016870475.1 Actinomycetota bacterium | reverse complement strand
GGTCCCGACCGGTTCGTCGCCGGCGCCGGCGCCCGCGCCGCGGCGGCGGTCGCCGCGCACGCCGGGGTCGCCGTGTGGCTCGTCGGCGGCGTCGGCCGGTTCGTCCCGGCCCGTGTCTTCGACGTGGTCGAGTCCCGGCTCTGGGCCATGGGCGACGAACCGTGGGAGGCGCCGCACGAGGTCGTGCCGCTCGACCTCGTGCGCGCCGTGGTCGGCCCGGACGGCCTCGTCGACGTCGCCGCTGCGGTCGCGTCGACCGACTGCCCGATCGCCACGGAGCTGTTCCGCGAGGGGCTCGTCTGACCCCTCGGTCGGCTCGGCCTCGGCCTTGGTGCGCGCCGCGCCGCCGTCGTAGCGTGTGCGGCCATGTCCGCACGCTCCCGCGACCTGCCGCGTCGCTCCTGTCTGTCGATCCCCGGTTCGAGCGAGAAGATGCTCACGAAGGGGCCGACCATCCCCGCCGACATGAAGTTCCTCGACATGGAGGACTCCGTCTCCCCCCTGGAGAAGGAGTCGGCCCGGTCGAAGGTCGTCGAAGCGATCCGCACGCAGGACTGGGGCGACACGGTGCTGTGCGTCCGGGTCAACGCGTGGGACACGAAGTGGACCTACGGCGACATCATCGAGGTCGTCGGCAACGCCGGTGAGCGCCTCGAGGAGATCATGCTCCCCAAGGTGCAGTCGGCCGCCGAGATCGTGGCGACCGACCTGCTGCTCACCCAGGTCGAGAAGAACTGCGGGCTCCCGATCGGCCACATCGGCATCGAGGCCCAGATCGAGACCGCCCGTGGCCTGATCAACGTCGAGGAGATCTGCGCGGCGTCGAAGCGGCTCGAGACGATCATCCTCGGTCCGGTCGACTTCTCGGCGTCGATGGAGATGCCCGACCTGCGGGGCGGGACCCTCATCCCCGAGTACCCCGGCGACTACTTCCACTACGTGTTCATGAAGATCCTCATGGCGGGTCGGGCGAACGGCCTGCAGGTCATCGACGGGCCGTACACGAAGGTCCGGGACCAGGAGGGCTTCCGCGAGTACTCGACCCGGGCGTACACGCTCGGTTTCGACGGCAAGTGGGCCCTCCACCCCGATCAGGTGACCGTCCTCAACGACCTCTTCTCGCCCACGCAGGAAGAGTTCGACAAGGCGCTCGACGTGCTCGACGCCTACGAGGAGGCGACCACCACCGGTGAGCGCAAGGGCGCGGTCATGTTCGGCGACGAGATGATCGACGAGGCGTCGCGCAAGGTGGCGCTCAAGATCCGGATGCGCGGCCTGCGCAACCGGATGGTCCGCTCCCCGAAGGCCTGACCCGGTGCGCGGCGCCGTCGACGCCGTGCTCTTCGACGCCGGCGGGGTGCTCGTGCTCCCTGATCCGGCGGTGCTCGCCCCGGCGCTGCACCCCTACGGCGGCACGGCCGAGGTGGCGCGCCACGAACGCGCCCACTACGGGGCCATGGCGGCGAAGGCACGGGCCCGGGACGCCGAGGACACGTGGGCGAGCTACGACCTCGCGTACGTCCGCCTCGTCGGCGTGCCGTCACACGACGAGGCGGAGGCCGCGTTCGTGCTCGGTCGTACCCGTCATGCGCACCTGTGGCGCGCCCCGGTCGCCGGGGCCCGTGACGGTCTCGCCGCCCTGCACGCCGCCGGGGTCCCGATCGGCGTCGTGTCGAACGCGTCCGGCCAGATCGCCTCGGTGCTCGCCCGGGTCGGTATCTGCCAGGTCGGGGCTGGGTCGGGGGTGCCGGTGCGCGTCGTCGTCGACAGCCACGACGTGGGGGTCGCGAAGCCTGACCCGGCGATCTTCCGGCCGGCGCTCGGCGCGCTCCGTGGGATCGCGCCGGGTCGGATCGCCTATGTGGGCGACTCGGTGAGCACCGACGTGGCGGCCGCACGGGCGGCCGGGATGGTCCCGGTGCTCGTCGACCCCTACGACGACTGGCCCGAGCTCGACGTGGTCCGCATCAGCGGACTCGCCGATCTCGTCGCTCTGCTCTGCGGCTGACGCCGCACGGGCTCACGCGTCGAGCAGCTTGCGGGCGATCACCTTCAGGCACAGGGTCTCGTCCGCGCCCTCGAAGATCGACAGCACGCGGGCGTCGACGAAGAGGCGCGACACCGAGTACTCCTCGGCGTAGCCCATGCCGCCGTGGATCTGCATCGCCTCGCGGGTGACCCACTCGGCGGCCCGGCAGACGTAGGCCTTCACCATCGAGGCCTCCATCTGGCCCTCGCCCTTGGCCATGAGCTTGCCGACCTCGTAGGAGAACTGGCGTGCCGCCTGGATCGTCACGGCCATCCGGCCGAGCTTCGCCCGGGTGAGCTGGTACTCGGCGATCGGACGGCCGAACACCACGCGGTTGTCGGCGTAGTCGCGGGCCGCCTCGTACGCGGCCTGCATGACGCCGACCGCTCGTGCCGCGGTCTGCAGGCGGCCGTTCTCGAAGCCGGCCATCTGGTAGTAGAAGCCGCGTCCGAGACCGGCCTCGCCACCGAGGAGGTTCTCCGCGGGCACGAACCAGTTGTCGAACGCCAGCTCGTAGGAGTGCATGCCCCGGTAGCCGATCGTGTCGATCGGGCGACCCTCGAGCTTGCCGGCGAGCGGGCCGTCCTGGGTGAAGGCGAAACCGTGCCCGTCGCCCTGCGGCTTCGGCACGATGAACAGCGACAGGCCCCGGTGGGTCTTGGAGCGGTCGGGGTCGGTGCGGGCGAGGAGCATGAGCACGTCCGCCCGGGCGGCGAACGTGCACCAGGTCTTCACCCCGTTGATCAACCAGCCGGTGCCGTCGTCGGTGCGGGTGGCGGTGACCTTCAGGTTCGCGACGTCGGACCCGTAGTCGGGCTCGGTCACCGCGACGGCGGCGAGCACCTCACCGTTCGCGAGGCGGGGGAGCCAGTAGTGCTTCTGCTCCTCGGTGCCACCCGCCTCGAGGGCTCGGGCGAGGATCTCCGGACGGGTGATCAGCGAGCCGGCCGCACCGAGCGATGCCCGGGACAGCTCCTCGGTAGCGATGACCATGCCGTAGTAGTCCGACTCCGACCCGGACGCGAACCCGCCGAACTCCTCGGGGATCGACAGGCCGAACAGGCCCATCTCGCCGAGGGCGGTGATGAGGTCCTCGGGGATGTCCTCGTTGTGCCGGTGGATGTGCTCGGCGATCGGGACGACCTTCTCCTCGGCGAACCGTCGGAACGTGTCCTGCACGAGCTCGAAGTCCTCGTTCAGGTGACGGTCGCCCGGGGTCGAGGCCAGTTCGGCGAGGAACTCCGGATGGCGGTAGCGGGCGACGAAGTCGCGTGCGGCGTCGAACGTGCCGGGTGCGATGCCCCACTCGGCCTCCCGGCCGTAGGTGCGCCCGACGAGGTCGGCGACGGCGTCGGCGACGAACGCGGCGGTGATGCGCGCCTCGGTCTCGCCCTTCGCGCCGTAGTCGAGCAGGCCCCGAGCGGTCTCCACCGCCGACGCGGCGTGCGCGAGGTCGTAGACGACCTGCTGGCGGTCCTCGGGGTCGGGCAGCGCCTTGAGCGCCTCGACGGTGCGCCGCAGCGCGCCGGAGGCGAGGTCGATGACGGAGGCGACTTCCTGCAGGTCGACGGTGCTCATGGGCACCGACGCTACCGCCGCCCGAGATCCTGCTCACACTCGGCCGCACCCCGTGCGGACGGCGTCTGCCAAGCTGGCCCCGTGCCGGTCACCCTCACCCATTGGGGCGCCTACGACGTGGCGGTCGTCGACGGACGCCGCATCGACGTGCGACCCGTCACGAAGGACCCGGACCCTTCGCCGCTCGGGGCGAACCTCGCCGCGCTCGCCGACCATCCGGCACGGGTCCGCCGGCCCGCCGTGCGTCGGGGGTTCCTCGAGGAGGTCGCGTCGGGGCGACGGGGGCGACGGTCCGACCGGCGTCGCGGCGACGACGCGTTCGTCGAGGTCGACTGGGAGACCGCGCTCGACCTCGTCGCCGCAGAGATCGACCGGGTGCGCACCGAGGCGGGCCCGGCGTCGATCTACGCCGGGAGCTACGGCTGGGCGTCTGCCGGGCGGGTGCACAACCCCCAGACGTGGTTGTTCCGTCTGCTCGGCCTCGTCGGCGGGTTCACCCGCACGGTGAACTCCTACAGCTACGCCGCGGCCGAGGTGATCCTGCCGCACGTCGCCGGGAACTTCTTCGACGTGCTGGGCAACCACACGCCGTTCGAGGAGCTCGCCCGACACGGTCGGCTGGTCGTGGCGTTCGGCGGCCTACCGGCGAAGAACACCCAGGTCGAGAACGGCGGCACGTACCGCCACCTCGCCCCGGGCGGCCTGCGGGCACTGCGCGACGGCGGGGTGCGCATCGTGAACGTGTCACCGTTGCGCGGCGACGTCGACCGGTCGCTCAGCGCGACGTGGTTGCCGATCCGCCCCGGTACCGACACCGCCCTCATCTTGGCGCTCGCCAACACGCTCGTGGCCGAGGGTCTCGCCGACCGTGCGTTCCTCGACCGGTACTGCAGCGGCGTCGGACCGTTCCTGCGCACCGTCGCCGACTGCCCACCCGAATGGGCGGAACCGATCTGCGGGGTGCCGGCGCCGACGATCCGGGAGCTCGCCCGCGACCTCGCCGCCGGGCCGAGCCTCGTGACGGCGTCGTGGTCGTTGCAGCGTGCCGATCACGGCGAGCACGTCTACTGGGCGGTGATCGCGCTCGCGGCGCTGCTCGGCCAGATCGGCACCCCGGGCGGTGGGTTCGGGATCGGGTACGGGTCGGTGAACCGTGTCGGATCGGCCGAGAGCCGGTTCTCGCTGCCGCGCATCCCCGCCGGGGTGAACCCGGTGAAGGGGTTCGTCCCCGTCGCCCGCATCACCGAGGCACTCGAACGCCCCGGCGCGGCGTTCACCTACGACGGGGCGACCCACCACTACCCCGACACCCGTCTCGTGTACTGGGCGGGCGGGAACCCCTTCCACCACCATCAGGACCTCGGTCGGCTCGCCCGGGCGTGGCAGCTCCCCGAGTGCGTCGTCGTGCACGAGCACATGTGGAACGCTCTCGCCCGCCATGCGGACGTCGTCCTGCCCGCAGCGACGCTCCTCGAGCGTGACGACGTGGGTTCCTCACCGCAGACCGGGACGATCGTGGCGATGCCGCGCATCCTCGAGCCGATCGGCGAGGCACGCACCGACCGGGCGATCTTCTCGGGGGTCGCGCACCGGCTCGGGGTCGGCGGGCCGTTCGACGAAGGGCGCGACGACCGCGCCTGGCTCGAGTGGGTGTGGGCGGAGACGGTCGACCGGGCGGCGCGCGACGGTGTTGCACTGCCCGACCTCGACGGTCTGTTCGCCGTCGGCGCCGTCGACCTGCCACGCCCTCCGGAGCCCCGTGTCCTGCTCGCCCCGTTCCGCGACGATCCGGACGTCGCCCCGTTGCGGACGCCGAGCGGGCGGATCGAACTGCACTCCGAGGTGCTCGCGGCGTTCGGGCATCCCGACGTCCCCGCCGGACCGTGCTGGCGGCCGCCACTCGAGTGGCTCGGCGCGCCGCTCGCCTCCCGATTCCCGCTGCATCTCGTCTCGAACCAGCCGGCCACACGGCTGCACAGTCAGCTCGACGTCGGTGCGGCGTCGCAGGCCGGGAAGGTCGCAGGCAGGGAGGCGTTGCGGATGCACCCCTCCGATGCAGCGGCTCGTGGCCTTGCGGCGGGCGACGTGGTGCGTGTGCACAACGACCGGGGCGCGTGCCTCGCCGGCGTCGTGGTCGACGACGGTGTGGTCGAGGGTGTCGTCGTGCTACCGACGGGCGCGTGGTACGACCCGGTGGAACCGGGCGGCCTGTGCCGTGCGGGCAATCCGAACGTGTTGACGTCGGACCGGCCGACGTCGTCGCTCGCGCAGGCGCCGGCCGCGCAGAGCTGCCTCGTGGAGGTCACGCGGTGGGAGGGGCCGGTGCCGGAGCTGACCGTCGACCGACCCCCGACGTTCGTCGACCGACCCTGACGGTCGTTTCGACCGTGGTCCCGAGGTCGCCGTACGCTGCCGACATGACCGTGCACGACCGCCCCTTCGGCCGCTACCTCGAGGACTTCGAGCCCGGGGACGTCTACAAGCACTGGCCCGGCAAGACCATCACCGAGGCCGACGATCATCTCTTCTGCATGATCACGATGAACCACCACCCGCTCCACACGAACGCGTACTTCGCGGAGCAGGAGACGGTGCACGGCAAGAACGTCGTCGTCGGGAACCTCGTGTACTCGCTCGTGCTCGGCATGTCCGTGCCCGACGTGAGCGGCGCGGCGATCGCGAACCTCGAGATCGAGACGCTGCAGCACAAGGCGCCGACCTTCCACGGCGACACGATCTACGCGGAGACCCGGGTCCTCGGCGTCGAGGAGTCGAAGTCGAAGAACGACCGCGGGATCGTCACGGTGGAGACCAAGGGCATCAACCAGCGTGGCGAGGAAGTGTGCTTCTTCCGCCGCAAGGTGCTCGTGTGGAAGCGCGACGCGGCGCCGCGCCGTGGCCGCCCCTACGAGAGCGACGCCATCTGGAGCTGAGCGACCGCTCGGTCCGCGACGCCGTCCTCGGGTGGTTCGCCGCCGAGGGACGGCTCGACCTGCCCTGGCGGGCGACCCGTGACCCGTGGGCCGTGCTCGTCGCCGAGGTGGTGTTGCAGCAGACGCAGGTCGCCCGGGCGCTCGACCGTTGGCCGGTGCTGCTCGATCGGTTCCCGACGCCCGCGGCCTGCGCTACCGCGTCGCCGGCCGCGGTGATCGCTGCGTGGCAGGGCCTCGGGTACAACCGGCGTGCACTCGCCCTCCACCGGTGTGCGACCGAGGTCGTGCGCCGCCACGACGGCGTCGTCCCTGCCGACCTCGACGCGCTGCTCGACCTGCCGGGCGTCGGCCCCTACACCGCCCGGGCGGTGCTCGCGTTCGCGTACGAGGCCGACGTCGGGGTGCTCGACACGAACGTCGCCCGGGTGCTCGCCCGGGTCGGCGGGCGGCGCCGCACCGCTGCGGCGGCGCAGCGAGCGGTCGATGACGCCGTGCCCCTCGGCCGTGGTTGGGCGTGGAACCAGGCGTTGATGGATCTCGGCGCGACGGTGTGCACCGCCCGGTCGCCGCGTTGCGCGGACTGCCCGGTGGTGTCGTCGTGCGCCTGGGCGGTCGCGGGGCGCCCCGACCCGGACCCGGCGACGGGCTCGGCCGGGGTCTCCGGCCGCCAGTCCCGCTTCGAGGGATCGGACCGCCAGGGTCGCGGTCGTCTGGTCAACGCGTTGCGTTGCGGCCCGGTCGCCGCCGACGCCCTCGCCACGGTCATGGGCTGGCCCGATGACCCCGGGCGCGCCGACCGCGTCGCCGCATCACTCCTGCGGGACGGGCTCGCCGTCGCCGACGGGGTGACCTACCGCCTTCCGGGGTGAGCGCTCAGGCGCGCAGCGCCACGAGCAGGTCGTCGACGATGCCGTCGGCGAGGTCGCGCATCTCGTCGTCGGTGCGGTCCTGGATCGGATGGGCGACGAAGACGCGGGCGACGTCGAGACCGAGTGCCGCCGCCTGCGTGCGGGCCGCCTCGACGAAGACGTCGGAGGCGACGAACACCGACGGGATGCCCCGGGTCTCGAGATCAGCGGTGTCGTGCACACTGCACGACGTGCAGCTGCCTCAATCGGCGAGGGCCTCGATGACGAGCTGACACTCCTGGCTGATCTGGTGGCGCAGGTCGGCCGGTGCGGGCTTCGTGAACGTCGGCTTCGCGTACCGGCGCACGCGCAGCCCCCGCTCCTCGAGCAGTTCCTGCAGGCGGTCGAGGAACACGTTGCCGCGTGGCTTGGTGATGTCGAGCAGCCCGACGGTCATGCCCTCGATCACGGCGGGTCGCTCGACCCGGGGTCGGGTGGCGACCTGCAGTTCGTTCGTCGGGTCGAGGAGCGTCGTCACGGGCGTGCCTTTCGCTGCGGTTCGCTCAACGTAGCGCGTGGCAGATCATCTGGCTGCCCGTCGGACCGGACACCCAACCCTCGATGAGCGCGGAGAACAGGCCGGCGTCGCCGCCCGCGAAGACGATCGCCGGGGAGTCCCACCGGGGTTCCGGTGCCGTGCGGCCGACGGAGGCGAAGAGCCGTTCGTTCAGCTCGGCCCGGATCCGCCACTTGTCCCAGCCGCCGTCCGCGAACACCCGGGCGTGCTCCGGGCCGATGACGAGCATCAGGTTGTCGAGTCGGCGGGCGAAGAACTTCGGGTCGAAGTTCGACGCGACCTTCCGGACGAACGCGTCGATGAGAACGTCGGGCGTGCGGGCGAGCTGGTCGACGACGGCGGACGGCCCGTGGCCGGCGAACATCGACACGGTGTTCGTGCCCGCCGGGAACCCGGCGTCGGCGCAGAGCGGCTCCCAGGGGGAGTCGTCCTCGTTCTCCGCGAAGCAGAACGTGAGCTTGCCGGGGCTGCCGAACGCCGCCCGGTCGATGCCGTCGCGGCCGGGTCGGCCGCCGCCGACGTTGCGGATCACGAGCTGGAACGCCCGGCCGATCGAGGCGTTCGCCCGGTTCCCCTGCCCGAGGCAGTTGTGGCCGCTGGTCATCCCGATCGCCTTCACGATCGGGCCGTTCACGACGATCACCGGACCGGAGAAGTAGGTGGTGCACAACAGGCCGTGGATGTTGAACGTGTCGGTGCACCCGGCCTCGACGAGTGCGAGGACGACCGGCAGGTACTCGGGCCGGCAGCCCGCCATCACCGCGTTGATCGCCACCTTCTCGACCGTGCACGGGGTGAGCTGCGGCGGGACGACGGCGACGATCTCGTCGGGGGCACGGTCGGTCCCGGCGAGCATGGCGAGCACGCGTTCCTCGGTGGGCGGAACGAGCGGGAGGCCGTCGGACCACCCGCGCTCGAACATGGCCTCCATCTCGTCCTCGAGCGTGGCGAGCTCGACGCGCCGGGCCTGCAGCACACTGCCGGAGAACTTCACGGCGAGCTTCGGACCGAGCACCGGGTCGACCGACAACGAACCGCAGCCGGGTCGCCACTCCGGCAGCCCGGGGCCGAGGTCGTCCACACCGGTGAAGGCCTCCCACTGCATCCGCGACCAGCCCTCGAGCCGCTCGGTGACCACGCCGTCGACCACCCGCAGCAGCGTCGGCACGGTGTCGATGTCGTGGTGCCAGGAGACGACGAGCTCGGTGTCGTTGCGTCGGTCGGACACGCCGACGGGGAACGTCGGGTCGTCCTGGGTGTACACGGCGAGCCCGACGCCCGCGGTGTCGAGTTGGCCGAGCACGCCCTCGACGAGCTCACAGGTCGGGCACGCACGCTTGACGACGGCGACGATCCCATCGGGCAGGGCGGCTTCCGGGGGTGGTGCGAGGTCGGGCACGTCGGCAGCGTACCCCGGTGTGCCGCCGCCGTGATCGTGGTCACAACCACTTCCCCGGCCCGTCGGGCACGGGTAGCGTTCGCCGATGCGCAGCGGGGGAGCGGAGCTCACCGTCACGTTCCACGGGGTTCGTGGGTCGACGCCCTGCGCGGGCCCCGATGTGGTCCGCTACGGCGGGAACACGTCCTGTGTCGTGGTCGACGCCCCGGGCGCGCGTCCGATCGTGCTCGATCTCGGTACCGGCCTCCGCCGTTACGGCACGACCGTCGGCGCGGCGCAGCCCTTCGACGGGCTGGCACTCGTCACCCATCTGCACTGGGACCACGTGCAGGGGCTGCCGTTCTTCGGACCTGCGCTGCGCAGGGGGAGTCGCATCGACATCGTGGGCCCGGACCCGGGGACGGGTGCGACGCTCGAGGACGCGTTCGATCGCTGCTACCGGCCGCCGTTCTTCCCGGTTCGACTCGCCGACCTGCCGAGCACGATCACCTATCGAAGCGTGCGGTCGGGTTCCTTCGAGGAGGGATCGGTCAGGGTGACGGTGGCCGAGGTGCCGCACACCGGTCCGACCGTCGGGTTCCGCCTCGACTGGCGAGGCCGGTCGATCGCCTACATCCCCGACCACCAGCAACCCCGGGACGGCAGCGGCTCGGTGCCCGACGGCGTCGCCACGCTCGCCCGGGGTGTGGACCTGCTCATCCACGACGCCCAGTACACCGACGCCGAGTTCGCCGAACGTTCCCACTGGGGGCACTCCACGTTCGGGTACGCCGTGACGGTCGCCCGGACCCTCCGCGCGCAGACGCTCGCGTTGTTCCACCACGATCCGGCGCACGACGACGACACCCTCGACGTGCTCGTCGCCGAGACCGAAGGGTCGGCCGGCGGCAACGGGCCGGTCGTCGTCGCCGCCGCCGAGGGGATGTGCCGCCGGTTCACCGCCTGCGACGGCTGAAGCACCCGGTGGTGCCCCGCTAGGGTCTGCCGCCATGAGCGAGCGTCCCCCGGCCAACGATCCCGCCCACTTCCGCAAGGTCCTCGGGGCCTACCCGACGGGCGTGACGATCGTGACCACCGTCGACGACGGTCGACCCACCGGGCTCGTGATCGGGTCGTTCACCTCGGTGTCCCTCGACCCGCCGCTCGTTGCGTTCCTGCCGACGAAGACGTCGGGGTCGTGGGCGGCGATCGAACGCAGTCGACGGTTCTGTGTGAACGTCGTCGCCGACGACCAGCTCGAGGTGGCGGGCGTGTTCGCCGGGAAGTCCGACGACAAGTTCGCGGGCATCGACTGGACGCCGGCGCCGGAGACCGGGTCGCCGATCCTGCCCGGGTCGCTCGCCTGGATCGACTGCACGATCGACGCCGTGCACGACGCCGGTGACCACGTGATCGTCGTCGGCGCGGTGCAGGCGATGGACACCACCGACCACGACGCCGGGCCGGCGCTGTTCTACAAGGGCGGCTACGGCCGCTTCACGAAGTAGGCGGTCGTCGTGGGCGTGTTCGCACTCGGCGACCTGGTGCCGCGCATCCACCCGGACGCGTTCGTGCACCCCGACGCCACGGTCATCGGTGACGTCACCATCGGCGCGTTCTCTTCGGTGTGGCCGGGGGCGGTGCTGCGCGGTGACGACGGGCCGATCACGATCGGTGACCGCACCTCGATCCAGGACGGTGCGGTGATCCACACCTGGGAGCCGCACCCGACGGTGATCGGGTCGAACTGCACGGTCGGTCACCTCGTGCACCTCGAAGGGTGCGTGCTCGAGGACTTCAGCCTCGCCGGGTCCGGCTGCATCGTGCTGCGCCGCGCCGTGGTGGAGAGCTACGCGCTCGTCGGCGCGGGTGCGCTCGTGCCG
Source organism: Actinomycetota bacterium (assembly GCA_016870475.1). Taxonomy (GTDB): domain Bacteria; phylum Actinomycetota; class Acidimicrobiia; order Acidimicrobiales; family CAIXPF01; genus VGBO01. Next base: position 85,404 of record VGBO01000002.1, on the reverse strand, counting down.
AACGGCAAGCGGGTGCCGAGCGGTGCGCTGGCCGTCGGGATCCCCGCGACGATCCGCGAGGGTGCGGCGAACCGCGAGGACGTGCTGGACCCCGTCGAGAAGTACGTCGAGCGGGTGCGCCGCTACAAGGCCGGCCTTCGGCCGCTCTGAGCGCGCCCCGCCGTTCAGGCGCGGGCGTCGAGGTAGTCGCCGAGCGGTCCCGGCAGGTTCCGCACGACCGCGAACGCGGCGATGACGGCGACGAGCGCGACGGTCGCCCGGTTGCCGAGGCGTGGCACGGGGACGGGGATCCCGGCGGCCCGGCCCACCCAGGCGACCCACGCCCACGCGAGGACGGGCAGGGCGGCGAGGAGCAGCAGGTTGTGGTCGGCTGCGGCGGCGACGTCGAGGTGGGTGAGGGACCGCACGGCCCGCGTCATGCCGCAGCCGGGGCAGTCGACGCCGAGCAGGAGCTGGAACGGGCACGGGCCGAGCGGGCTCGACGTGCCGTCCCAGCGGGCGACGGCCACGCACCCCACGAGCGCTGCCGCCGATGCGGCGACCGGGGGGAGGAGCGGGTGCCGGTGGAGGAGGTCGGCGGGTCGGGGCGCCATCGACGGTCAACCTAGCGATCCGTCGAGATCTCCGACCGGGCCTAGCGGTAGTCGGGGTATTTCTCCTATCCTCATGGGAGAAATCCCCCGGGGTGGCGTCCGCCGCCCCGCCGTCCCGTCGCAGCACCGAGGAGCACGCATGTCCGACACCGGACTCGATCTCGACCTCAGCCGCTACAAGCTCGGCTGGTCCGACGAGGAGGACTACGTCTTCAAGCCGCGCAAGGGCCTCTCCGAGGATCTCGTGCGGGAGATGTCGTGGATGAAGTCCGAAAAGGACTGGATGAAGGACTTCCGCCTCAAGTCCCTCGAGCAGTTCTACCGGCGGCCGATGCCGTCGTGGGGCGGGGACATGTCGCAGATCTACTTCGACGACATCTACTACTACATCAAGCCCACCGAGAAGCAGGTCGACGCGTGGGAGGAGCTCCCCGAGTCGGTGAAGAACACCTATGAGAAGCTCGGCATCCCCGAGGCGGAGCGGAAGTACCTCGCCGGCGTGACCGCGCAGTACGAGTCCGAGGTCGTCTACCACCGCAACCGGGTCGAGCTCGAGGAACAGGGCGTCATCTTCTGCGACATGGACACGGCGGTGCGGGAGCACCCCGAGCTCGTCCGGCAGTACTTCGGCAAGGTCATCCCGCCGAACGACAACAAGTTCTCCGCGCTCAACTCCGCGGTGTGGAGCGGCGGCAGCTTCATCTACGTCCCGCCCGGCGTCGAGGTGGACATGCCGCTGCAGGCGTACTTCCGCATCAACGCCGAGAACATGGGGCAGTTCGAGCGGACGCTGATCATCGCGGACGAGGGCTCGAAGGTGCACTACATCGAGGGCTGCTCGGCGCCGGTGTACTCCACCGACTCGCTGCACTCCGCCGTCGTCGAGATCGTCGTGCGCCCCTCGGCACGGGTCACCTACACGACCATCCAGAACTGGTCGAACAACGTGTTCAACCTCGTCACCAAGCGGGCCCGTGTCGAGGCCGAGGGCCACATGGAGTGGATCGACGGGAACATCGGGTCGCGCCTCACCATGAAGTACCCGGCCGTCGTCATGGTCGGCCCGAAGGCGTCCGGCGAGGTCCTCTCCGTCGCCTACGCGGGCGCTGGTCAGCACCAGGACGCCGGGGCGAAGATGGTCCACGCAGCACCGGAGACCACCTCGAAGATCGTCTCGAAGTCGATCTCGAAGGACGGCGGTCGCACCTCCTACCGCGGCCTCGTGCGCGTGGAGGACGGCGCGTACGGCTGCAAGTCGCACGTGCAGTGCGACGCCCTCATCCTCGACGACGGCTCCATCTCCGACACCTACCCCTACATGGAGGTCGGCTCGAAGGACGCGGTCATCGGGCACGAGGCGACCGTGTCGAAGGTCGCGGACGAACAGCTCTTCTACCTGCGCAGCCGTGGGCTCTCCGAGGAACAGGCGATGGGCATGATCGTGAACGGCTTCATCGAGCCGGTCACCCGCACGCTCCCCATGGAGTACGCCGTCGAGTGGAGCCGTCTCATCGAACTGCAGATGGAGGGCAGCGTCGGCTGAGCGCCGGCGCCGTTCGAGGGGTACCGCCATGCCCATGCGACAGGACTGCAAGCAGTTCGAATCCCGCACCTACGCGAACGGCGAGACCGTCCGGAAGTGCAACCTCGACCTCGCCCCCGAAGCACCGTGGCGGTGCCCTGATCCCTGCCCCGGCTTCCAGCGACGCCTCGCGGACGTCGACTGGCAGTACGGCACGCTCGTCGCCCCGCCCTCCCCGCCCGAGCCCCCGGGACTCGACGCCGACGACGACCGGGTGGCCCGCCTCCTCGACGAGGCCGAGGACATCGTGAACGCCGTCGGCGCGCAGGTGCTCGCCGAGGTCGAGGCGGAACGGGCCAGAGCGGCCCAGACCCCTCGCTGGAAGTTCTGGCGACGCCGCTGAGCGCGGCGCCGCACACCCACCACCCCCGACCCCCACAGGACCGATCATCGTGACCGCCCTCACCGCCGACCACGCCGCCGCGCTCGGAGGACCCGACTGGCTCGCCGCCCGCCGGACTGCCGCCGTCGCCCGGTTCGCCACCACCCCGGCCCCCGCCACCGACCTCGAGATGTGGCGCTACAGCCGCATCGACCGGGTCGCCCTCGACACGCTGCAGGCGGCCGGTCCCGCACCGGAGGGCGATGCGGCCGCGCTCGCGGCGAGTGTCGCCGCGCTCGACCCGGTGGCGACCATCGTGCTCGTCGACGGCCGGCTCGCGCACTGCGACGTCGACCAGGCGTGGGTGTCGAAGGGCCTCGTGGTCGGGCGGCACGCCGAGGTCGTCGCCGACGGCGCGCACTTCGCAGCGCTCGAGGCCGACGAGGAGCTCGACCGGTTCGCGCTCGCGAACGTGGCGTTCGGCACCGACGCCGTGCTCGTGCACGTACCCCGCGGCCTCGACGTGGACCGTCCGGTCGTGGTCGTGGAGTGGTCCGAGGGTGTCGCCACCGTGGGGTTCCCGCGGATCACCGTCGTCGCCGAGGACGGTGCTGCGGTCGCCGTGCTCGAGGTGCAGCGCTCGGCCCCATCGGCGCCGCTGACGGTCCCCGCCGTCGACCTCGTCGCCGGCCGCGACGCCCGCCTGCAGTTCCTCACCCTCCAGGACCTCGACCCGGCCACCGACGCGGTCGGCACCCTCGTCGCCCGTGCCGGTCAGCAGGCCACCGTCCGGGTCGGCGTCGCGGCGTTCGGCGGGCGGTACGCCCGTCAGCGGCTCGACGCCCGCCTCGACGCCCCCGGCGCGACGGTCGACCTCGTCGCCGTGTCCTTCGGGGACGGCGACCAGATGGTCGACTTCCGGACCTGTCAGGACCATCGTGCGCCGGACTGCACCTCCGACCTGCTCTTCAAGGGTGTCGTCGACGGGCGCGCCCACTCGGTGTACTCCGGGCTCATCCGGGTCCGTCCGGGCGCGAAGGGTACGAACGCCTACCAGACGAACCGCAACATCAAGTTGTCCGACGATGCGTGGGCCGAATCGGTGCCGAACCTCGAGATCGAGAACAACGACGTGCGGTGCTCGCATGCGTCGACCGTCGGCCCGATCGACGACGACCAGCGCTTCTACCTCGAGAGCCGCGGCGTGCCGCCCGAAGCTGCCGAGCAGCTGGTGGTGACGGGGTTCTTCGACGAGGTCCTCGACAAGCTCCCCGTCGTCGGGGCGGCGGACCACGTGCGGTCGCGGGTGGCCGACAAGCTCGCACGCTCGGCGGGTGCGTGATGGTCCGTCTCTGCGCGCTCGACGAGCTCGTCCCCGACCGCGCCCGCCGATTCGAGGTGGAGGGTCGCCACATCGCCGTGGCCCGAATCGACGACGACGTCTACGCGATCGGCGACTTCTGCAGCCACGCGATGGTGTCGCTGTCGGAGGGTGACGTGCTCACCGACAGCTGCGAGCTCGAATGCTGGAAGCACGGTGCGGCGTTCTCGCTGCGCACCGGTGAGCCGTCCGGGCTCCCTGCGACCAGGCCCGTCCCCGTCTACCGCGTCACCGTCGTCGACGGTGACGTCCACCTCGACCCCGAGGAGTTGCCCCGATGAGCGTGCTCGAGATCCGCGGCCTGCGCGCCGCCGCTGCCGGCGTCGAGATCCTGCGTGGTGTCGACCTCACCATCGCGAGCGGTGAGGTGCACGCCGTGATGGGACCGAACGGTTCCGGCAAGTCGACGCTGTCGCACGTGCTCGCCGGGAAGCCCGGCTACACGGTGCTCGGCGGCACCGTCACGCTCGACGGTGTCGACGTGTTCGCCCTCCCGGCGTGGAAGCGGGCGCAGGCGGGCCTGTTCCTCGCCATGCAGTACCCCATCGAGGTGCCCGGCGTGAGCGTCGAGTCGCTCCTCGTCGAGGCCCGGCGTGCGGCCGGCGGCGACGTCGAGGGGGTCGCCGCGGCGGTCGTGGCCGAGGCCGCGCGCATCGGTCTCGACCCGGTGTTGCTCGAACGTTCGTTGAACGTCGACCTGTCCGGTGGCGAGAAGAAGCGGAACGAGATGCTGCAGCTTGCGGTGCTCGCCCCGAAGATCGCGATCCTCGACGAGATCGACTCCGGCCTCGACATCGATGCGCTGCGTGCCGTGGCGCGCCGGGTGCAGGAGGCGACGGTGGAGTCGTCCCTCGGTGTTTTGGCGATCACCCACTACAACCGGCTCCTCGAGGAGTTGCGGCCCGACCACACCCACATCCTCGCCAAGGGGCTCATCGTTGCCTCCGGGGGTCCCGAGCTCGCGGACCAGGTCGAGGCCGAGGGGTACGCCGCGTTCCTTCCCGCCGAGGCGGCCTGATCCGTCGATGGGCAGCCGACCCGACCTCCTCGACGCAGCGGCGCTCACGGCGGCCGTTGCCGATCTCGACGGCTGGGAGGTGGCCGACGGCCGCCTCGGCCGCACGTTCCGGTTCGCGGACTTCTCCGCGGCGTGGGGGTTCATGAGCAGGGTGGCGCTCGTCGCCGAGCAGCTCGGCCACCATCCCGACTGGTCGAACGTCTGGTCGACGGTCCGGATCGACCTCGTGACCCACGACCGGGGTGGCATCACGACGCTCGACGTCGAGTTCGCCCGACGGGTCGACGCCCTGCGCTGAGCCGTCTACGGCGCGAGACTGCCGCAGCGCGGTCCGCTCGGACCGGTCCGTGGTCGGAGGTGCGCCGTGGGGACAGGACCGCTGAGCGGGGTGCGGGTCGTCGACGCCTGCGCGGAGATCGGCCGCAGCGCCGGGAAGCTGCTCGCCGAGCTCGGTGCGGATGTCGTGCGGGTCCGCCGTGGTGTTCCCGGTCGATCGCTCGGTCCCGACACCGACACCGTCGGCGGGCTCGCAGACTGGTGGTTCGACGCGAACTGCCGGCGGGTGCCGCTCGATCTCGGGACGCCCGGGGGTCGTGCCGCGCTCGACGAGCTGCTGCGTGACGCCGACGTGTTCCTCGACAGCGGTTCGCCCGGCGGCGCGGACCCCGTCGAGCTCCGTGCGCTGAACCCGTCGCTCGTGCACGTGCGGGCGACCCCGTGGGGGGACGACGGGCCGCGTGCGGGCTGGCGCGGTTCGGACTTCGTCGCTGCCGCGGCGGGCGGGATCCTGTCGGTGACGGGCCTGCCCGACGAGCCGGTCACCATCTGGGGCCGGCAGATGGACAATCTGACCGGGTTCTACGCCGCCGCTGTGGCGTTGGCCGGCCTGGCTCGGGTCCGCGCCGGTGGCACCGGGTGCTACGCCGACCTGTCCCAGCAGCACGCCGTGCTGTCCTGCACCGAGCACGTGTTGATGTTCTGGTGGTATCGGGACTGGTTCGGCCACATCGGCGCGCCGTCGGCGGTGCGGCAGGCGTCGGTGCACTGGATCCGCGCCTACGAGGTCGTGCCCTGCGCGCGGGGTGCGTGCATGGTGTCGCCGTCGGCCGGCGGGGTTCCCGACCTGTTGCGGTGGATGAAGTCGGAAGGCTTCGCCGCCGACATCCCGGCGGAGGCGACCGCGGCGGAGTGGCTCACGCTCATCCCTGCGGTGATGGCGGAGATCCGGGCGTTCGCGCTCACCAAGGACGCGACGGAGCTCTACGAGCGCGGGCAGGCACTGCACGTCCCCTTCGGTGAGGCCCGCACGATCGCCCAGGCGACGGAGTCCCCCCAGCTCGTCGCCCGTGGGTTCTTCCGTCCGGTCACCGGTGCGCCGGACCGGGTGCGGCTCCCCGGGGGGCTGTCGCGGTTCTCGGCGACACCGGTGCCCGACCCGGTGGCGCCGGCGGACGTGACCGTCGCCGAGGTGCTCGCGTCGTGGGCGCAGCCCCGCCCGGCCCGTGTCGGTGTGCCCGGCGCCGGACGGGTCGACGGTGCACCCCGTCTGCCGCTCGAGGGTCTGCGGGTGCTCGACTTCACCCACGTGCTCGCCGGACCGTTCGCCACCCGGATCCTCGCCGACCTCGGCGCCGACGTGATCAAGCTGCAGACCGAGGACCGCTGCCAGGGCGCGTACGCGCCCGACTACCCGTATCCGGCGATGTGGAACCGCAACAAGCGGGCCGTGACCCTCGACATGCGGCACGCCGACGCGGTGTCGACGTTGCGCCGCCTCGTCGAGCAGGCCGACGTCGTCATCGACAACTTCTCCGCCGGGGTGCTCGCCGAGTGGGGGGCGGGACCGGCCGACCTCGAGGCGTGGAACCCGCGCATCATCTCGATCTCGATGACCGGTTGCGGTGAGGACGGTCCGTGGAAGGACTACGTGACCTTCGCCCCGACCGTGCACGCGCTGTGTGGCCTGACGGCGCTCACCGGTCCACCGGGTCGTCTCGACGTGGGCGCAGGTGTGGCGCTCAACGACCACATGTCCGGCATCGCCGGTGCGGTCGTGCTCCTCGCCGCGCTCGAGGCCCGGGACCGCACCGGTTCCGGTCAGCACCTCGACATGAGCCAGCTCGAGGTCGCCTCGCACCTCGTCGGCCCCGCGCTGCTGCAGTTCCTCGCCACCGGGGACGAACCGACCGCCGCGGGGATCGCCGACTCGTTCGACCCCACGGTGCGCAACGGTGTGCACCGTTTCACGGACGGGACGTGGGTGGCGTGGACGGCCCGTTCCGACGACGAGGTGGCCAGCGCCACGGCGATCGTCGGGGGAGCGGACACGGCCGCGTCCGCTGCGGAGGCGTTGCAGGCTGCGGGGGTCGCCGCCGCGCCGATCCAGGGTGCGGCGGAACTCGAGGGGGCCGACCCGCAGGTCGCGCACCGCGACGTGTTCCTCACCGTGGCGTCGTCGATGTTCGACGGTACGCAACGGACCGAACGCTTCCCCGCCCGCCTCACCGACGCGGACGGGCCGATCGAACGGCCCTACGTCGGGTCCCCGGCGCTCGGTGAGCACAACTTCGAGGTGTACGAGGACCTGCTCGGCTGGGACGCCGACCGGATCGCCACCGCCATGGCCGACGGCCTGTTCGGCTGAGCTCCGCTCAGCGGGCTGCGGTCGCCTCGGTGATCGCCTGGTCGAGCGTGTTCCACGACAGGGTCGCGCACTTGATCCGCGACGGGAACTTCATCACACCACGGAGCGCCTCGAGCTCGCCGAGCTTCACCGCCGGAATCTCGTCGGGGGACTCGTCGCCGACGTTGAGCATCGCCTTGAACGCCCGCAGCAGGTCGTCGACCTCGGCGAGCGAGCGGCCCTTGACCGCCGCGCTCATCATCGACGCGGACGACTGGCTGATCGAACAGCCCTGTCCGCCGATCCGGATGTCGCGCACGGTGTCGCCGTCGAGGTCGAGGTAGATCACGATCTCGTCGCCGCACAGCGGGTTGAGACCCTCGACCCGGGTCGCCGGCGGGCTCTCGAGCTCGCCACGGTTCCGTGGGCTCTTGTAGTGGTCGAGAACGATCTCTCGGTACAGGTCTTCGAGTCCGGACATCAGATCCTCACCAGTCGAAAAGTCCGTCGGCGGCACCGACCGCCTCGATCATCGCATCGATGTCGGACTCGTCGTTGTACACGTACCAGCTCGCCCGGGCGGTGGCGGGCACGCCGAGGTGCCGCATGAGCGGCTTGGCGCAGTGGTGCCCGGCCCGCACGCACACGCCACGCTCGTCGAGCACCTGGGACAGGTCGTGCGCGTGCACCTGCTTGTAGACCACCGACGCGATCCCGCAACGGCGCGTCGGGTCTTTCGGTCCGTGCACGACGAGATCGTCACCGAACCGGTCGGCGAACCGGTCGAGCGCATAGGTGGTCAGCCGCCGCTCGTGGGCCGTCACCCGGTCCATGCCGATCGCCTCGAGGTAGTCGATCGCCGCGCCGAACCCGACCGCCTCGGCGATCGCCGGCGTGCCCGCCTCGAACTTGGCGGGCAGCGCCGCAGGGGTGAAGCCCTCCGTCGTCACGTTCACGATCATCGACCCGCCGCCGAGGAACGGCGGCATTGCGTCGAGGATCTCCTCGCGACCCCACAGCGCCCCGACCCCGGTCGGTCCGCACATCTTGTGGGCGGAGAACGCGATCCAGTCGGCACCGAGCTCGGTGACGTCGCACGCGGTGTGCGGCACGTACTGGCACGCGTCGACGAGCACCTTCGCCCCGGCGGCGTGGGCGGCGTCCGCGATGGACCGCACCGGCGGCAGCGTGCCGAGCACGTTGGAGGCGGCGGTCACCGACACGAGCCGGGCGCCGTCGACCAGCCGGTCGAGATCGGTGAGGTCGAGCTCGCCGTCGTTCGTGAGCGGGATCCACCGGAGCTCGATGCCGCGTTCGGCGGCGAGCTGGTGCCACGGGACGATGTTGGCGTGGTGCTCGAGCAGGCTGAGCACGACCACGTCACCGGCCGCCAGGTTCGCCCGCCCCCAGCTGTGTGCAACGAGGTTGACGGCCTCGGTGGCGTTGCGGGTGAAGACGATCTCGACGGGGGAGGCGGCACCGACGAACCGGGCGACCTTGCGTCGGGCCTGCTCGAGCGCGTCGGTCGCCTCCTCGGCGAGCTGGTACGCGCCGCGGTGCACGTTCGCATGGTGGTGCTCGTAGTAGCCGAGCATCGCGTCGAGCACCGACCGGGGCTTCTGCGACGACGCAGCCGTGTCGAGGTACACGATCGGGTGGCCACGTTCGAGCCGGCTCCCGAGGAGCGGGAAGTCCGCCTTGATCCGGGCGACGTCGAGCGGTGCGGCGGCGGTGTCGCTCACGACGGCACCCGGAACCGCTCGTAGCCTTCCGCCTCGAGCTGTTCGGCGAGCTCGGGACCGCCGGAGGTGACGATCCGGCCGTCGACGAGGATGTGCACGTGGTCCGGTCGCAGCTCGGTGAGGAGCCGCTGGTAGTGGGTGATCACGAGGGCGCCGAGCGTCGGCCGGTCGGCCCGCACCTCGCGCACGCCGCGGGCGACGACCTTGAGCGCGTCGACGTCGAGCCCGGAGTCGGTCTCGTCGAGGATCGCAAACTCGGGCTCGAGGAGCGCCATCTGCAGCACCTCGTTGCGCTTCTTCTCGCCGCCGGAGAACCCCTCGTTCACGTAACGCTCGGCGAACGTCGGGTCCATCTCGAGGCGCTGCATCCACTCCATGAGGGCGAGCCGGACCTCGAGGGCCGACAGGTCGAGTCCCTTGCGGGCCGACATGGCCTGGCGGAGGAAGTTCGTCACCGACACCCCCGGCAGCTCCTGGGGGTACTGGAAGGCGAGGAACATGCCCGCCTTGGCGCGGACCTCGGTGTCCCAGTCGGTCACGTCGTCGCCGCGCAGCAGGATCGTGCCGTCGGTGATCTCGTACTCGGAGCTACCGAGCAGCACCTTCGACAGGGTCGACTTCCCCGACCCGTTCGGGCCCATCAGGGCGTGGACCTCGCCCTCGCCGATGACGAGGTCGACCCCGCAGAGGATGGGGGCACCACCCTCGGCGGTGCACGCGTGGAGGTTGCGGATCTCGAACAGCGGTGCGCCGGACATGCCATCGATGCTAATTCGCACTACGCGCGTAGTGGAAATAGTCCATGGCGGGTCTCGGCGCCCTTCACCAGCCCCGCGCGACCCAGGCGTCGAGGCTCGGCATCTCCCGCCCGATGGTCGTGTCGACCCCGTGCCCGGGCATCACGATCGTGCGGGGGTCGAGGGTCCGGAAGAGGCGGTCCTCGATCGACCGGATGATCTGTTCGAAGCTGCAGTACTCCCAGCTCGTGTTGCCCGGCCCGCCCGGGAACAGCGTGTCCCCGCTGAAGAGCACCGGCGCCCCGTCGAGCGCGAAGCACATCGAGCCCGGGGTGTGGCCGGGGGTGGCGATCGTGTGCAACCGCAGGTCGCCCACCTCGAAGACGTCGTCGTCGGCGATCACGAAGTCGTAGGTGCCTTCGATGAGGAAGTGGTCGCCCGTCGCGATGCCGACGTCGATGCCCGCCTCGCGCACCGCCGGCACCGCCTGGATGTGGTCGAAGTGGCCGTGCGTCTCGAGCACCTTCCGCACGTTCAGCCCGCGACAGAGCTCGAGGAGTTGATCGTGCTCGTTCGCGGCGTCGATGAGCACCGCATCACCGGTGCGCTTGCAGCGGAGCACGAACACGTTGTTCGCATAGGGGCCGACCACGGTGCGGTGGATCTCGCAGCGGGCGTCCTCGTAGTGCAGGGTGCGGGGCAGCGCCATGTCGGCACGATAGCCCCGACCGTCAGTCCTCGACGGGGGAGACGACCTCGAGGCCGAGGGCCGCCGCGGCGGGGATCTGGCGACGGTCGAAGGTCAGGTAGGCGGCCGGACGTGGCAGGCGATCGGCCGACGCGAGGTGCAGCGCGTCGATCGTGCGGAGCCCGAACGCCGCACCGAGCTCGGTCGCCCGAGCGAGGGCCCGCCCGTCGAGGGGGACCACCCAGAACGCGTCCCAGTCGGCCTGCAGCGCCGACCAGAGGCGCTGCTGCTGCTCGGCGTAGGCCGACGCTCGGCGCAGCGCGAGCTGGGTCTCGGTCCGGCACAGGGTCGAGGCGCACCAGTCCGGGTGTCGGCGCATGGTGTCGAGGACGAGGGCGCTGCCCGGCGCGCGGACGTACCGACGAAGCAGCGCGGAGGAGTCGACGTAGAGCGGGCTGCCCACGGCGGTCGGTGCGGACGCCACGTCAGCGGCCCCGCAGCTCGTCGAGGATGCGGTCGACCCGCACGTCGACGGGTGGATCGACGAGGTCGGCGTCGACCACGGCGGCGCGATCGACCCGTGGTGGTTCGAGCAACCCCGTCGCCGCGAGATCGGCGAGCGTGGGGGCACCGCGGTCGGGACGCAACGGACCGAGCTGGGCGACGGGGCGTCCGTCGACGGTGATCACGATCCGTTCGCCCGACTCGGCACGTCGCAGCGCCGCCGCGACGTGGTTGCGGAGGTCGCGGACCCCGAGTCGGGCGCGTCCGGGGTCGTCGTCCAAGTCCACCCCCATGGTGTAGCACGCGTGTACACATCTCGTGTCGACGGCGAGACCCACCACCGCTAGGGTCGCCCGCATGAACTTCGCCTTCTCCGAGGAACAGGAGGAACTCCGCAAGGTCGTGCGGCAGTTCCTCGACGCCAAGTCGCCCGAGACCGAGGTCCGTCGCCTGATGGACACCACCGAGGGCTACGACACCGCCGTCTGGCAGCAGATGGGCGCCGAGATGGGCCTGCAGGGCCTCATCATCCCCGAGAACTACGGCGGCTCCGGCTACGGCTACGTGGAGCTCGGCGTCGTCCTCGAGGAGATGGGCAAGGCGCTGCTGTGCGCCCCGTTCTTCTCCACCGTCGCCCTCGCCGCGAACACGCTGCTGCACGCCGGCAGCGAGGACGCCAAGAAGACCTACCTCCCCGGCATCGCCGCCGGTGAGACGATCGCCACGGTCGCCTTCACCGAGGAGAACGGCCGCTGGGACGAGGCCGGCGTCACCATGACCGAGTCGGGCGGCAAGCTCACCGGCACGAAGTCCTTCGTCATCGACGGGCACATCGCCGACCTGGTGATCGTGCTCGCCAAGTCCTCCGGCGGCGGCCTCGGCCTCTACGCCGTCGACGGCAAGGCCGCAGGGCTCACCCGCACGGCGCTGTCCACCATGGACCAGACCCGCAAGCAGGCGAAGCTCGAGTTCAACGGCGTCGAGGCCACCCCGATCGCCAAGGCCGGGTTCTCCTGGGCCGACTGGTCGACCGTGCTCGACCTCGCCGTCGTCGCCCTCGCCGCCGAGCAGGTGGGCGGCGCCCAGCGCTGCCTCGACATGGCCGTCGAGTACGCCAAGGTGCGCGTCCAGTTCGGCCGTCCGATCGGCTCGTTCCAGGCGATCAAGCACAAGTGCGCCGACATGCTGCTCGAGGTCGAGTCGGCGAAGTCGGCCGCCTACTACGCCCTGTGGTGCGCGGCCGAGGTGAACGACGAACTGCCGTCGGTCGCCTCGCTGTCGAAGGCCTACTGCTCCGAGGCGTACTTCCACGCCTCCGCCGAGAACATCCAGATCCACGGCGGCATCGGCTTCACCTGGGAGCACCCGGCGCACCTGTACTTCAAGCGTGCCAAGAGCTCCGAGCTGCTCTTCGGCGACCCGACGTACCACCGGGAGCTCCTCGCGCAGCGCATCGGCCTCTGAGTCGACGCCGCACGGCATCCTGCACGGGCCGGCCCTCGGGCCGGCCCGTGGCGCGTCCCCGGTCGGGTCGGCCCGGCAGCGGTCGGGCGCGTACCGTGGGTGGCGTGCTCGTCGTCTTCGCCGTGATCGGGGTCGTCCTCGTCGCCGTCATCGGCCTCGTCGCGCTCGGCGCCGTCACCCGACGCCTCGCCGCCGAACCCGGACGCAGCGTGTTCGAGGGTGACGAAGCGCTCGCGTTCGTCGCTGAGGCGCTGCCCCGGTGGGACACCGCCGAGCTCAGCTACGACGAGGTCGCGCGGACCATGCGACTCCACCTCGACGTGCTCCACGCCCGCGGGGTCGCCCGATCCGGCGGCGACCTCGACCTCGAGGGCGGCCCCGTCGTTCTCGATCCCGACACCGTCGTCGCCGAGATCGTCGAGCGGGCCGGCCGGGTGGCCTTCTTCCCCGACCCCACCCACGTCGCGGACATCGTCGCCGCCCAGCTCGCGTACTTCGAGGCGATCGGCGTCGTCGACCCGGTCCTCGAACCGGCGCTCGCCGAACTCGCCGAGCTCGACCGCCCCGCCGACGGCGACGACCCCGGCCGATGAGCCCGGCCGATGAGCCCGGCCACACCGCCCCGCACCTGCTAGGGAAGAGACCGATGGAACGACCGACACGCTTCGAGCACAACCGCTATCTCGGCGACAAGCGGACCCAGGTCGTCTACGACGTGGACGAACTGCCCGAATCGGAGGCCCACCGCATCGAGGAGCTCCTCGAGGCCGAGACCTTCCTCTGCTTCGGTCCCGACACGCTCGCCGAGGCCCGCAACCGCGGCTACCGGCTCTGGAAGGGACAGCGCGTCTCCGCGTGAGCACCCCCCGACCCATCGAGCTCCGGTCACCGACCGGGCCGACGCTCCACGGGATCGTCGCCCGCCCGGACGGTGCCCGGCAGCCACGGCCCGGCCTCCTGGTGTGCCACGACTTCCCTCGTCACGCCGCCGCTGGGGATCACGTCGTCGCCGGGCTCGACGACCTCGCCGAGCGCATCGCGTCGACGCTCGGTTGGGTCGTGCTCGTCGTCCTGTGCCGGGGGTGCGCACCGTCGGAGGGGGACTTCTCCCTCGGCGGGTGGCTCGACGACCTCGAGACGGCGGCGGATCGGCTCCGCGCCGAGGACGACGTGGCCGCGGTGTGGTTCGCAGGGTTCGGCCACGGCGGGTCCCTCGCCCTGTGCGCCGCGGCGACCGACGGTGAGGTCGGCGGGGTGATCACCTTCGGTGCCGCCGCCGACTTCGACGACTGGGCCCGTCAACCCCGACGTCTGCTCGAGTTCTCCCGGCGCGCCGGGCTCGTCACCGACCCGGGCCACCCGCGCGACTTCGCTGCATGGACCGAGGAACTGCGTGCCGTCCGACCGGGCGATGCGGCCGCCGCGCTCGCACCGCGACCCGTCATGGTCGTGCACGGCACCGGTGACGACGTCGTGCCCGCAGCGGATGCCCGAGCGCTCGCCGCACGGCACGGCGCCGCGGACCTCCGCCTGATCCCCGGCGCCACGCACGACCTCGCGGTCGATCCACGCGCCGTCGCCCTGCTCATGGGATGGCTCGACCGGGAGTGGAACCGGTCCCAGGCGCTCCCGTACTGACCGCCGCGGTGGGGTCGGCCTTCGTGCGGCCGGCGGCGCGTTGCGCCTTCTTCCAGGCCCGCACCGCCTGCAACGACGTCGGGTCGCAGATGTCGGCGACGGTCCGCGGCTGGTCGTCCCCGAACGGCGCGCACGCGTCCTGCCACCCGGACGGGCGCACCCCGAACCGCTTAGCGAGCACGGCGAGCAGGATGCGAGCCTTCTCGTCGCCGAACCCGGGCAGGGCACACAACGCCGCGTGCAACGTTGCGCCGTCGGACGCCGTACGCCACAGGCGCGCCACGTCACCGTCGAGGTCCTCGGCGACCGCAGCGCACATCGCCTGCACGCGCGTCGCCATGGCACGCGGGAAGCGGTGCAGCGCCGGCCGGCGACCGAACACGTCGAGGAACACCGACGCGTCGACCGCGGCGATCGCCCCCGCCTCCCACGCGACGTCGAGCGCCGCGAGCCGGTCCGCGAGCCGACGGGGTGCCGCGAACGCCGACTCGATGGGGATCTGCTGATCGAGCAGCATGCCGACCACGAGCGCGAGCGGGTCGGTGGCGAGGAACGCGTCGGCGTCGGCGTCCCCGGTGACGAAGAACGACGGTGCGGCCACCGTGCCGGCTCAGGCCCCGTCGATGCCGAGCGCCCGACCGTAGAGCCGGGTCATCGAGCGCACCGACTCCTCCTCGTCGAACGGCTCACCGAGGACGAGCCACACGAACGCGAACCGGTCGACCATCGAACCGAGGAGGTTCGCGGCGTAGTGGACGTCGATGTCGCGGGCGATCACGCCGTCGTCCTGCCACCGTCGGAACGTGTACTCGGCCCGGCCCACCCAGTGACGCCGCGCCTCGAGCCGCACCTCCCGCACCTCGTCGTCGAGGAGGGCAGCGTTCTCGAGCATGCCCATCATGCGGGCGTGGGCACCGTAGGCCCGCAGGTACCCGCGGTTCGCACGCTCGATCCGGTCGATGGGCCGATCGCCTCGGATCGGGACCTCCGCCGCGATCCGCCGGAAGTCGACCACCAGCGCCGACATCACCTCGCGGAACAGCTCCTGCTTGGAGTCGAAGTAGGTGTAGAAGGTGCCGTGCGCCACGTCGGCACGGGCGGTGATGTCGCCGATGCGGGCGTCGAGGTAGCCGCGCTCCTCGAAGACGACCCGGGCCGCGTCGACGAGCTGGGCGCGAGTGCGACGGCCGCGCTCGGTCACGGGCATCGTCGCCGCCCGATGACTCCCCGACCCCCCGGGCTGCTCGACGTTCACGTCGGTCATCGCCGGGGAACGCTAGCCACTACGTGCCGTCGGGGCAGGCCGATCTGGAAGACTGCGCCGTCGTGACGTCGACGGTGGTGTACACGGACGGGGCCTGCAAGGGGAACCCCGGCCCCGGAGGATGGGCATGGGTCGTTCCCGACGGGCCCTCCGACGCCGGCGCCGAGTCACCCACGACGAACCAGCGGATGGAGATCCGCGCGGCGTTCGAGGCCGTGCGCACCCTCGACGGGCCGCTCGAGGTGCGCAGCGACTCGACCTACGTCGTGAAGTGCTTCACCGACCGCTGGTGGTCCGGGTGGATCGCCCGGGGCTGGCGGAACAGCCAACGCCAACCGGTCGCCAACCGCGACCTGTGGGAGCCCTTCGTCGACCTCGTCCGAAGCCGCGGTGACGTGCAGTTCGTCTGGGTGAAGGGGCACGCCGGCGACCGGTGGAACGACCTCGCCGACCAGCTCGCCGTCGAGGCGGCCACGGCGGCGGCAGGCAAGGTCGCCACGTCGAGTGCCGCCACGGCGAGCGCAGGCGCGCCGACCGTCACCGAGGCGAGCGGCCACGTCGTCGCGGTGCTCGGCCACCAGCCGCCCGAGCTCGGCGGCTACAACCCGAACCCGCTCGCCGACGCCGTCGTCGACCGACTCGTCGCCGTGCTCACCGCCAAGGCCACCATGCACGACGACCTCGTCGTGCTCACCGGGCTGCGGCTCGGCGCGGAGACCCTCGGTGCCGAAGCCGCCCACCGGGTCGGCGTGCCCTTCGACGTGGTCCTGCCCTACCCCGACCCCGATGCCCGCTGGCCGGCGGCGCGCCGGGCTCGGTTCGCCGAACTGCTCGCCGCGGCGCGACGGGTCGACGTGCTCGAACGGGTCGCCCCCGTCGGCACCGCCGCCGCAGCCGCCTCGCTCGGGCGGCGGGACACCTGGATCGCCCGCCACGCCGCCGAGGCGATCCTCGTCTGGGACGGGCGCGACGACCGCCTGGCCCGCCTTCACCGCACCCTCACCGACCACCTCGGGGACGACGTGTGGCTCGTCGATCCCGCCGACTGTGGAGCGAAGCCGTGACCGAACCCGCCGCCGCGCTCGTCGACCTCGTCGTCGCCGCCCTCGGCGCCGGCGACCCGGCCCCGGCACTGCCCGGTCCACCACCGACCGGCGACGACGGCGCGTGGGTGTGGCGCGCCGACCCGCCGCTGCCCCCGACCGGTGACGGGCCCCTGCGAGGGGTCCGGCTCGGCGTGAAGGACATCGTCGCCGTCGCCGGCCACCCGCGCCGTGCCGGTTCGGCGGTGCGGTCCGGTGCGCCCTCGGAGACCGCGGACGCCCCGGTCGTCGCGGCGTTGCGGGCCGCAGGCGCGCTCGTCGTCGGCTCCGCGAAGCTGCACGAGTTCGCGTTCGGCGTCACGGGGATCAACGCGGTCGACGGCACCCCGACGAACCCGGCCGCACCCGGTCGGGTACCGGGTGGGTCGTCGTCGGGGAGCGCCGTCGCCGTCGGCGGCGGTGAGGCGGACGTCGCCATCGGCACCGACACCGGCGGGTCGTGCCGCATCCCCGCCGCCTGCTGCGGGGTCGTCGGCTACAAGCCGACCCGTGGCGCCGTCACCACCGAGGGGGTGCTGGCGCTCGCTCCCTCCCTCGACCACGTCGGGTGGCTCGTCCGGGACGTCCGGTTGCTGCGCCCTCTCGCCGAGGTGCTGCGGATCGTCGGCCCGCCGCCGTCGCCGGCGGTGCGTCGGATCGGGGTGCACCAGGGCAGCGCGGATCTCGCCGACCCCGTCGTCGTGGGTGCGCTCGACCGGGTCGTCGACCGGTTGCGTCGCGCCGGCCTCGAGGTGGTCGACGTCGACTGGCCGACGGCGGCGGAGTCCTTCGCCGCGTCGACGGCGGTCATGTTCGCCGAGGCCGCCCACGTGCACCGGCGGATGCTCTCGGAACGCCCGGACCTCTACGGCGCCGACGTCCGGACCCGACTCGAGCACGGGACGCAGATCGACCTTCCCACCTATTTGCGCGGCCGGGAGGAGCTCGAACGGCTCACCCACCGCTGCCGTGGCGTGCTCACCATCGTCGACGTCGTCATCGGCACGACCATGCCGATCGTGCCGCCGACCATCGCCGAGGCCGCCGACCCCGCACTCGCCGCACGGCTCGTCGCGAACACGAGGCTCGCGAACCGCACCGGACTCCCGGCGGTCTCCGTGCCCGTCCCGGGCACCCCGCCCCCCGTCGGGCTCCAGATCGAAGGGCCCGACGACGCAACGGTGATCGACACCGCCGCACGGTTCGTGGACCTGCTCGCCGAAGGGTGAGCAGGACGGCGCTCAGGCGCCCGGCTGCTCGAGGAGCGCGGCGAGCCGTTCGAGGGAGCGGCGCATCGCCTCGGCGTTGCGCTTCGGCGCGCCGATCAGCTCGATGAACGGCGGGATCTTCGCGGTCGACCAGTCGAAGGACTCCGTCACCTCGGTCCCTCCGTCGACCGGGGTGAGCTCGTAGCGCCACCGGTGCCCGCCCTGGTGCGCCCAGGCGATCAGCCGGTCACGCTCGTACTCCACAACCGTGTTCGTCATGCGGTAGGGCACGCCCATGCGCATGTCCATGCCGAAGCGGTCACCGAGTTGCAGGTGACGGCTTCCGGCACGAGACGACAGCACCGTGCCCGACCCGTCGAAGTCGGGGTGCCGGGCCGGGTCGTCGAGGAGCTCGAAGATCGTCGACGGGTCGGCGGCGATCGTCCGGCTGACGGAGACGACGCGGTGGGACGGCGCGGTGGAGGTCACGTCGATGACGGTACCGAGGGCGCCGCCGCTACCGGGTGGCGGAGGCGCCGCCGAGGAGGCGACGCAGCGCACCCTCGAGCGTGGGGTCCTCGAAGATGTACCCGGCTGCGCCGAGCACGGCCGGATCCACCCGGGCCGAACAGAACAGCAGCTCCTCGGCGAGCTCGGCGCCGAGCAGCAGCTTCGGGCCGAACGCCGGGACGGGGAAGACGGCCGGGCGCCGCAGCACCGACGACAGCGTCCGGGTGAACGCTGCGTTCGTCACGGGTGTGGGCGCGGTCAGGTTCACCGGTCCGGTCACGTCGGCCCGCTCGAGGAGGAAGCGGATCGCCCCGACCTCGTCGGCCATGGAGATCCAGCTCCAGTACTGCCGCCCCGAACCGAGACGGCCGCCGAGACCGAACCGGAACAGCGGGAGCATCTTCCCGAGCGCACCACCACCGGGGTCGAGCACGATGCCGGTGCGCAGGAACGCCGTGGAGATCCCCGCCTCGACCGCCGCGCCCGCCGCCGCCTCCCAGTCGACCACGACACGGGCGAGGAACCGGTCGGAGGCCTCCGACACCTCGGTGAGCACCTGGTCGCCCCGGTCGCCGTAGATCCCGATCGCCGAACCGGACAGGAACCGCTTCGGACCGTTGGTCGCCTCGGCGAGGGTGCGGGCGATGAGTGACGTGCCCGAGGTGCGGCTCTCCCGGATCGAGCGCTTGTGCTCGTCGTTCCAGCGGCGGGTGGCGATGCCCTCGCCGGCGAGGTGGACGACCGCGTCGAGCCCTTCGAACCCGGCGGCGTCGATGGTCCCCCGATGCGGATCCCAGCCGATCTCGTCCGCACCCGGGTGCCGACCCCGCACCACGCGCACCACCCGGTGGCCCGCGGTCTGTAGCTCGCTGGTGAGGGCGGTGCCGATGAGGCCGCTCGCCCCGGTGATCGCGATGTCCATGGTCCGACTCCTCCTCGACGGCGTCGCCGACGCCGCGTGGGACAACGGTCTACCGGTGTCGGGGCCCCTACCGGGTGCGGTCCGGTTGGACCGCCCGCCGCCGCCGCGACCACGATGCCCGCCATGAGCACCCGGATGTTGCTGCTGCTCTCGCTCGGCCTCGGCCTCGTGATCCTCGTCGCGTTCGCGCTCCAGGTCGTGATCGCCCGCTAGCCGGGGTCAGAGCGACCCGCCGCC
Organism: Actinomycetota bacterium; assembly: GCA_016870475.1. Classification (GTDB taxonomy): domain Bacteria; phylum Actinomycetota; class Acidimicrobiia; order Acidimicrobiales; family CAIXPF01; genus VGBO01. The sequence goes on along the minus strand of VGBO01000002.1, from coordinate 65,889 downwards.
GCCTAGCATGCGGGTCCGACGCGGTGGACGTACCGGCCCGGTCCATGGGACGCCGCAGGATGGGTGCGAACGATGGTCGATCGACAGCGGGTGGTCGTCGTCGGCGGCGGTCCGGGCGGGTACGCCACCGCCCTGTACGGGGCGTCCGCCGGTCTCGACGTGGTGCTCGTCGAACGATCCCGCGTCGGGGGGACGTGCCTGCACGTGGGCTGCATCCCCGCGAAGGAGCTCCTCGAGACCGCGAGCGTGCACCGGACGGTGCGCCGCGCCGCCGAGTTCGGTGTCCGCGTCGGTGCACCGGAGCTCGACTGGGCGGTCACGATGCAGCGCAAGCAGCGCATCGTCGACGAGCTCACCGCCGGACTCGGCGCCCTGCTGAAGGGACGCAAGGTGACCGTCGTCGACGGCGTCGGACGGCTCGGGCCGGACCGGACCGTCACGGTCACCGCAGCGGACGGAACCACCTCGACCCTCACCGGCGACCACGTCGTCCTCGCCCCCGGATCGGTGCCGCGCACGCTTCCCGGCTTCGACGTCGACGGCCGGTTCGTGCTCACCTCCGACGAGGTGCTCTCCCTCGACCGCCTGCCTGCCTCCGCGGTCGTGGTCGGAGGCGGGGCGATCGGGTGCGAGTTCGCGTCGATGCTCGACGACCTCGGGGTCGACGTCACCCTGCTCGAGGTGTCGGACAAGCTGCTGCCCGGCTGCGACGCCGACGTCGCCGGCGTGGTGACCCGGGCGTTCCGCAAGCGTGGGATCACGATCCACACCGGCGTCGCCGTGCACGGCCACGACCCCGACCCGGCCGCCGGCACAACGACCGTGCGGTTCGGTGACGGGGCGACCGCCGTGGCGGAGATCGTCGTCGTCTCGGTCGGTCGGCGGCCGTTCCTCGACCATCTCGGTCTCGAGGGGACGGGCGTGACGGTCGGGGCGCGCGGCCACATCGACGTCGACGCGTACGGTCGGACGGCCGTCCCGGGGGTGCACGCGGTCGGCGACGCGGTCGCCTCGCCCGCGCTCGCCCATGTCGCGTTCGCCGAGGCGATCACCGTCGTGAAGGACATCTGCGGCGAGTCGCCGATCCCGCTCGACCACGAACGGGTCCCGTGGGCGATCTACTGCCATCCCGAGGTGGCCTTCGCCGGGCTCACGGAGGCGCAGGCGGTCGAGAGGGGCATCGACGTGGTCACGGCGAAGCACCGCTTCCTCGCGAACGGCCGGGCGAAGATCGTGGGCGACACCGAGGGCATCGTGAAGGTCGTCGCCGAACGGCGGCCCGACGGTCGCGCCGGCCGCATCCTCGGTGTGCACCTCGCCGGCCCCTGGGTCACCGAGCAGCTCGGTGCCGGCTACCTGGCCGTGAACTGGGAGGCGACCGTCGACGACGTCGCCCACTTCCTGCAGCCCCACCCGACGATGAGCGAGCTGTTCGGGGAGACCGTGCTCTCGCTCACCGGACGGGCACTGCACTGACCCCACCCCGTCGGAGGAGCCGCCATGGCCGAGATCGTGATGCCGCAGCTCGGGGAGACCGTCACCGAGGGGACGATCACCAAGTGGTTCAAGCGCGTCGGTGACCCCGTCGCACGGGACGAGATCCTCTTCGAGGTCTCCACCGAGAAGGTCGACTCGGAGGTCCCCTCCGTCGTGGACGGGGTCCTCGCCGAGATCCGTGTGGTGGAGGGCACCACCGTCGGGGTCGGCACGGTGCTCGCTGTGATCTCTTCGCCGGCGGGCGACGTGGTCGTCCCGGCGGCCACGGTGGCGTCGCCGGCGCCGATCGCCCCGCCGCCCGCGGCTGCGCCGTCGCCCGCCGCCGCCGCCCTGCCGCCGCCGGTGGCAGCCGATGCCGTGCCCGCAGCGGCTGCCCCGCCGGAGGCGCGGCTGCTGTCGCCGATCGTGCGCCGCCTCGTTGCGGACCACGGCATCGACCTCGCGACCGTCGTCGGCACCGGCCCGGGAGGGCGGGTCACCCGCGACGACGTGCAGCGGGCCATCGACCGGCGGCAGCAGGCGAGCGGCACCCCGATCCCGACCGCTCCCGCGGCGCCTGTGCCACCACCGGCGCCGTCGGCCGCCCTGGCCCCGCCGGCCGCTGCCGGGGAGGCGGTCACCGTCCCGGCGGGCTCGCGTCGGGAACCGTTCAACCGGATCCGCAAGCTCACCGGCGACCACATGGTTCGGTCGAAGGCGACCTCCCCGCACGTGCTCACCGCGATGGAGGTCGACTTCTCCGCCGTCGACCGGGTGCGGTCGGCGCACCGCGACCGTTTCCGTGCCGAGGAGGGCTTCGGGCTCACCTACCTCCCGTTCCTGTGCCGGGCGGTGTCCGACGCGATCGCCGAGTTCCCTGCCCTCAACGCGTCGGTCGACGGCGACGACCTGGTGCTGCACCGTGACGTGAACCTCGCCATCGCCGTCGACCTCGGCTTCGAGGGGCTCGTCGCCCCGGTGGTTCGCAACGTGGAGGGCAAGCGTCTGCGGCTGATCGCCCGCGAGATCAGCGACCTCGCCCGTCGGGCCCGCGCCCGTCAGCTCCGACCCGACGACCTCGGTGCCGGCACGTTCACGATCACCAACCCCGGTCAGTACGGGACCCTCCTGCAGTTCCCGGTGATCAGCCAGCCGCAGGTCGCGATCCTCTCCACCGACGGTGTACGCCGGAAGCCGTGGGTGATCACCGACGCCGATGGCGCTGAGGCGATCGCCATCCGGCCGATCGGCGTGCTGGCCCTCGCCTGGGACCACCGGGCGTTCGACGGTGCCTACGCGGCGGCGTTCCTCGACCGGGTGCGGCGCATCGTCGAGGAACGGGACTGGTCGTCCGAGGTCGCGTGACGTCGTGACCGGCCGTCCGTTGCACGTGCGCTGGTTGGGGCGCGTCCGGTACCGGGACGGGCTCGCGCTCCAGCACGGCCTGTTCCGCGACGCGGCCGACGACCACCTGCTGCTCTGCGAGCACGACCCGGTCGTCACGCTCGGGGCGCGCGCGGACGAACGCAACGTGCTCGGCGACCTCGAGGCGCTCGGCATCGACCGGGTGCGGGCCGACCGGGGTGGCGACGTGACCTACCACGGTCCCGGCCAGCTCACCGGGTACCCGATCCGTCACGTCGCCGGGAAGCGCGGCGGCGGGATGGTCGACACGGTCGCCTACGTGACCGACCTGACCCGGCTGCTCGTCGACGTGCTCGCCGAGCTCGGCCTGCCGGGCTGCGAGTGCTCCTCGGTCTTCCCCGGCGTGTGGGTGCCGGGTGATCCCGCGCCCCGCAAGATCGCCGCGGTCGGTGTGCGCCTCGGCCGGGGTCGGTCGATGCACGGGTTCGGGCTCAACGTCACCGACGAGGCGCTCGAGGGGTTCCGTCACATCGTGCCCTGCGGCATCGCCGACCGGGGCGTCACGTCACTGCAGCGCGAAGGCGTCGACGTGTCGATGCGCGAGGTCGTCGACGTCGTGACCCGCCTCGCGGCGCAACGGTGGGGTGCCTCCTCGGTCGACCGGGCCGATGTCGCGTGGCGGCAGCGTCCGGACGACCTCGCACCGTTCAGCCGGGGGGCGGGGGCAGGGGCCCCGGTGCGTCTCGTCGGGCGGCTCGCCGAGGCCGGCGTCACCGACGGGCTCACGATCTCCGCCCGCAAACCCGACTGGTTGCGCCCCCGCGTGTCGCACGGGCCGGAGGTGCTCGCGCTGCGCCGCACGTTGCGGGACCTCGACCTCGTCACCGTGTGCGAGGAGGCCGGCTGCCCGAACCTGTCGGAATGCTGGGCCGAGGGCACGGCGACGTTCATGATCAACGGGGAGCGTTGCACCCGGGCGTGCGGGTTCTGCCTCGTGGACACGTCGCACCCGCTCCCGCTCGATCCGGACGAACCCGCCCGGGTGGCCGACGCCGTCGCACGGTTGGGTCTGCGGTTCGCCGTCGTCACCGCCGTCGCCCGCGACGACCTCCCCGACGGTGGCGCAGGGGCGTTCGCGGCCACGATCGCAGCGATCCGGGCGAAGGTCCCCGGGTGCGGGGTCGAGGTGCTCGTGCCCGACTGCAAGGGCGACCCCGAGGCGCTCGCGACGATCTTCGACGCTCGTCCCGACGTGGCGAACCACAACGTGGAGACCGTGCCCCGGCTGCAACGCGCCGTGCGACCGTCCGCGTCCTACGCCCGGTCCCTCGCCGTGCTCGCCCGGGCCCGCAGAGCAGGGCTCCGCACGAAGACCTCGATCATCGTCGGCATGGGGGAGACCGACGACGAGGTGGTCGCCACCCTCACCGATCTCGCAGCGATCGGGGTCGACATCGTCACGCTCGGGCAGTACCTGCGCCCGACGACGCACCACCTGCCGGTGGCGCGCTGGGTGACCCCCGACCGGTTCGACCACTACCGGGAGGTCGGGCGGGCCCTCGGGATCGCGCACGTCGAGTCCGGGCCGCTCGTGCGCTCGAGCTACCACGCCCGCAGCGCCGCCGACGCCGCCGCCGGGAGCGCCTCGGGCTGAGGTTCAGGAGGCGGCCCAGGCCTGCGCGGCGGCGGTCCCGTAGCGCGCCAGGTAGGCGCGGCAGGCGTCCCGCGTCGGGCCGTCGAGCAACCCGCGGTCGTCGAGGTGACCGAGCGCCTCGCTCATCCGGACCGCCGCGACGACGGGGACCCCGGTCGCGGTGGTGAAGCGGGTGGCGGCGTCGAGCCCGTCGTCGCCGACCTCTTCCCGGTCGACGGCGATCACGAGCAGCGGGAACCGGACGTCGGGGACGAGCGAGCGGAGGAGTTCGACCGCCTCGTACTTGGTGGCCCCGGTGGTGAGCACGTCGTCGACGAGCACGAGGCGTGCCCCCGGTGCGGGCCGGTGCCCGACGAGGAGCGCGGCGGCGTCGTTGCCCGACGCCTCCTCGCCGTGGTCCTTCCGTTCCTTGCGGTCGAACAGGTACGGCGCCCGCACGCCGGAGCGGGCGAGTCCGGTCACCGTGGCGACGGCGAGCGGGATCCCCTTGTACGCGGGACCGAAGACGGCGTCGAACCCGTCGGCGCCGAGTGTGTCGAGGATCCGCGCTGCGTAGGCGTCGCCGAGCTCCACGAGCCCCGGACCGTCGTCGACCAGTCCGGTGTTCACGAACGTGGGCGACTGGCGCCCGCTCTTGAGGGTGAACGATCCGAGCCGGAACGCCCCGGTGGCCACGAGGAAGTCGACGAAACGGCGCTGCCAGTCCTGCACGACGGGGACGCTACCGCACGTCCCCGGGAGGTCCCGGTAGGGTCGGGGGCCATGTACGCCGAGCGTCTCGCCCGCACCCGCGCCGCCATGGCCGACGCCGGTGTCGACGTGCTCCTCGCCTCCGTCGGCCCGGACCTGCCGTACCTGATCGGGTACGAGGCGATGCCCCTGCCCCGTCTCACGATGCTCGTCCTGCACCGGGACGGGCCGGCCACCCTCGTGATCCCGCGCCTCGAGGTCGCCCGCGTCGTCGAACGCGACGACCTCTTCGCCATCCACGGGTGGGACGAGACCGACGACCCGATCGGCCTGGTCGCAGACCTGTGCGGGCGACCGGGCACCGTCGCCGTCGGCGACCAGACGTGGGCCCGTCACGTCGTCGACCTCCTCGACCGCATGCCGGCGACCCGGTGGCGTCGGGCCGACGGGATCACCGGGCCGTTGCGCGCCCGCAAGGACGCGTTCGAGATCGATCAGCTCCGCGCCGCGGGCGCCGCCGCCGACCGGGTGGCCGCCCAGCTGCAGGCGGGAGAGGTGCGCTTCGTCGGCCGGACCGAGGCCGAGGTCTCCGAGGAGATCGCACGGCGGCTCCTCGCCGAGGGCCACGCCCACGTGAACTTCTCGATCGTCGCCGCAGGGGCGAACGCGGCGAGCCCGCACCACCACGCGTCCGACCGGGTCATCGCTGCGGGCGAGGTCGTGCTCTGCGACTTCGGTGGGGTGTTCGCCACACCCGACGGCACCCCCGGCTACTGCTCGGACATGACCCGGATGTTCTGGGTGGGCGGCGAGCCGCCCACCGAGTTCGTCGAGTTGTACGACGTGCTGCACCGGGCGCAGTCGGCGGCGGTCGCCGCGGCGGTGGTCGGCACGCCCTGCCAGGACGTCGACCGTGCGGCCCGTTCGATCATCGACGCCGCCGGGTTCGGCGCGGCGTTCATCCACCGGACCGGCCACGGCATCGGGCTGTTCGAGCACGAGGACCCCTACATCGTGGCGGGCAACGACGCGCCGCTCGTCGCAGGGAACGCGTTCTCGATCGAACCGGGCATCTACCTCGAAGGGCGGTGGGGTGCCCGCCTCGAGGACATCGTCGTGGCGACACCGCAGGGGCCCGAGCCGATGAACCGGGCCGATCACCGCCTCACCGTGCTCGACGCATGATCCGCCTCGACGCGGCGGCCGTCCTGCTGCAATGGGCGACCGGTGGGCTGCTGTTCCTGTGGGTGACGACCCGGCGCCGGGAGGTCGGTCTCGGCTACGGCTGGACGATGCGCGTCACCTTCGGCCTGCTGGCCGCCGGTGCGGCGTGGATCGGCTTCGCCGGCCGGACCGTGCCGGTGCGCGACGCCGCGGCGGTGGCGGTGGCGATGGCGACCGCTGGCGCACTCGCCGTGTCGGTGCTGCGCCGCCGCGCCGGTGTCGCCGGCCAGCGGGACCGGGTCGAGCGCCGTTCGGCGCGCGTGGCGGCGATGACGGGCATCGATCGTGCGGAGCAGCGCTTCGATCGAACGGTCTCGGAGTTCCCGCCCGCGCTCGACCTCGTCGCCCCGGTGCTCGGCACGGTGGGCCTCGTCGCCGCGGCGCTCGACGCTGGCGGGAACCCGGCCGTCTCGCTCGCCCGGATGCTCGTCGGTGCCGCGTTCCTCGGCGCGGTGAGCGACGCGATGCTGCTCGGACATTGGTACCTGGTGCAGCCCGGCCTCGACCGCGGGCCGCTCCGTCAGCTCGTCGTGGCGACCGCGGCCCTCTGGCCGGCCGAACTGGTCGTGTTCCTGCTGCCGACCGGCATGCTCGCCGTGCTCTCTGGGGCGATCGACGACGGGTACGGCGGGTTGCTCGGGTGGTTCTGGGCGACGAGCGTCGTCACGACGATCGGCCTGTTGGGCGTCACCTGGGCGGCGCTGCGGGAACGGCAGTACAGCGCGGTGATGGCCGCGACCGGCCTGTTGTACCTGGCGATCCTCACCGCGTTCGGGATGGACCTCGTCGCCAGGGCGACCCTCGCCTGACGGCAGGGCTCAGCGGGCGCCGCCCGGCTCCCACGGCTTCGTCGCGTCGTCCTCCCAGCGGTCGGGCACGATCCCGAACGCCTCGATGAAGCGCTGCCAGCCGGTGAAGAACGCCATGCACATGCCGAGGTCGAGGATCTGGTCGTCGTCGAAGTGCTCACGGAGCTGCGCGTAGAAGTGCTCGTCGACCATCTGCGGCGCCATCGACAGCGCGTCGGCGAGCCGCAGCGCGACCTTGGTGCGGTCCGGCAGATCGGAGGACTCGTAGTTCCGGAGTTTCTCGACGTCACCCTCGAAGACGGTGGCGGCGTCGGTGGTGTCGTCGGCGGCGACCCGGCTCACGGCCGAGCTCGAACGGGCCATGCTTCAATGTACGCACTGGTTGTTGTACGCCATCTTCACGCGGATGAGCTCGAACAGCTCCGCCTCGACCGATGCCCCGCCGCCGTAGATGTACTTGATGAAGCCCCACGTGGCGTCGAGCAGCCCCGGCCGGCGCGCCATCGTGAGGAACAGGTTGTCGTCGGTGTAGGCGTTGCCGTACCACCGTTCGAGTTTGCGCTGCAGCGCCTCGCTCAGTTCCTCCCGCTGCGCCTTGGGCAGCAGGCCACGATCGTTCGCCACGGTGGACCCCCTGTTCGCCGACCCGAGCATACCGCTCAGCGGGCGACGAAGTACTTGGCCCGGGGGTGGTGGCAGAGGATCGCGCTCGTGGTCTGTTCCGGCTGGTACTGCCAACCGGTCTCCTCCGAGACGACGATGCCGAGGCGGTCCGCCCCGAGCAGTTCGGCCACCCGGGCGTTGTCCTCGAGGTCCGGGCACGCCGGGTAGCCCCACGAGTAGCGACCGCCGCGGAACTGCTGGCGGAACAGCCCGGCGAGGTTCGGCGCGTCCTCGTCGCCGATGCCCCATTCGGCGCGGATGCGCGTGTGCCAGTACTCGGCGAGCGCCTCGGCCATCTCCACGCCGATGCCGTGGCGGAGCAGGTACTCCTGGTAGCGGTTCGCAGCGAACAGCTCCGCACACGAGGTCGAGATCCGCTCACCCATGGTCACGACGTGGAACGCCGCGTAGTCGACCCGGTCACCGTCCGCCGGGAGGTGGAAGTCCGAGATGCACAGGAAGGGGTCCTCGGCCTGGCGGGGGAACCGGAACCGGGTGCGTTCGGCGGTGCGGGTCTCGTCGGTCCACACGATGAGGTCTTCGCCGTCGGCGTTCACGGGGAAGTACCCGTAGACGACCTGGGGGACGAGGAGGTCCTCGGCCTTGCAGGTGGCGAGCTGGTCGCGCAGGGTCGGGCGGACGCGCGCCTTGAACGCCTCGTCGTCCTCGCCGTCCTCGGGCCGGAACTGCCACTGGTTGCGGAACAGCGCCGTCTCGTTCAGGTAGGCGGCGATGTCGTCGATCGGGATCCCCTTGACGACCGCGCTCCCGAGGAACGGCGGACGCGGGATCTCCTCGAGGTCGACGACGGCGGGGGAGCGCCGCACGGTGGGCGGGGCGTCGCCGCTGCGGTCCCGGAGCCGGGAGCGCTCGGGCAGCGCACGGCCGGTGGGCACGCGACCGAAGTCGGGGTCGTCCACGCCGGTGCGGGCGATCTCGCCGAGCCGGTCCATCACCCGGAGACCCTCGAACGCGTCCTTCCCGTAGAACAGGCGGCCGTCGTAGACCTCGCGCAGGTCCCGTTCGACGTAGCTGCGGGTGAGCGCCGCGCCGCCGAGCAGCACCGGGATGTGGGCGAGGCCCCGGGCGTTCAACTCCTCGAGGTTGTCGCGCATGATCAGCGTCGACTTCACGAGCAGACCGGACATGCCGATGGCGTCCGCGTCGACCTCCACCGCCCGGTCCGCCATCTCGGCGATGCCGACCTTGATCCCGAGGTTGTGCACCTCGTAGCCGTTGTTCGTGAGGATGATGTCGACGAGGTTCTTGCCGATGTCGTGCACGTCGCCCTTCACCGTGGCGAGCACGATGCGGCCCTTCGCGGTGGACTCGCCCTCGACCCGTTCCATGTGCGGTTCGAGGTGGGCGACGGCCGTCTTCATCGTCTCGGCGGACTGGAGCACGAAGGGGAGCTGCATCTCACCGGTGGCGAAGAGGTCGCCGACGACCTTCATGCCGCCGAGCAGCGGCCCGTTCACGAGGTCGAGCGGGTCGGTGCCCGCGCCGAGCGCCTCGTCGAGATCGGTGTCGAGACCGTCGCGGTCGCCGTCGATGATCCGCTGCGTGAGCCGGCGATCGACCGGCCAGCCAGAACGGTCCTCGGTCGGACCGCGCTGCACGGTGACGCCGGCGAACACCTCGAGCAGCCGCTGCAGCGGGTCGTACCCCGCGGCGGGGTCGCGCCGGTCGTGCACGAGGTCGTCGCAGACCCGGCGCTGCTCCTCGGGGATGCGGCTGAGCGGGACGATCTTGCCGGCGTGCACGATGGCCGAATCGAGTCCGGCGCGGACGCACGCGTCGAGGAACACGCTGTTGAGGACGTGGCGGGCCGCAGGCGACAGGCCGAAGCTGACGTTGGACACGCCGAGCGTCGTGGCGACCCCGGGCAGTTCCGCCTTGATGCGTCGGATCGCCTCGATCGTCGCCAGCGCGTCGCCCCGCAGGTCGTCGTCACCGGTGGAGAGCGGGAACGTCAACGCGTCGAAGATCAGGTCGGACGCTTCGAGGCCGTACTGCCCGGTGGCGATGTCGTGGAGGCGATGGGCGACCCGCAGCTTCCACTCGACGTCGCGCGCCTGGCCCTCCTCGTCGATGAGCAGGCAGATCACCGCCGCGCCGTAGGTCTTGGCGAGGCTGAACACCCGGTCGAGCCGCGAGCCCGGCCCCTCGCCGTCCTCGAGGTTCGCCGAGTTGAGGATGGCCCGCCCACCGATCCAACGCAGGCCGGCCTCCATCACCTCGGGTTCGGTGGAGTCCAACACGATCGGCACGGCGGACTGCGTGCAGAACCGGCGGGCGATCTCGTCCATGTCGGCGGTGCCGTCGCGGCCCACGTAGTCGACGCACACGTCGAGCACGTGGGCGCCCTCGCGCACCTGGTCACGGGCCATCTGGGTGCAGGTCTCCCAGTCGGCCTCGAGCATGGCGTCCCGGAACTTCTTCGAGCCGTTCGCGTTCGTGCGCTCACCGATGATGAGGAAGGAGTTGTCCTGCTCGAACGGCACGAAGCTGTAGATCGACGCCGCGCCGGCCTCGTGCGCGGGGTGCCGTTCGGCCGGGGTGCGGTCGCGACACACCTCGACGATGCGGCGGATGCTCGCCGGTGTCGTCCCGCAGCAGCCGCCGATCACCCGCACGCCGAGCTCGTCGACGAAGCGGGCGAGGTGGGCGGCGAGCTCGTCGTCGCCGAGGTCGTAGTGCATGCGGCCGTCGACGACGGAGGGGAACCCGGCGTTGGGCAGGCAGGAGATCGGCATGCGGGCGTGCTGGGACAGGTAGCGGAGGTGCTCGCCCATCTCGGCGGGACCGGTCGCGCAGTTGATGCCGAACACATCGGGCCGCAACGGGTCGATCGCCGCGAGCGCCGCGCCGATCTCGGTGCCCGGCAGCATCCGGCCGGTCGTCTCGATCGTGATCTGGCACTGGATCGGCACCTCGCGGCCGACCGCCGCCATGGCCACGCGCGCCCCCGCCATCGCCGCCTTGATGCCGAGGAGGTCGAACTGGGTCTCGATGATCAGCAGGTCCGATCCGCCGTCGAGCAGGCCGCGGCTCTGGATCTCGTACGCGTCGCGCAGATCCGCATAGGTGATCTGGCCGAGGGAGGCGAACTTCGTGCCCGGCCCGATCGACCCGGCGACGAAGCGGGGCCGCGACGGGTCGGCGGCCATCGCCTCGTCCGCAGCCCGACGGGCGAGCTCGGCGGCCCGGGCGTTCAGCTCGTAGGCGCGGTCCGCGATGCCGTACTCGCCGAGCGGCACGGCGAAGGAACCGAAGCTGTCCGTCTCGGTGACGTCGCAGCCGGCGTCGAAGTAGTCGCGGTGCATCTGCAGGATCACGTCGGGTCGCCGCTCTACGAGGATCTCGTTGCATCCCTCGAAGGCGGGGCCGCCGAAGTCGTCCGCGGTGAGGCCGACGCCCTGCAGGTAGGTACCGGTGGCACCGTCGTAGACGACGACCCCTCGGGCGATGCGGTCACAGAAGTCGGTCACGGGCGTCGAGGCTACCGGCGTGTGCGCCCTTCGGTGGCACCCCGGTACCCTCCCGTCGTGCCCCGCGCCGAACCCCTCCCGTCGTCCGCTCCGACCGGCGACACGCCACGGCCGACCGTGGCCCGCCTCGCCGAACGGTTCGGTGTCCACTACGCGTGGGTCGTCGTCGGTGTCGTCTTCCTCGTCGTGCTCATCGCCTCGGGCGCCCGGTCGGCGGCGGGGGTGTTCATCCGGCCGCTCGAGGACGAGTTCGGCTGGTCCCGCTCGGCGGTCTCCGCCCCGCTCGCCGTGTCCCTCCTCGTCATGGCGGCGTCCGGTCCGCTGTCGGGCTGGGCGTTCACCCGGTTCGGGTTGCGGCGCTCCGTCGTCGGGTTCCTCCTCATCGGCGCGGCCGGGGCGGCGGCCACCGCGACGATGACGTCGCTGTGGCAGTTCCACCTCGCCTGGGGGGTGCTCGTCGGGCTCGGCACGGGCGGGGTGGCGCTCGTGATCGGCGGGGTGGTCGCCACGACCTGGTTCTCGTCGCACCGCGGCCTCGTGGCGGGGATCCTCGGCGGTGCGGCGTCCGCCGGTCAGCTCCTGCTCATCAAGGCGGCCGCCTGGGTGACCGACACGTCCGGCTGGCGCGTCGCCCTGTGGGGAGTCGTGCTGCTGCTCGGTGCGGTCGTCCCGCTCGCCTGGCTGCTCCTGCGTTCCCGCCCGGGCGAGGCCGGGGTCACGCCGTTCGGCGGGGGAGCGGGTGCGGCACCGGCCGGTTCGGAGATCCCCCCGGTCCCGTTGCGCACCGCCATGCGCACCGGCGATCTGTGGCTGCTCTCCGCGAGCTTCTTCGTGTGCGGGTTCACGACGATCGGGCTCATCGGCTACCACTTCATCCCCCACGCCACGGAGGCACACGGTTACAGCACCGGCGAGGCGGCGAACCTGCTGTCCCTCATCGGGGCGATGAACGTCGTCGGCACCGTGGCGTCGGGGTGGCTGTGCGACCGCTACCCGCCGCGCCTGCTCCTCGCGGGCTATTACGCGGCGCGGGGCATGTCGCTGTTGCTGCTGCCGTTCCTGTCGACCGCACCGTTCCTGTCGGGCTTCGCGATCGTGTTCGGACTCGACTACATCGCCACCGTCCCGGCGACGATCGCGGTGATCACCCAGCGCTACGGGCCCCGGTCGGTGCCCACGCTGTACGGGTTCGTGATCTTCCTGCACATGATCGGTGCCGCGGTCGCCGCGCAGCTCGCCGGGTGGATCCACGACGTCTCCGAGCAGTACGCGCCGGCGTTCTACCTCGGCGGCTTGCTCGCCGTGGGTGCGGGGGCGATGAGCTTCGCGCTCAGCCAGCGACGGGCGACCGCTGCCGCCCTCTGAGCCGCCGTGGTGACGGTCAGTCGAGCTCGACGACGGCCGTGCCGAGCACGGAGGTGACGCCGTCCTCGGTGGTCATCGTGATGTCGAGCTCGACGGTCCGGGCGTCGTCGTCGACGTCGGTCACCGCGGCACGGCACGTCGGCTTGGTGCCCACGATCATCGGTGTGCGGAACACGGTGTCGAGGGAGCGGATCCTCGACCCGGGCGCCCAGTCGTGGATCATCGCGGAGAGGAGGGCCTGGCTCATGATGCCGGGCACGACGGCGCCGGGCAGGCCCTCGCGCTTCGCGACCTCGTGGTCGGTGAAGCGCGGGAAGTCGTGGTGGCCGGCGCGCACGAACGTGCGCACCCGCTCGAGGGAGACATCCGGGTGGCGCTCGGGCAGTTCGTCGCCGAGTTCGACGTCCTCGAATCGCATCGCAGCGTCCTCTCAGTCCGAGTTGCGGATGATGCGCGAGTCGACGGTCGACACCTGCTCGCCGCGCTGGTTCTCGAAGTTCACCCGGTGCACGATGAAGATCATCGTGCCCGACCGTCCGGTCTTGGCGTAGATGTCGGCGATCAGGCTGTGGCCGGTGAGCACGTCGCCCGGGCGGACCGGTGCGAGGCTCGTGACCGCCTTGCCCCCGTCGATCCCGCGCCCGTTGCCGAGTTCGGGGAAGCCGTCGGGGAGCATGCGGAAGCTCGTCAGGCTCGCCGTGTAGGTCGGGTGCGCCTGGAAGTCGTCCCGGGTCGGGTCGACGAAGCGCGGGTCGGCCTCCTCGACCGAGGTCGCCCAGTCGAGCAGGTCGGCCTCTTCGATCGTGTACTGCGCCGTCTCGAACTCCACGCCGACCCAGTCGGCGCGGGCTTCTTCGATGGTCACGCCCATGGCGGAACCTCGCTCCTTCTCAGCGGAACGTGCGGGGCACGAACCGCTTGGATCGCAGGGCGGTCAGCAGACCGTCCATGTCTCGGATGTCGTCGTCGAACTCGGTCGCGCAGAAGCCGATGCGGCTCACGATGTGGGAGTCGCTTCCCCCGAACCCCGCCCAACCACGGGCGTCCGCCTCGCGCACGGACCAGTCGTCCTCGCCGGGTCGGCTGCCGCCGTTGAACACCTCGATCAGCTCGATGCCCTCGACCTCGGGCTTGCGTTCGTAGTGGGCGAACAGCCCCACGTTCGGGCGGCCCGGATGGCACGGCGCGGCGACCGCACCGCACCGCTTCGCCGCCTCGAGGACCTCCCCGATCGGGTTGTCGATGCGGGCGAAGTCGAACTCCTGGCGGAGGTCGTCGTTCACCCCGAACACGAGCACGTGCCCGTAGTCGGTCTCGACCTCCGACGCCTTGAGGATGAGGAGCTGGTAGCGGTCCTCGAGCCCCCGGTAGTCGGAGTCGTCGTCGAACTGGCGGTGCTCGGTGAGCACGAACCCGTCGAGGGGGATCTCCTTCTTGCGGATCCACTGGCAGTAGTTCTCCACCTTCGCCCGACCGTCGTCGGAGCGGATGGAGTGCGTGTGCAGGTCGAGGATCATGCGGGGCGGAACCTCGGCACACCGAAGACCTCGCCGTCGGTGCGCTCCTGCGGCTGGAAGTCCACCACGACGGGCATGCCGACGCGGACCTCGGTCGGGTCGCAGCCCACGACGTGGGTGAGCAGGCGCGGGCCTTCCTCGAGCTCGACGTAGGCCATCACGTAGGGGCATGCGGCGGCGAACGGCGGGAGCTGGTTCTGGTGGGTGACCGTGTAGGTGTGCACGGTGCCACGGCCCGACGCCACGAAGGACCGGGGTGCGTCCGCGAAGCAGGTCGCGCAGATCGCCCGCGGCTTGTGCTGCACGGTGCCGCAGGCTTCGCAACGCTGGAGCACGAGCTCGCCGCGTCCGGCGCCCTCCCAGTAGCCACGGGTCTCCCACGAGGCGTACACGAGCGGATGCTGCAGATCGGCCATCACTCCACCCCCAGGACGAGCGTCGCACCGCTGTGGGAGACGCCGAGCGTTCCGCCGGTACCGTGCGCGACCGCGAGCTTCGCGCCGGCGACCTGACGGTCGCCGCACTCGCCGCGGAGCTGCTTGGCCGCCTCGATCACGAGGAAGATCCCCCGCATCCCCGGGTGGTTGTTCGACAGGCCACCGCCGTCGGGGTTGACGGGGAGCTCGCCGCCGAGGCCGATGCGCCCGCCGGACACGAACTCCCCACCCTCGCCCCGTCCGCAGAACCCGAGGTTCTCGAGCGTGGCGAGCACGGTGATCGTGAAGCTGTCGTAGACCATCGCGAGGTCGATGTCCGTCGGCCGGACGCCCGCCATGGCGAAGGCCCGTGCGCCGCACTGCGCACCGGCGACGGTGAGCAGGTCGGGGGAACCGATCTCGGGGTGCGCGACGGCCTCGCCGCACCCGAGCACGAGCACCGGCTGCTTCCGCAGGTCGCGGGCCCGCTCGGTGGAGGTGACCACGACCGCGCCGCCGCCGTCACTGATGATGCAGCAGTCGAGCAGGTGCAGCGGGTCGGAGATCATGCGGCTCGACAGCACGTCGTCGACGGTGATCGGCGCCCGCATCTTCGCGGCGGGGTTCAGTCCGGCGTGACGCCGCATCGTGACCGCGATCTCGGCGAGCTGTTCGGGCGTGGTGCCGTAGCGCTCCATGTGGAGTCGGGCGACGAGCGCGTAGCTGCCGACTGTGGTGAGCCCGTACGGCGAGGTGAAGGACTCGTGTGCGCCACGGTTGCCGTGCGACATCCCCGTGCCGATCGCCACCGAGCTCGACGCCGCCGTCGACCCGTAGAGAATGAGGGCGACCTCGCAGAGCCCGGCGTTGATCGCCGCTGCGGCGTGCGTGACGTGCGCGACGAAGCTCGACCCGCCGACGTTCGTGCCGTCGATGTAGTCGGGCTTGAGGTTCAGGTACTCGGCGAGCTCGATGGTGCCCATCGCGCCCATGGTCATCGACGCGGCGAACAGGCCGTCGACGTCGGCGAGGGTCAGGCCGGCGTCCGCGAGGGCACCGCGGGCCGACTCGGCCATGATCTGGAACTCCGTCGCGTCGGGCGCCCAGCGTGTGGGGTGCTCGTAGACGCCGACGATCGCCGCCTTGCCGGAGATGCTCATCGAAGGACCTCCCCCAGGAAGCGGTCGATCTCGGTGGCGACGGTGGCGGGCTGCTCGAGCACCACCCGGCGCCCGGCGCCGGGGATCGTGACGAGGCGGCCGGCGGGCACGCCGTCGGCGAGCGCCCGGGCGGCGTCGACCGAGGCGGGCTCCTCGTGCTCGCCGACGAGGACGAGGACGGGCACGCCCACCCCGGCGAGACGGCCGGTCGCGTCCCATGCGGCCTGCGCGTCGCGGTCACCGACCGTCGCCCGCGGGTCGGTGCGGACCCAGTCGGCGAATGCCCGCTCGAATACCTCACGCGGGGTGTCCGGCGCGTACCCCGAGCGGTCGAACTCCCGACGGGCACGTCCGGCGGTCACGAGGCGCAACTCGGCGGCCTGGGCCGCGGCGGCGGGGAAGGTGGTGGCGGCCCCGCCGCAGACCACCACGGCGGCCACCGGCGGTGCGTCACCGGCGCCGAGCTCGACGGCGACGGCGACCCCCATGCCGTCACCGAGGACGACCGGGCGCGTCACCCCGAGCGCATCGAACACCGCCCGGGTGTGGCCGGCCATGCGGCCGATGTCGGCGAGGCTGTCGAGCTCGCCGGACCGGCCGTGACCGGGGAGGTCGAACGCGATCGGGCTGTGGGCGACGGCGAGGGCGTCGAGCACCCCGGCGAAGGAGTTCCCGGTCGCCCCGGCGTCGTGGAGGCACACCACGGTCCTGCCGGCGCCGAGATCCGGCGGGGTTCCGGGCAGGGTGGTCGGGCCGCGGTGGTGGAGGAACGTGGCGATCCCCTCGACCGTGAGGTACTTGGCGGGCACGGCGGGACGCTACCGAGGAGTTGACACGGGGATCAACTGTCGGACCCGGGCGGGGCGACCCGCTGCAGGAACTCGATGACGGCACCGGCGAAGATGTCGTTGCGGTCACCCGCGACCATGTGGGCCGCGTCGGTGACGTTGACGAACTCGGCATGGGGGACGAGCTCGAGGAAGCGCTCGGCGCCTTCGAGGGACAGCACGTCGGACAGGCCCCCACGGACGAGCAGCATCGGGATCCCGCTCGCCCCAACTCCCCGGGCCGCCTCCACGAGACGGCGTTCCCGTTCGTCGACGCTCATGTCGCGTCGGGACGCGAAGTACGCCGGGTCCCAGTGCCAGTGGTAGCGACCGGTGCGGGTGTCGAACCGCACGTTCTTGCCGAGTCCTTCGAGGGAGTCGGGTCGGGGGCGGTGGGGCTGGTAGGCGGCGATCGCGTCGGCCACCTCCTCGAGCGAGGCGAACCCGTCGGGGTTCGCCTGCATGAACCCACGGATGCGTTGCACCCCCTCACGTTCGACGTAGGGGCCGATGTCGACCATGACGAGCGCGGCCGGACGCAACCGGCGGTCCTCGCCGGTGGCGAGCAGCGAGCAGATCCCGCCGAGGGAGGCGCCGACGAGCACCGGGGTGCGCCCGAGCTGGCCGGCGACGCCGACAATGTCGTCGACGAAGGACGTGTAGTGGTACACGCCATCGGGCGACCAGTCCGAGTCGCCGTGGCCGCGCAGATCCATGCAGTACGCGTCGTACCCGGCGTCACCGAGCGTCTCACCCGCGCCACGCCACGCGTGCCGGGTCTGCCCGCCGCCGTGGAGGAGCAGCACCGGGGTCGCGCCCACCGGCCCCCAGCGGTCGGCGGCGAGGGTCATGCCCGCACCGGATGCCTGCAGGCGCAGCATCGGATCGGGTGTGCCGGGCAGGCGTTGCCGGCCGTGGTCGTCGTTCCCGGTCCGGTTCCCGTCCTCGGTGGTCATGGCGGGCACCCTACGCGACCGGTCCGCATCCGGTCAGACGCCGGAACGGCGGTACCGTGCTCGCCGTGCAGATCTACACGCGGGCGGGCGACGACGGCACCACCGGGCTCTTCTACGGCGGCCGGGTCTCGAAGGACTCCGACCTCCCGTGGGCGTACGGCACGGTCGACGAGGCCCAGGCGGCCCTCGGGGTCGTGCGGGTGCACACCGAACGCGACGGCGAGCTCGACCGTCTGCTGGTCCGGCTCTGCCACGACCTCTACGTGGCGATGGCGGAGCTCGCGACGTTGCCGGAGAACCACGGCAAGCTCACCGTGGGCTCGACCGCCGTCAGCGCCGAGATGGTCTCGGCGCTCGAGACCCTGATCGACGACTACGCCGCCCGTTTCGCGATGCCGACCGAGTTCGTGATCCCCGGGGGTACGCCGGCGGCGGCGCACCTCGACGTGGCGCGCACCGTCGTGCGTCGGGCGGAGCGGCTCGCGTTGCGCGCCGCCACCGCAGAGTCCCACGTCGTGCCCTACCTCAACCGCCTCTCGGACCTGCTGTGGGCGATCGCCCGGTGGGCGGAGGGCGGGTCGCTGCCCAGTCGGACGGTGGAAGGGACCGCTCGATAGTCTCCGGGTGTGACGACGACCCAGCTCGCCGCCCTGCGGCTCATCCGATCCGTTCCCGCCCGAGGCGCCGCCGTCGCGCTCCCGGTCCACGAGGGTGAGGTGGCGGCGAGCGGGCTCGACCCGGCGCTGCTCGGTCGCCTCGGGTTCGAGGGGAAGGCGGAGTCGGTCGCCGTGCTGCCGGGCGCCGATCGGGTCGTGTACGCGGTCGGCCTCGGTCGCCGGGACGCGCTCACCACCACCGTGCTGCGCCGTGCCGCCGCCGCGGTCGCCCGGTCGGCGTCGCGTGAGGACCGGCTCGTGGTCGCGCTGCTCGAGGCCGACGCACCGGTCGCCCCGGAGGCCGCCGCCGCGGCCGTGGTCGAGGGCCTGCTCGGCGCGTCGTACCGCTACGACGCACTGCGGTCGAAGCCCGCGGGACGCTCCGTCGCCGCAGTCGACCTGGTCGCGCCGACCGCCGCGGCCCGTCGAGGAGCGGAGCGGGGGCGGATCGTGGCCACGGCCACGGCCCGGGCACGCGACCTCGTGAACGAACCCGGTGGGTCGCTGACCCCGGACCGGCTCGCGCGGGCGGCTACCGCGTGGGGGAAGACCTCCGGCTTCGGGGTCGAGGCCCTCGGGCTCGAGCAGATCCGCCGCCTCCGTCTCGGTGGGGTGCTCGGGGTGAACCGTGGGTCCACCCACCCGCCGAGGTTCGTGCGCACCCGCTGGGTTCCCCGTGGCGTGCGTCCGAAGGCGAAGCTCGCACTCGTCGGCAAGGGCATCACGTTCGACACCGGTGGCATGTCGCTCAAGACGGCCACCGGGATGATGACGATGAAGTGCGACATGGCGGGGGCGGCCGCCGTGTTCGGTGCGACCGCGGCGATCGCCGAGCTCGGCCTGCCGATCGAGGTGCGCGGCTACGTGCCGGCGACGGACAACATGACCGGCGGCGACGCCACCCGGCCCGGTGACGTGCTGCGGATCCGGAACGGCAAGACGATCGAGGTCCTCAACACCGATGCCGAGGGGCGTCTCATCCTCGCCGACGCGCTGTGCCTCGCGAGCGAGGATCGCCCCGACGCGATCGTCGACCTCGCGACGCTCACCGGTGCGTGTGTGATGGCGCTCGGCAACAAGATCGCCGGGCTGATGGGCAACGACGACGCGCTCCTCGGGGCGATCGAGGCGTCGTCCGCGACGACGGGCGAGCAGGTGTGGCGCCTCCCGCTGCCGCCGGAGTACCGCAAGCAGTACGAGTCGCCGGTCGCGGACATGAAGAACATCGGGAACGGGAACGCCGGCGCGCTCGTCGCCGGGTTGATCCTCGAGGAGTTCGTCGCCCCCGGCATCCCCTGGGCGCACCTCGACATCGCCGGCCCGGCGTTCGTCGAGGCCGACGACGCGGACGTCACCCGTGGGGGCACGGGGTTCGGCGTCCGCCTGCTCGTCGACCTCGCCGAACGGCTCGCCGCCCGCTGAGGTTCAGGCGGCGTCGGGGGTTCCCTCGTCGGGCACCTCGGCCCGGCGCTGCGCGTCGAGCCAGGTGATCCACTCGGCGTGGTACGCCTGCAGGTGGTCGGGGAGACGGGCGACCTGGTGGCGGGCGAGCGGGGGCATCCTGCGGCGCACGACGAACCCGTCGCGCCCCCACCGCCGGGCCATGCCGAAGGTCGTGCAGCGGGAGAGCGTGCGCTGCATCGGCCCCCACTTCCCGAGCCCGGTCCCGAGGCCGAGCGCCCGGGCGGTCGACTCGAGGTCGAGGGTGAAGCCGTCGGGCTCGAGGTCGAAGCGGGTGGCGAGGTGCCGGAGGAGCACGATCGACGCAGGGCCGAGGATCCCGAGCCAGAACGTCTCGACGTAGGCGTCGCGCGGGTCGTGGCCGAGCCGGTCGACGAGGGGGTCGGCCCAGGGGTGGATGCGGAGCTCGGCGACGCCGTCGTCGCGCCCGGGGGCGTCGTCGTCGTCGTTCGCAGGGATGGTGACGGTCGTGGACACGGTGGACCTCCACGGTCGGCCGGACGGCCTGACGGGAACCAGCGGGGAAGACGTCTCAATATATTTCAGTTGTTTTCGATCTGCAAGGGGGACGGGTGCGACGGTGCCCCGCTACCGTGCGGCCATGACCGGGGACGGGTTGCACGACGCCGTGCTGCGGGCACGGGCCCTGCTCGAGGACGCTCGGCGTGTCGTCGTGCTGACCGGGGCGGGGATCTCCACCGACAGCGGGATCCCCGACTTCCGGGGCCCGAACGGCGTGTGGACGAAGAACCCCGGCGCCGAGAAGTCCGCGACGATCCAGAACTACCTGGCGTCGTCGGAGGTGCGCGCCGAGCGGTGGCAGGCGCTGCTCGACTCGCCGTTGCGCAACCGCACGCCGAACGCCGGGCACCGGGCGATCGTCCACCTCGAACGCCGGGCGAAGCTGCACACCCTCATCACCCAGAACGTCGACGGGTTGCACGTCGCAGCCGGGTCCGACCCGTCGCTCGTGGTCGAGATCCACGGAACCGTCGCCGAGGTGTGCTGTCTCGAGTGCGGTGAGCGGGCGCCGATGGAACGGGCGCTCGACCGGGTGCGCGCGGGCGAGGCCGATCCGCCGTGCCGCTCCTGCGGCGGCATCCTCAAGTCGGCGACGATCTCCTTCGGGCAATCCCTCGTCGAGGCCGATCTCATCCGTTCCGACGAGGCGGCACGGTCCTGCGACCTGCTGCTGGCGGTGGGGAGCACCCTCGGCGTGTACCCGATCGCCAACGTGGTGCCGATCGCGAAACGGTCGGGGGCGCGCATCGTGATCGTCAACGGTGAGCCGACCGAGATGGATGCGCTCGCCGACGTGGTGGTTCGGGCCGGGATCTCCGACGTGCTGCCCAGCATCGTCGGCGAGGTCGACCTGCGCTGAGATCGCGCCGCCGGCGGGAATCGCGTCGCTGGTCCGATTGTTGACCGACCCGCTAGGGTTTTCGGGCCGACCGAACCGCCCACGGCCGAGGAGCGCCACATGTCCACCTTCAGGGAACTGCTCGCACGGACGAAGTCCGAGATCCGAGAGGTCGACACCGCGACGGCCGACGAACTCCGCCGTCGCCCCGGAACCGTCGTGCTCGACGTGCGTGAACCCGACGAGGTCGAACAGGGCGCGATCCCGGGCTCCATGCACATCGTGCGCGGCAACCTCGAGGCGCAGATCGAGAACCGGCTGCCCGACCGCTCGACCCCGATCGTCGTGCACTGCGCCGGGGGCGTGCGGTCCGCCTTCGCGGCGAAGGTGCTCGCCGAGCTCGGCTACGGCGACGTGGTGTCCATGGACGGCGGGTTCAACAAGTGGAAGGACGAGGGGCGCGACTGGATCACGCCGCAGACCCTCAGCCCGGCGCAGCGGAACCGCTACCAGCGGCACCTGCTCCTCCCCGAGGTCGGTGAGGCGGGCCAGATCCGCCTCCTCGAGTCGAAGGTGCTGCTCCTCGGCGCCGGCGGACTCGGGTCGCCGGCGGCGCTCTACCTCGCGGCCGCGGGCGTGGGCACGATCGGGATCATCGACATGGACGTCGTGGACGAGTCGAACCTGCAGCGCCAGATCCTCCACAACATCGACCGGGTCGGCGAGCGCAAGGTCGACTCCGCCAAGAAGACCCTCACGCTGCTCAACCCCGACGTGAACGTGGTCACCTACGACGTGCGGCTCGGCGCCGACAACATCCTCGACATCATCGCCGGGTACGACGTCATCGTCGACGGCGCCGACAACTTCCCCTCGCGCTACCTGCTCAACGACGCGAGCGTGAAGCTCGGGATCCCCGTCGTACATGGCTCGATCTTCCGCTTCGAGGGTCAGGTCACCGTGTTCGACCCGCACGCCGGGCCGACCTACCGCGACCTGCTGCCCCAGCCGCCGCCCGCCGAGTTCGCGCCGAGCTGCGCCGAGGCCGGCGTGCTCGGCGTGCTGCCGGGCATCATCGGGTCGATCCAGGCCATCGAGGCGATCAAGCTCCTGCTCGGGCTCGGCGACTCGCTCCGTGGGCGCATCCTCGCCTTCGACTCCCTCGAGATGAGCTTCCGCGAGTTCAAGGTGCGGGTCGACCCCGACAACGAGGTCACCTACGCCAACCGTGACCGGATCGGCATCGCCGAGCTCGACGGCCTCTGCATGCCGCACGTGGCGGGCCACTGAGGCGGCGGGGTCGTCGGGGTAGGCTCCGGCCCGTATGAAGGGCCTGATCCTCAGCGGCGGTGCGGGTACCCGGCTCCGGCCGATCACCCACACGAGCGCCAAGCAGCTCGTGCCGATTGCGAACAAGCCGATCCTGTTCTACGGCATCGAAGACATGGCCGAGGCGGGGATCACCGACATCGGGATCATCGTCGGCGACACCGGTGAGGAGATCCGCGCTGCGGTCGGCGACGGCTCCCGCTTCGGGGTCCGGGTCACCTACCTGCCCCAGGACGCCCCCCGGGGGCTCGCCCACTGCGTGCTCATCGCCCGGGACTTCCTCGGAGACGACGACTTCGTGATGTACCTCGGCGACAACATGCTGGAGCAGGGTCTCACCGAGTTCGTGGCGAACTTCGAGGCCAGCCGGGCGAACGGCGGCGGCGCCGCGGCGCAGATCCTCCTCAAGCCGGTCGACAACCCGTCGTCGTTCGGGGTCGCCGAGGTCGACGCGGCCGGTGAGGTCGTGCGCCTCGTCGAGAAGCCGAAGGACCCGCCGTCGAACCTCGCGCTCGTCGGCGTGTACCTCTTCGACACCACCGTGCACACCGCCGTGCGGTCGATCGCGCCGTCGCCCCGTGGCGAGCTCGAGATCACCGATGCGATCCAGTGGCTGCTCAGCAACGGCCACCGGGTCCGCCACGAGGTCCTCGAGGGCTGGTGGATCGACACCGGCAAGAAGGACCCGCTGCTTGAGTGCAACCGGCTCGTCCTCGACACCGTCGAGACCCGCATCGACGGGGACGTCGACGAGGCGTCGGTCGTGGAGGGTCGAGTGGTCGTCGAGGCGGGTGCTCGGCTCGAACGCAGCCGCGTGCGCGGCCCGGCCGTGATCGGCGCCGGCACCGTGCTGCGGGACAGCTACGTCGGCCCCTACTCCTCCGTCGCGGAGGGGTGCGAACTCACCGACACCGAGATCGAGAACTCGGTGCTGCTGCAGAACTGCCGGATCACCGGCGTGCACCGCCTCGCCGACAGCCTCATCGGTCGCGACACCGAGGTGCACCGTTCCGGACAACGTCCGACGGCCACCCGCCTCCTGCTCGGCGACCACTCGGTCGTCGACCTCGCCTGATCGGAGCCACCATGGCCGTCGTCACCGAATCGAGCCGCATCGCGGGCGTGTACCACGTCGAACTGCAGACCTTCGGCGACGACCGCGGGTCCTTCACCGAGACCTACCGGCGGGAGTGGATCCCCGGCGCCCGGGAGATGCTGCAGCAGAACCGTGGCGACCGGATCGCCGGGTGCATCGTCGGACTCCACTACCACCTGCACCAGGCCGACTACTGGTACGTGCCCTACGGTCGGGCCCGGGTCGTGCTGCACGACCTGCGAGTCGCGTCGCCGACGGACGGGGCGACGGAGTGCTTCGACCTCGGCGAGGGCCCCGACGGCACGACCGTGCACCGGGGCGTGCACATCCCGCCGGGTGTCGCGCACGGTTTCGCGTCGCTCACCGACATGACGATCACCTACCTCGTCGACGGCCACTACAACCCCGCCGACGAGCTCGGCGTCGCCTGGGACGACCCCGAGATCGGCGCAGACTGGGGGATCGCCGCCCCCGTGCTCTCGGCCCGTGATTCCGCAAACCCCCGTCGATCGGCCATCGCACCGCACCAGGTGCCGCGCTGGCCGATGCGGACCTGATCGACAGGCGACACCGTGAAACTGTTCGTGACCGGCGGTGCCGGGTTCATCGGCTCCAACTTCGTGCACCGGACGCTCCGGTCCACCGACGACGAGGTCGTGTGCTTCGACGCACTCACCTATGCGGGCAACCTCGAGAACCTGCGTGACGTGCACGGCGACACGCGGTTCCGGTTCGTGCGCGGCGACATCCGGGACCGCGACGCCGTCGCTGCGGCGATGGCGGGCTGCGACATGGTCGTGCACTTCGCCGCGGAGAGTCACGTCGACCGCTCCATCGTCGACCCGGACGCGTTCGTGCTCACGAACTGCCAGGGGACCAACGTCGTGTGCGACACCGCTCGCAAGGTCGGCGTCGAGCGGGTGCTGCACGTCTCCACCGACGAGGTGTACGGGTCGCTCGGCCCCGGCTCGCCGTCGTCGCTCGAGACCGACCTGCTGTTGCCGCGTTCGCCGTACTCGGCGTCGAAGGCCGGTTCCGACCTGATCGCGCTCAGCTATGCGACCACCTACGGCCTCGACGTGGTCGCCACGCGTGCGTCGAACAACTACGGGCCCTACCAGTACCCCGAGAAGGTCATCCCGCTGTTCGTGACGAACCTGCTCGACGGCGGGACGGTGCCTCTCTACGGCGACGGGCTGAACGTTCGCGACTGGTTGCACGTGCAGGACCACTGCGACGGGATCGACGTGGCGCTGCGACGGGGCGAGTCGGGCCACGTGTACAACATCGGCGGCGGCAACGAGATCACCAACCGCGAGCTCACCGACCGGCTGCTCGCCCTGTGCGGCCGTGACGAGTCCGCGGTCACCTACGTCGAGGACCGGCTCGGGCACGACCGTCGCTACTCCGTCGACTGCACGGCGTTGCGCTCGCTCGGGTGGGCGCCACGGCACGACTTCGCCGATGGCCTCGCGGCGACCGTTGCGTGGTACCGGGACAACCGCTGGTGGTGGGAGCCGCTGAAGGCCCGCACCGCATGAGCCGGGTCCTCGTCACCGGGGCAGGCGGGCAGGTCGGCCGTGAGGTCGTCGCCCGTCTCGAGGCGCACGGTGGCCACGACGTCGTCGCCGCCACCCGCGCCGATCTCGACGTCGGCGACCACGACGCCGTCCTCGGCGCGATCACCACGCTGCGCCCTCATCTCGTTCTGCACACCGCCGCGTGGACCGCGGTCGACGCATGCGAGTCCGACCCCGACCGGGCCTTCCGGGACAACGCTCTCGCGGTCCGCCACGTCGCGGACGGCTGCCGTTCAGTCGGCGCCCACCTCGTGACCGTCTCGACCGACTACGTCTTCGACGGCACGAAGGCGACCCCGTACACCGAGTGGGACACGCCCGCACCGGCGTCGGCCTACGGGCGTTCGAAGCTCGGCGGCGAGCGTGAGGCGTTCGACGCGGGGATCGGCGCCACGGTCGTGCGCACGTCGTGGGTGTGCGGCGAACACGGGGCGAACGTGGTGAAGACGGTGCTCCGGCTCGCCGCGACGACCGACGGTCCGCTCCGGTTCGTCGACGACCAGGTCGGCCACCCGACCTTCGCCGACGACCTCGCCTCGATGCTCGTCCGGCTCGGCACCGATCGACGTCCCGGCCTGTTCCACGTCACGAACCAGGGTGCGACGAGCTGGTACGGGTTCGTCCGTGAGATCCTCACCGCCGCCGGGCACGACCCGGGACGCGTCGAACCGATCCGCACCGCCGACCTCGACCCACCGCGCCCGGCACCCCGGCCGGCGAACTCGGTGCTCGACAACGCCGCGTTGCGGCTGTCGGGGCTCCCGCTGCTCGACGACCACCGGGTCGCCCTCGAGCGCCTCGTCGCCCGTCTGCGCTGACGCCAGGTCGCGCCCGGGAACGAGCGCCTCGGACCGGCTGGTCGTCTCGGAGCGGGTCAGCCGGTGTACGCAGGCGCGACCGGCGCAACGGGCGGGACCGGCGTCGTGGGCGTCGGAGTCGACGGGGTCGAGATGCTCAACCCGCCGCCGTTGGTTGCGGCGTACACGGTGGAGCCCGACACGAACACCCCGCGCACGGTGTCGCTACCGAGTTCGCTGTTGGCGGCGGTCCGGTTGGTGAACGTGGGGCTCGATGCCTCGGCGACGGTCGGTGACCACTGGACCGTCACGAACGAAGCCGTAGCCGCGAATACGCAGGCGAGCGCGAGCGCCGTCGACCGGCGGCAATTGGAGGAGGTCATGTCGGGCAGAGTGACGCGACCCGGCCGAGCGACGCCCCCGTCGGGTGGTCGTCGGACCGCCCGCATGCGCCAGAATGCAGTTGCGGCCGAGGGGCGGTAGGCGCCGACAACGGGGGAACGACGTGGACTCGAACCTGTTCATGTACTGCACGGTCGGTCGGCCGGACGAGCTGCGCCAGGGCATGGCCGGGCGACGCACCGACCTCTACCAGCGGATGCTCGGTGAGATCGCCGAATACGCGACGTTCGCGGATGAGGCCGGGTACGCCGGGTTCGGCCACCCCGAACACCACCTGCAGATCGAGGGCTTCGAGGTCTCCAACGAGCTCGGCCCGATGGCCATGTGGCTCGGCATGCACACGAAGCGCATGCGGGTCGTGTCGTGCGGCTGGGTGTCCACGGCCCACAACCCGTTGCGGTCGGCCGAGTACATCTCCACCCTCGACAACATGCTCAAGGGTCGCTTCGCGTTCGGGATGGTGCGCGGCTACCAGTCTCGCTGGGTCGAGAACTTCAAGATCCGCCCCGACCTCACCGCCGTCGGCCCTTGGAACAAGGACTCCGAGGCCGACGAGTACAACCGCGAGTACTTCGCCGAGTTCGTCGAGGTCGTGCTCAAGGCGCTGCGCAGCGAGACCTTCTCGCACTCGGGCAAGTTCTGGCAGTTCCCCGCCGAAGGGCTCGTGAACCCGCACCCGCACGGGGTGTACACCGAGTTCGGTCAGGGGGTGCGCGAGGACATGACCGTCGACGAGATCGGGATCGCCCCCCGCCCCTACAGCGACCCCTACCCGCGGCTGTACGGCGGGTTCTCCGCGTCGATGCGCACCGCGCTGTTCTGGGCGAAGCACCGGGGTCGGCCGATCGTGTTGGCCGACGACTTCGCGTTCTGCAAGTTGCTCTGGGCGAAGTACAAGGAGGAGGCGGCACGCCACGGGCACGACGTCGCCGAGGGCACCCAGGCCGCATGGGGCGGGCTCATGATCTGCGCGCCGACCGACGAGCAGGCGAACGCGTGGGCCGAGGACATGCTGTGGTTCTGGGACCGCTGGGCGAAGCCGTTCGGGCAGGGTGTCCCGCAGCTCCTCGTCGGTAGCCCCGACACGATCAGCCGCACGATCGAAGCGGCTCGGGCGGAGTTCGCGGCGGAGGACCTGTTCCTCCTCATCCCGCAGGGGATCCACGATCGTGACAAGATCCTGACCTCGCTCGAGCTGTATGCGACGAAGGTGATGCCCCGCTTCGGGTGAGAGCGTCGCGGCGGGCCGCCGATAGCCTGCGGCCATGGCCCTGCGGTTCGTGATCCTCGGCGGGGGTCCCGCCGGACACCAGGCGGCAACGTATGCGGCGCGGCTCGGTGCCGACGTCACCGTCGTCGAACGTGACGTCGTCGGGGGTGCCGCCCACCTGTGGGACTGCATCCCCTCCAAGGCGATGATCGCCACCGGCGGGGCGATGGCGTTCCTGCGCCGGTCCGGGGGGTTCGGTCTCGTCGCGGGGGAGGGAACGGTCGACCTCGACGCGCTCCGGAGACGGATCGGGGGCATCGTCGACCGGCTCGAGGGTGCCACGAGCGACCTGCTGCGCAGCCAGGGCGTCACCCTGAACCGGGGGACCGGTCGGTTCGTGGGGCCGAACCAGGTGACGGTCGACACCGCAGAGGGGCCCGTCACCCTCGACGCCGACGCCGTCCTCGTCGCAACCGGCAGCCGGCCGCGCATCCCCGACTGGGCCGAACCCGACGGCGACCGGATCCTCACCACCCGCGACGCGTATCCGCCTCGGACCCTCCCCGAGCACCTCGTCGTCATCGGCTCCGGTGTGACCGGCGTGGAGTTCGTGCACATGTTCGCCTCGCTCGGCTCCAAGGTGACGCTCATCGTGTCCCGCCAGCAGGTGCTGCCCGCC
The DNA here is from genome assembly GCA_016870475.1 of Actinomycetota bacterium. Classification (GTDB taxonomy): domain Bacteria; phylum Actinomycetota; class Acidimicrobiia; order Acidimicrobiales; family CAIXPF01; genus VGBO01. The sequence continues at coordinate 37,706 of VGBO01000002.1, read as the reverse complement.
AAGGACGCCGAGGTCGCCGCCGCGCTCGAGGAGAACTTCCTCGCACGAGGCGTCGCCCTGCTCAAGGGGGCGAAGGCCACCGGGATCGAACGCACCGGATCCGACGGCGCCGACGCCCTCCGCATCCTCTGCGGCGACGGACGGGTCGTCACCGGAAGCCACGTGCTGCTCGCGATCGGCTCGGTGCCCAACGTCGACGGGATCGGTCTCGACGCGGCGGGCGTGCAGCTCGACGAGCGGGGGTTCCCCATCACCGTCGGACACCACCTCCAGACCAACGTCTCCCACGTCTACGTGGCCGGCGACGTGTCCGGGAAGCTGCCGTTGTCGTCGGTGGCGTCGATGCAGGGACGCAAGATCGCCGAGCACGTGATGGGACTCCATGCGCTCGAACACCGCCACCTCGACTACGACATGGCCGCCTCGGCGATCTTCACCGAACCGGAGATCGCCGATGTCGGCCTCCCCGAGGCGGAGGCGTTCGCGACCGGGCGGAAGATACGGGTCACGAAGGTGCCCTACGCCTCCTCACCGAAGGCGTTGATCGACAACGACACGCGCGGGTTCGTGAAGATCCTGTCCGACCCGGTCACCGGGGTGATCCTCGGCGGGTCGATCGTCGGCCGCAACGCCGCCGAACTGATCTCGGTCATCGCGGTGGCGGTCACGAACCGCCTGCGGGTCGGGGACATCCTCGACTCGCTGCTCGTGCACCCCTCGCTGTCGGAGCTGCTCGCCGATGCCGCCGAGTGACGGCACCGGCGGCAGGACTCACTCGATGACGACGACGATGTCGCCCGAACCGACGGTGTCGCCGGGGGAGACCTTGACGGCCTTCACGGTGCCGGCCTTCTCTGCGGCGATGTTGTTCTCCATCTTCATCGCCTCGAGCACGCACACCGTCTGACCGGCCTCGACCACGTCGCCCTCGGCGACGAGGACCTTGACGATCGTCCCCTGCATCGGCACGGCGACGTTTCCGGAACCGCCGCCCGAACCGCCGGAGCCGCTGCGGCGCGGCCGGGGCGCACGGGCTGCGGCACCGCCGCCGCCCGCGACTGCGACCACCGGCGCCGACTCGGGCACCCACATGGCGACGCTGAACCGCTTGCCGTCGACCTCGACGTCGACGGTGCGCCGCACGCGGGGCGCCTCGCCGTCCTCGGTGGCGGGTGCGGCGGGCTCGCCCTTGTCGGAGGCGATCCCGGACAGGTCGAGCGTGGTCTCGACCCACTTCGTGGAGTGCTCGATCGCCGAGAAGTCGGGGTGCTCGAGGATCGCGATGTCGGCGGGGATCGTGGTCGCCACACCGGCGATCCCGAACTCGCGCAGCGCGCGGATCGTGCGGGCGATCGCCACGTCACGGTTACGACCCCAGCAGATGAGCTTGCCGACGAGGTTGTCGTAGTACTGGCTGATCTCGTCGCCGGCCTCGTACCCGCCGTCCCAGCGGACGCCGTAGCCGGAGGGCACCCGGAGCTTCGTGATCGGGCCCGGCGACGGCATGAACCGTCCGCCCGCCGGATCCTCGGCGTTGATGCGCACCTCGATTGCATGGCCGGTCACGGTGACCTGCTCCTGGCTGAGCGGGAGCTTCTCGCCCGCCGCGACGCAGAGCTGCCATTCGACGAGGTCGAGCCCGGTGACGAGCTCCGTGGCCGGATGCTCGACCTGGAGGCGCGTGTTCATCTCGAGGAAGAAGAACTCGCCGTCCTGGAAGAGGAACTCGCAGGTGCCGGCGTTCGTGTAGCCGCACGCCCGGGCGACCGCGACCGCCGCCTCGCCCATCGCCGCGCGGACCGCGTCGGGCAGACCCGGCGCCGGTGCCTCCTCGATGAGCTTCTGGTGGCGACGCTGCGCCGAGCAGTCGCGCTCGGCGAGGTACACGTAGTTGCCGTGCTTGTCGCCGAAGACCTGGATCTCGATGTGGCGCGGCTTCTCGAGGTACCGCTCCATGTAGATCTCGTCGCGACCGAAATAGGCCTTCGACTCCCGCTGGGCGGACTCGATCGCGGACGGGATCGACGCCTCGTCGGGCACGACCTTCATCCCGCGGCCGCCGCCGCCGTACGCCGCCTTGATGGCGATCGGGTAGCCGAACTCCTTGCCGAACGCGACGACCTGCGACGCGTCGGTGATGAACTCCGTCGTGCCGGGCACACCGGACACGCCACCACGGGCGGCGGCGAGACGGGCCGAGATCTTGTCGCCCATGACCTCGATCGCCTCCGGCGGCGGACCGATGAAGGTCACCCCGCGTTCGGTGATCGCCCGGGCGAAGTCGGCGTTTTCGGAGAAGAACCCGTACCCCGGGTGGACGGCGTCGGCACCCGACCGGGCGATCGCGTCGAGGATCGCCTCGGTGTTCAGGTAGCTCTCGGCGGCGGTCCTGCCGCCCAGAGCGAACGCCTCGTCGGCGAGTCGGACGTGCAGGGCGTCGCGGTCGAGCTCGGAGTAGACCGCTACGGTCGGGATCCCGAGTTCACGACAGGCCCGGATGATCCGGACGGCGATTTCCCCGCGGTTGGCGATGAGCACCTTGGAAAACACGCGTAATGACTAGCCGATCCGAGCCCCTCGGTGCGAGATCCGAGCTCGAGGAGCCCACGCGCGCCGCGCTGGCCGGCACCCGGTTCGCCCGGCTCGACTGGGTCGTCGAGGCGGGTTCGACGAACACGCTGCTCCTCGACGCCGCTACCCGAGGCGCCCCCGATGGCACCGTGCTCGCCGCCGACCACCAGACCGCCGGACGCGGGACGAAGGGACGGACCTGGTTCGATCCACCCGGCGGCTCGCTGCTCGCGTCGGTCCTCGTGCGCCCCCGGCTGGCGGTCGACCGGGTCCATCGCATCACGATGGCGTTCGGTCTCGCCGCGGTCGATGCGGTGCACGCGCTGACCGGCCGCACCGTCGGTCTCAAGTGGCCGAACGACGTGTTCGCCACCGTCGACGGGATCGACGGACCGGTCGAGCGGAAGCTCGCCGGGATCCTCGCCGAATCCCGCCTCGAGGGGGCCCGGGTCGACGCCGTCGTCGTCGGCATGGGCATGAACGTCAACTGGCCGGCCGAGGTGCCGACCGACCTCGGTGAGCGCGCCGTCTCCCTCGACCGTCTCGCCGGTCGCCCCCTCGACCGCGGCGAACTGCTCGCGGTGCTGCTCCGACGCTTCGCCGTCCGCCTCGACGAGCTCGCCTCCGACGAGGACAACGACGGCACGGTGCTGCTCGACGCCTACCGGGCAGCGTCCTGCACGATCGGCCGACGGGTGCGGCTCGAGCTGCCCGGTGGTGGGGCGCCGCTCGAGGGACGGGCCGTCGACGTGACCGCCGAGGGGCACCTGATGGTGGACCTCGACGGGGAGGTCCGGACATTCAGCTCGGCGGACGTCTCGCACCTGCGCGCGACCGGCTGAGTGGACGCCCGAGACCCGTCGCTAGCATCGCGGAACGTGCCCGACCCCGCCGCAGCCGACGTCCCGCTCCGGCGCACGACGAGCCAGCAGGTACTGATCGCCGTCGGCGTGCTGCTCACGCTGAGCTGCGTCGCCATGGCCGGGGTCGTGGTCGCCGCCGAGGGGACCGCCGGTCGCCTGCGCACGGTCGATCTGAGCCGCGCGCTCGGCGGTACCGGGGCCGCAGCGGTGGAGCCCGGGTCGCCGCGCAACGTGCTGATCGTGGGCGTCGACAGCGCCGACGGGTTCGCCGCGGGCGACGACGTGCGGGCCCAGCGTGACGCGGCGGGCCTGAGCGGGTCGCTGCGGTCGGACACGATCATGGTGCTGCGGATCGAACCGGCGACGACGTCCGCCTGGCTGCTGTCGTTCCCCCGCGACCTCTGGGTCGAGATGGGTGACCGCGGCTGGTTCGAGAAGATCAACGCCGCGCTGCCGACCGGCGGTCCGGAGCTGCTGATCGAGACGATCAGCGAGAACTTCGACATTCCCATCGACCACTACGTGCAGGTGGACTTCGCCCAGTTCGAACGCCTCGTCGACGTCGTGGGCGGCGTGCGCGTCCCGCTCGTCTCCGGCGTGCGTGACGGGTACACGGGGCTGCTCGTCGAGGAGCCGGGTTGTGTCACCTTCGACGGTGCGCGGTCGCTCGCCTACGTCCGCAGCCGGCACCTCGAGTACCTCGACGCGCGGACCGGACGGTGGGTCGCCGACCCGACGTCCGACCTCGGGCGGATCAGCCGACAGCAGGACTTCGTGCGACGCGCCCTCGAACGTGCCGTCGACCGGGGCCTGCGCAACCCCGTCACGGCGAAGCGGCTCGTGGACACCGGCCTCGACGGCATCGTCGTCGACGACGGCCTCGACGCCGGCCGCATCCTCGACCTCGTGACCGCGTACCGCTCCTTCGAGCCCGCGCAGTTGCAGACCTACTCCCTCCCCGTCACCTTCGACACGTCCGCGGCGGGGGCATCGATCGTGCGGCTCGTCACCCGGGACGCCGAACCGATCCTCGACCTGTTCCGGGGGGTCGGACGTCCCGAGGACGTGCCCGCCCCCGTCTCGACCGGTCCGACCACGACCACGGCGCCGGTCGTGACGACCGCCCCCGGGGCCGGGTCGTCGCCGTCGACCACGGCACCGCGCTACGGCATCGTCCCCACCGGCGACGCGACGACCATCTGCCGCTGAACCCGCCGTCGGGCGGGCGTGGTTGCGCCCCGCCTCGGGGGGGACATCCGACCGATCGTCCGGAGGGGCGACGGGAGGAGGATCGGATGGCTCGGATCGCGGTCGTCGGCAGCGGGTACGTCGGACTCACCACCGGGGCGTGCCTCGCACGCCTCGGCCACTCGGTCACCTGTGCCGACGTCGACGTCGACAAGGTGGCGCGACTGCGCGGTGGAGGGCTCCCGGTCCACGAACCCGACCTCGACGGGATCGTCGCGTCGGCCTGCGCCGCCGGTCGGCTCCGGTTCACCGATGATCCAGCCGCCGGCGTCGACGGCGCCGAGTTCGTCTACCTCTGCCTGCCCACCCCGCGTCGCGCCGACGGTTCCGACGACCTGTCGTCGGTGACCACGGCGGCCCGCACGATCGGCCCGCACCTCGAGCCGGGTGCCGTCGTGGTGACGAAGTCGACCGTTCCGGTCGGCCCGAGCCACCGGGTCGTCGAGGCGCTCGGTCGGGCCGACGTCGCGGTCGTGTCGAACCCGGAGTTCTTGTGCGAGGGTGCCGCGGTCGCCGACTTCCTGCGCCCCGACCGTGTGGTCGTGGGGTCGACGGACCGCTCGGCCGCCCGGCGGGTCGCTGCGCTCCACGCCCCCGACGGTGTGCCCGTGGTCCTCACCGACCCGGTCTCCGCCGAGACCACCAAGTACGTGTCGAACGCGTTCCTCGCCACCCGCCTCAGCTTCTGCAACGGCATCGCCGCGCTGTGCGAGGCCGTCGGCGACGACGTCGACGACGTGCTCTGCGGCATGGGGCACGACCGTCGGATCGGCCACGACTTCCTGCGCCCGGGTCCCGGGTGGGGCGGGTCGTGCTTCCCGAAGGAGACCGACGCGTTGCTCGCCATCGCCGCCGACCACGGCTTCGACTTCCGCCTGCTGCGGCACGCCGTCGAAGCGAACCGGGAGCAGTTCGATCGGGTCGTCGACAAGGTCACCGCACTCGCCGGTGGCTCGGTCGCCGGCGTGCGGATCGCCGCCTGGGGGCTCACCTTCAAGGCCGATACCGACGACCTTCGCGGGTCACCGGCCACCGAGATCGTGCGCCGACTCGCCGACGCCGGTGCGACCGTGTGCGCCTACGACCCGACGGTGCGGCGACCACCGCGAGGCTTGGACGTCGAGATCGCCGACGACCCGTACGCGGCGTGCGAGGGGGCGCGGTTCCTCGTCGTGCTCACCGAGTGGGACGAGCTCCGCGACGCCGACCTCGGCAAGGTGGCGGAGCTGCTCGCCGCCCGCAACGTCGTCGATGCCCGCAACCTGCTCGACCGTGACGAACTGCGGCGGCTCGGGTTCACCTACCGCGGCATCGGCCGGAGCTGACGGACCGTGGCGCATGTCGTCGTGACCGGCGGAGCCGGGTTCCCCGGAAGCCATCTCTGCGATGCATTCCTCGCCCGGGGCGACCGCGTGACCGCGGTCGACGACCTCTCGACCGGGCGCTTCACGAACCTCCTGCACCACGCCGCCGACCCGGGGTTCCGGTTCGTCCGGGCGGACGTGACTCGTGCCCTTCCGGTCGACGGCCCCGTGGACGTCGTCGCCCACCTAGCGTCACCGGCGTCGCCCGTCCACTACCGCCGCCTCTCCGTCGAGACCCTCGCGGCGGGGTCGGTCGGCACCCGTCGGGCGCTCGACCTCGCGCTCCGCCACGGTGCGCGGTTCCTGCTCGCCTCGACGTCGTAGGTCTACGGCGACCCCGAGGTGCACCCGCAGCCGGAGAGCTACCGGGGGAGCGTCGACCCGGTCGGGCCGCGCAGCATATACGACGAGGCCAAACGGTTCGCCGAGGCGCTCACCGTCGCCTACCACCGACGCCATGGGCTCGACGTCCGCATCGCCCGGATCTTCAACACCTACGGCCCGCGACTGCGTGCCGACGACGGGCGGGTCGTGCCGACGCTCATCGCGCAGGCGCTACGCGGTGAGCTGCTCACCGTCTGCGGTGACGGGAGCAGGACCCGGAGCTTCGCCTACGTCGACGAAGAGGTGCGGTTGCTCCTCGCGCTCCTCGACGTCGACCACGTCGGTCTGGTGAACCTCGGCAGCGATCAGGAGGTGCGACTCGACGACCTGGCGGCGCTCGTGCTCGACGTGACCGGTTCGACCGCTCCCCTGCAGTACGTCCCCGTCCCGCCCGACGACCCTGCCCGGCGGCGGCCCGACCTGACCCTCGCCCGGAGTCTGTTCGGCACGCTGCCCGCGACCCCGCTACGCGAGGGGCTGCGGCGGACGAGCGACTGGTTCGCCTCGACCCTCACGCTCTGACACCCTGGGAGGGTGCGCGTCGCCTACACACTCGAGCAGTGCTGGCACCGGGTTCCCGGCGGCACGGCGCGCGCCGCGCTCGAGGTCGCCGACGTCCTCGACGGCATCGACGACGTCACGATCCTCGGTGTGGCGGCCCGGCACCGTCGGCCCCCGGAGGCTCCCTGGCGGCCGACCGTCGGGGTGGCGCACCTCCCGTTGCCACGACCCGCGCTCTACACGGCCTGGCACGAGCTCCGCCGACCCGCCGTGCAGCGGGCGACGGGACCGGTCGAGGTGATCCACGCCACCGGCGTCGCCGTTCCCCCACGGAGCGCTCCGTTGGTGGTGACGGTGCACGACCTCGCCTTCCTGCGGGACCCGACCCCCTTCACGCGCAACGGGCGTCGCTTTTTCGCCCGGGCGCTCGAACGGACGGCGAGCGACGCAGATCTCGTGCTCTGCTCCTCAGCGGCGACCCGTGAGGACTGTGCCGCCGCCGGGATCGACCCCGCTCGACTTCGGGTGGTCCCCCTCGGCGTGCACGCCGCACCCGTCGACCCGTCGGCGGTCGCGGCGACCACGGCCCGTCACGGGCTGCACCGTCCCTACGTGCTCGCCGTCGGGACGCTCGAACCCCGCAAGAACCTCCCCACCCTCGTCGAGGCGGTCCGACGCCTCCGACGCGACGACGTCGACCTCGTCCTCGTCGGCCCAGCCGGTTGGGGCGTGGAGGTCGACGCTCTCGTCGCCGGCCTCGGCGACCGGGTCCACGTGCTCGGTTTCCTGCCCGCAGCCGAGCGCGACGCGCTCTACGCGGGCGCCGCGGTGTTCTGCTACCCCTCCACCTTCGAAGGATTCGGCCTGCCGGTCCTCGAGGCGATGGCGCAGGGAACGCCCGTGGTCACCTCGGCGGGCACGGCGATGGCCGAGGTGGCCGGCCCCGACGCCGTCCTCGTCGACCCGACCGACGTCGAGGCCCTGCGCGACGCCGTCGCCGGGCTGCTCGAGGACCCCGTCCGCGCCGCGGCGCTCGGCGTCGCCGGTGCGCGCCGCGCCGGCACCTACACCTGGGAACGCACCGCCGCGGCGACCCTCGACGCGTACCGGGAAGCGCTCGGCTGACGGTCGACCCCGGCCCGATCGCTAGCCTAGGAGGGGTCATGGCACCCTCCACGTCGTCCACCAAGAAGCTCGCCAAGGTCGCCCGCAGCTCGAAGGGCTCCTCGCTCCGTCAGCGCAGCGACCGCACCTACCCGCTGTCGGTGCTCGCGATCGTCCTCATCGGACTCGTCCTCGTGTTCTACGGCCGCGGCCAGCGGGCCAGCGCCCAGTCGACCGAACCCCGCGTGACGAAGGACCACTGGCACGCCGCGTTCGGTCTCTACAACTGCACGACCTTCAACGCACCGTTCGTCGACACCCTCGAGGACCGGGTCGGGATCCACTCCCACAACGACAACGTCATCCACATCCACCCGACGTCGTCCCTCGGCAGCGGCAAGCGGGCGGTGATCGGCCGGTTCTTCGACGAGGTCGGCCTCAAGGTGACCGACACGAAGATCACCCTCCCCGACGGCAGCACCCTCGAAGAGGGTGTGACCGAGTGCGCGAGCGGCGGCACCGGGACCATCGTCCTCGCCGTCTGGGACAGCGCCGACGACCCGTCGGGGGGCCCCCGCCTCGTGACCACCGACATCGCCGATGAGCGGTTCGTCCGGGACCGCATGGCGTTCACCCTCGCGTTCGTCCCCGCCGGCACCGAGGCCGACGTCCCCGCACCCGAGAGCATCCCGCTGCTCGACCAGCTCACCGACGTCGCGCCGGTGACGACGACCACCGCCGTCGGCGCGACGACGACCACGGCGGACGCAGCGACGACCACGACGGCCGCCGCCACCACGACCACCGCAGGGTGACGACATGCGGGCCGTCGTCCTCGTCGGCGGATTCGGGACACGACTCCGCCCGCTGACCCAGCACCGGCCCAAGCAGATGCTCCCGCTGCTCGACCGACCGATGATCGAATGGGTCGCCGAGCACCTCGGCCGCGCCGGCGTCGACGAGATCGTCCTCGCGCTCGGCTACAAGCCCGAGGCGTTCCTCGACGCCTACCCGGAGGGGACCTGTGCCGGGGTGCGCATGCGATACGCGGTCGAGCCCGAGCCCCTCGGGACCGCCGGGGCGATCCGGTTCGCAGCGGCCGAGCTCGGCCTCGACCGGGGAGACGAGCCGTTCCTCGTCGTCAACGGCGACGTGATCACCGACCTCGACATCGGTGAGCTCGTCGACCTCCACCGGAGCTCGGGGGCCGAGGGCACGATCGCGCTCAGCCCCGTCGACGACCCGTCCCGCTACGGGGTCGTCCCCATCGACCGCGACGGCCGTGTCGAGGCGTTCATCGAGAAGCCGGACGCGTCGACGGCCCCGAGCCACTGGATCAACGCGGGCACCTACGTCCTCGAGCCCGCACTCCTCGCCCGTATCCCCGCCGACCGGGCGGTGTCGGTGGAACGGGAGACCTTCCCCGCCGTCGTCGCCGAGGGTGGCTTGTACGCGCTCGAGTCGGACGCCTACTGGATCGATGCTGGCACGCCGGAGACCTACCTGCGGGTCCAGCTCGACCTCGCGCAGCGACGCACCGGGCCCGACGCCTCGTGGATCCACCCGACGGCGACGGTCGCGCCGACGGCGCACGTCGAACGGGCGGTGATCGGCGCCGGCGTCGTCGTCGCCGACGGTGCCACGGTCGTCCGATCGGTACTCGGTGCGGGGAGCCGCGTCGGCGCCGGGTCGACGGTGCACCGCAGCGTCGTCGGACCGGCCGCGATCGTGGGCGACGGTGCGTCGGTGCACGGCCTCAGCGTGCTCGGCGACGCCGTCGAGCTCGCCCCCGGCGCCGCACTGCGATCCGCCCGCCTCCCCGACGGGGAATGAACGCCACCCGCCACGGGTACGCTCGGTCCGTGGCCGGACAGATCCTCGTGACCGGCGGGACCGGCTACATCGGCAGCCACACCGTCGTCGCCCTCCTCGAGGACGGTCACGACGTCGTCATCGTCGACGACCTGTCGAACTCCTCGGAGCGGGCCGTCGACGCGATCACGTCGATCACCGGTCGACGACCCGTGTTCGTGCGCGCCGACGTCTGCGACGCGGAACGCCTCGACGCCGTGTTCGCCGCAGGTCCCGTCGACGCGGTGCTGCACTTCGCGGCGCGCAAGTCCGTCGCCGAGTCGGTGCGCGACCCCGACGGCTACGAGCGCGTGAACGTCGGTGGTCTGCGCACGCTGGTCGACACCATGCAGCGCCACGACGTCCACCGGTTGGTGTTCTCCTCGTCGTGCACGGTGTACGGCGAGCCGGACCACGTGCCCGTCGACGAGGACGCGCCGTTGCGGGCCGTGAACCCCTACGGCGAGACGAAGCTCGCCGGCGAACGGCTCCTCGGTGACGTCGCGGCCGGCGGCGGGTGGTCGGTCGTGCTGCTGCGGTACTTCAACCCGATCGGCGCCCATCCGTCCGGAGCGATCGGCGAGGACCCGCACGGCATCCCCGACAACCTCGTGCCCTACGTCATGCAGGTCGCAGCGGGCCGCCTCGCGCACCTCTCCGTGTACGGCGGGGATTACCCGACCCGCGACGGGACCTGCATCCGGGACTACCTGCACGTCGTCGACCTGGCCGAAGGGCACCTCGCTGCGCTCGACGCGCTCGATCGCCTCGGGCCCGGGTGCCGGGCGTTCAACCTCGGGACCGGGGTGGGCACGACCGTGCTCGAGGTCGTCGCCGCCGCCGAACGTGCGGTCGGTCACCCGATCCCGCACCGGGTCGTCGGGCGTCGCCCGGGCGATGCCGCCGCGGTGTGGGCCGACCCGGCCAGGGCCGAGGCGGAGCTCGGCTGGCGGGCGCGTCGGGACATCGACACGATGTGCGCCGACCATTGGCGTTGGCAGTCCTCGCACCCCGAGGGGTTCACCGGCTGAGCCGGGAACGCCTCAGCGGAACAGGTCCTCGGCGGGGTTCCGCACCACCTGGTCGCGCACCGAGCCCTCACCGAGCCACGACGGGTCGACCCCACGCACGACCGCCGCGGCGACACCGGACGCCTTGCCCATGACGAGCTCCGCGGCGCACGCCAGCTCGTCGGCGACGCACACCTCGGTGACCTGCAGGACCCGGCCCTGAGCGTCCTCGGTGCCCCGCAGGTCGGCGATCGCGGTGATGCCCGCCACCCCGATCGCGACGTCGGTGAGGCCGCGTCGCCACGGACGACCGAACGTGTCCGACACGATCACCCCGACCTCGACGCCGAACCGGTGGCGGACCACGTCGCGGATCCGTCGTGCCGAACGGTCGGAGTCCTCGGGGAGCAGCGCCGCGTACCCGCGCTCCACGTTCGACAGGTCGATGCCGGCGTTCGCGCACACGAACCCGTGGCGGGTCTCGGAGACGATCAGCTCGCCGCGGCGCCGCAGGATCCGCACCGATTCCCGCTCCACGAGCGGCTTGTGCGAGAGCGGGTCGTCGGCGTCGATCGGCACGAGCATGTTCTCGGCCTTCGAGACCACCTTCTGGGTGACGATCACCACGTCGCCGTCGCGCAACGGGTTCCCCTCGGCGATCGCCGCCTCCGCGATCATGCCGCCGAGGTCGTCGCCGGGGCGCACCTCCGGCACCCCACGGATGGGGAAGACCCGCAACTCACCTGCAGCGGGAACGGGATCGCTCACGACCAGACCTCCAGGACCGTGCGGCCGAGCGCCGCGGCGACATCGGGGGTGCGCATCACCGTGGGCGCCACCACCGGCCGGACACCGGCGGCGGCGACGGCATCGGCGAGCGCGGCGTCGACCTCGTCGATGACGAGCACGGATGCCAACGGGGCGTACAGGCGGGCCACCCCGACGACGGAGACGTCGTGGCCGAGCTCCCGCAGCATCCGGTCCGCCGGGCCCTTCAACGCCGCGCCACCGATGATCGGGGAGACCGCGACGGTCCGGTCGCGCCGGGCGACGAGCGCGTCACGCACCCCGGGAACCTCGAAGAGCGGCCCGATCGACACGATCGGGTTCGACGGGGCGACGACCACCGTCGTCGCCGTGGCGAGCGCCTCGAGCACTCCCGGCGCCGGCCGGGCGCTCGCCGCGCCCTCGACCTCGACGCCGGTGATCGGCACGTCGTGCCGGAGCCGCACGAAGTAGTCCTGGAACGGCAGGCGCGTGCCGTCGGTGAGCGTCACCACCGTCCGCACTCGGTCGTCGGTGACGGGCAGCAGCCGCTCCGACAGCCCCCAGGCCCGGGTGATCTCGGCGGTCACCGTCGACAGCGGCGCACCCTCCGCCCGGCGCTGGGTCCGGTAGAGGTGCGTGGCGAGATCGCGGTCGCCGAGCCGGAACCAGGTGAGTCCGCCGTAGCGCTCCAGCGCCTCCATCGCGTGCCAGGTCTCACCTACGAGACCCCAGCCGGTCTCCGGATTGATCGCCCCGGCGAGGGTGTAGGTGCACGTGTCGAGGTCGGGGCTGACGTGCAGGCCGTGGAGGTCGACGTCGTCGCCGACGTTCACGATCGCGGTGATCGACGACGGGTCGACGACCTGGCGGAGCCCGGCCAGCATCCGGGCCGCTCCGACACCCCCGGCGAGCACGGTGATCACGGCGCCGACGCTACCCGGGACGGGGCGTCGTTCGTGAGCGGTGCGGGGTAGCGTGCACGTATGAGCACCCCGACCGTGGAACGCACCACCTTTCGTCGGGCCGACCTCGAGGCGGTCGCTCGACGGGCAGGTGCGCGTAGCGACGAGATCGAGCAGGCACGCCAGTTGCCGCACGACCTCGTGGACGACCTCATCGACACCGGCGTGTTCCGCATGTGGGTGCCGCAGGTCTACGGGGGCATCGAGACCGACGTCGCCGCCGTGCTCGACGCCATCGAGACCGTGGCGTACCACGACGGCTCGACCGGCTGGTGCGTGATGATCGGCGCGACCTCCGGTCTCGTCTCGGGGTTCCTCGACCCCCGGTGGGGTGCGCACATCTTCGGCGACCCGCGGGCCGTCACCGGCGGGTTCGCAATGCCGTCGGGCGCCGCCGTTCCCCAGGACGGCGGTGGGCTGCGGGTCACGGGGCGTTGGCCGTGGGGCTCGGGGACCTCGCACTGCACCTGGATCGGGGGCGGCGTGCTCGTCGTCGACGGGAACGGCGCGCCGGCTCCGCGGGCCGACGGGCTGCGTACCCCCTACGTGTTCTTCGACCGTGACGATGTCGAGATCCTCGACACCTGGCACGTCTCGGGGATGAAGGGCACCGGGTCGAACGACTACGCCGTCACCGACGCGTTCGTCCCCGAGGGCCGTTGGGGCGAGTTCCTTCGGGCCGAGGCGGCGGTGGAAGGTCCGCTCTACCGGTTCTCCTTCACCGGGGCACTCGCCCTCGGCGTGGCGTCGGTCGGTCTCGGCCTCGCCCGCCGTGCCCTCGACGAACTCGCCGAGGTCGCCGTGGCGAAGACGCCGTTCGGTTCCTCCAAGGTGCTCGCCGAACGGCAGACCGTGCAGCTCGACGCCGCCGAGGCCGACGCCGCGATTCGCTCGTCCCGGGCGTTCCTCGCCGACGTGGTCGGTGAGTGCTGGGCAGCGGCCAACGCCGGCGATCCCTTCACCGACGCCCAACGACGCCTGCTCCGACTCGCCGCGACGAACGCCATGCGGCGGAGCGCCGAGGCGGTCGACCGCTGCTACGAGGCGGCCGGCGGGTCGGCGATCTGGTCATCGAGCCCGCTGCAGCGCTGCTTCCGGGACGTGCACGTCGCCACCCAGCACGGCATGGTCGCGCCCCGCACCCTCGAACCGCTCGGCCGGATGCAACTCGGTCTGCCGACGGACGTCCGCCAACTCTGACGGCGGCGGTAGCGTTCGGCCCCGTGGACAGCACCGCCTACAAGATCCAGCTCATCCTGCACGTGCTCATGGCCGTCGTCGCGTTCGGGCCGCTGTTCGTGCTCCCGCGGCTGCACCGCGCCGACGCGGACGCCGCGGCGAAGTTCCACCTGCGCGTCTCCCTCCCGGCGCTCGTGCTCACCTGGGTGTTCGGCATGGGACTCATGGGGCTCTCCGACAAGGCGTGGGGCTTCGGCCAGCTCTGGATCGACCTGTCGACCCTGCTGTGGGTGGTGCTCGTCGCCGTCGCCGCTGCGGTGATCGCCCCCGGTCTCCGCAAGGGTGCCGAGGGCCGGGCCCGAGTCGCCGCGGGCATGGGGGTCAGCCACCTGCTCGTGGTGGTGGTGCTCGCCCTCATGGTCTTCAAGCCCGGCATCTAGGATCCGCCCCGACGGGCCGGCCGGCCCGGGGGAGAGGTGCAGGCCGTGGCGGACATCCACGTCGGCGTGACCGTGCCGCAGATCAAGCGGTCCTGGCAGGAGAGCCGCAGCGCGGCGACCGAGTTCGAGGCGATGGGCTTCGACTCGCTGTGGGTGTGCGATCACCTCTACGGCCCGCAGTCACCCACCATCCCGATCCTCGAGGCGTGGTCGCTCCTCGCCGGTCTCGCCGCGGTCACCGACCGGGTCGAGCTCGGCACCCTCGTCACCCCCACGGGGATGCGGAACCCCGCACACCTCGGCAAGGTCGTCGCCACCGTCGACGCGATCGCCGGGGGGCGGATCATCCCCGGCTTCGGGGCCGGTTGGATGGCGCGTGAGCACACCGACTTCGGAATGCCGTTCCTCCCCACTGCGCAGCGCATGGACCAGCTCGCCGAGACCATCGACCTGCTCCGGGCCATGTGGGATCCGGCGGTGGAGGCCGCGACCTACCACGGCACCCACGTCCACGCCGACGACGTGGTCTGCCTTCCCAAGCCGCCGCGTCGGCCCCCGATCCTCATCGGCGGCGCCGGCGAGCAGCGGACCATCCCGCTCGCCGCCCGGGTCGCGGACATCTGGAACAACCTCGCCGGCACCCAGGCCGAGCTGCCCCACAAGGTCGACCGGCTGCGGGCCGAGCTCGACCGCATCGGCCGTGATCCCGCCGAGGTGACGATCAGCCAGCAGTGCCTCGTGATCATCGCTGCCGACGAGGCGGCGGCGGAGACGGCGATCCAGCAGGCGGAGAAGATCTTCGGCGGACACCTCGGCGACCCGCGTGGCGACCTCGCGATCGCCGGCACCCCCGAGCGTGTCGTCGAGCAGATCCGCCGGCACGTCGACCTCGGCTGCACCATGTTCATCGCCGAGTTCTTCGGCCGGGAGACGATCACCCCGGCCCGGCTCTTCGCCGAGCGGGTGCTCCCCGAGCTGAAGGGCTGAGCGGCCGCTCAGCGTGCCGCGGCGACGGCGGCGACGTCGGCGTCGACCATCATGCGCACCAGGTCGGCGAAGCTCGTCGTGGGCGTCCAGCCGAGTCGGTCCGCCGCCTTCGCCGGGTCACCGATCAGCAGGTCGACCTCGGCCGGCCGGTAGAAGCGCTCGTCGACGACGACGTGGTCCTGCCAGTCGAGACCGACGTGGCCGAACGCCACCTCGCAGAACTCCCGCACCGAATGCGTCTCACCCGTCGCGACGACGAAGTCGTCGGGGTCGTCGAGCTGCAGCATCCGCCACATGGCGTCGACGTAGTCGCCGGCGAACCCCCAGTCGCGGCGGGCGTCGAGGTTGCCGAGACGCACCTCGCGGTCGATCCCCGCCGCGATGCTGGCAACGGCGTTGGAGATCTTGCGGGTGACGAACTCGAGGCCGCGCCGGGGGCTCTCGTGGTTGAACAGCATCCCCGAGGCGGCGAACAGGTCGTAGCTCTCGCGGTAGTTCACCGTGATCCAGTGGCCGTAGAGCTTCGCCACCCCGTACGGCGACCTCGGGTAGAACGGCGTCCGCTCGGTCTGGGGGACCTCCATCACCCGGCCGAACATCTCCGAGGACGACGCCTGGTAGAAGCGGATCGTCGGGTCGACCACCCGGACCGCCTCGAGCAGCCGCGTGACGCCGAGGCCGGTCACGTCACCGGTCAGCACCGGTTGCCCGAAGCTCGTCTGGACGAAGCTCTGGGCCGCAAGGTTGTACACCTCGGCCGGTCGGTGCTCGTCGAGGACCGAGATCATCGACCCCTGGTCGCCGAGGTCACCGGGGACGAGCGTGACCTGGTCCTGGATGTGGGCGATCCGCTCGAAGGTCACCGTCGAGGAGCGTCGCACCATGCCGACCACCTCGTACCCCTTGCCGAGCAACAGCTCGGCGAGGTACGAGCCGTCCTGGCCGGTGATCCCGGTGATGAGGGCACGCTTGGGGCGGGTCACGGTCCTCCGTTCTAGCCGCCGTGGGATGCGGCCCAGCGGCGCGCATCCTCGAGGAGGTCGTCGAGCGTCCGCCCCAGATCGTGGTCGGGTGTCCACCCGGTGGTGGCGCGCAGCAGGGTCGGGTCGCCGACGAGGTCGGCGACGTCGACGGGTCGGTGCAGGGCCGGGTCGACCGTCAGCCGCAGCGGGGTGGTCGCCCGACTGATCAGGTGGTCGGCGAGCTCGGAGACGGCGACGGAACGACCCGACGCCACCACGTACACCGCGCCCGGCTCGCCGTCCAGCACGGCCAGGCGGTAGGCCCGCACCACGTCCCGCACGTCGCTGAAGTCCCGCCGGGCGCCGAGGTTGCCCACCGGGATCTCCTCGCCGCCGCGGCGTTCCGCCACGGCGATCCGGCGGGCGATCGCGGCGGCCACGAATCGGTCGTCCTGTCCGGGGCCGAGGT
Source organism: Actinomycetota bacterium (assembly GCA_016870475.1). Lineage (GTDB taxonomy): Bacteria > Actinomycetota > Acidimicrobiia > Acidimicrobiales > CAIXPF01 > VGBO01. Next base: position 21,043 of record VGBO01000002.1, on the reverse strand, counting down.
GGTTGAAGGGGCGGACCCGGATCACCCCGAGCCCGTGCCCGTGGTGGAACTGCAGGGCGATCTGTTCCGCTGCGGCCTTCGACGCCGCGTAGGGGGTGACCGGCCGGAGGGGTGAGGTCTCGCTCAGCGGGAGGTCCTCGGGGCGAGTGGCGCCGTACACGTCGGCGCTCGACACGACGAGGACCCGGTGCACGTCGGCGGCGGCGCACCCCGCGAGCACGTGGAGGGTGCCCTCGGCGTTGGTGCGGAACGTGCCCACCGGGTCGTCCCACGACGCGCCGACGGCGGCCTGGGCGGCGAGGTGGTAGCAGGCGTCGGGGCGCACCGACCGGAGGAGGTCCCGCCAGCCGTCACCGTCGAGCAGGTCCGGCCCGCCGCTCGCCGGATCGCTCGTGGTCACCTCGTCGCCGAGCGAGCGCAGGTGGGCGACGAGGTGGCGGCCGACGAACCCGCCGGCTCCGGTCACGAGCGCGTGCACGATGTCTCCTCCGCCGCTCGCCGGTACAGGGCGACGAGACCCGCCGCGCAGCGGTCCCAGGAGAACCCCGCCGCGCGGTGCCGGCCCCGGCCGACCAGGTCGGCCCGGCGGGTCTCGTCGGTACTGAGCAGGAGGATCGCGTCGGCGAGGGCGCCGACGTCACCGACGGGCACGGTCAGCGCCGCGTCGGCGACGACCTCCGGCAGCGACCCGGCGTCGGTGCACACGACGGGGACCCCTGCCGCCATCGCCTCGAGCGGCACGAAGCCGAACCCCTCGTACCGGGAGGGGTACGCGACAGCGGTCGCTCCGGCGAGCAGGTCGGCCCGAACGGCGTCGTCGACCCAGCCCAGCCGATGGATCCGCGCCGCGGCGGGGGAGGCGGCGATCGCCCGGTCGAGCGCGTCCGCCCCCCACCCGTCGGGGCCGGCGATCACGAGGTGCAGGTCGTCCACCGTCGAAGCGATCGCGTCGAACGCCGCGACGAGACCGGGCAGGTCCTTGCGGGGTTCGACCGTCCCGACGGCGAGCAGGTACCGCCGGTCGGACCCGGCCTCGCCGAAGAGTCGTCGCCGTCCGGCGGCAGGGTCGCCGACCTGCTGGGGGGCGAGCCCGAGGAGCACCGGGACCACCCGGTCCTCCGCGACGCCGAGCCAGTCCCGCACCTCCTCGGCGACGAAGGACGAATCGGTGTGCACGAGCGCACCGCGGGCCACCGCCCGCCGCACGAGGTCCGGGTACTGCAGGGTGTCGCGGGTGGCGAGCTCGGGGAAGCGGACCGGGGTCAGGTCGTGCACGGTGACGACCCGCCCGGCCCGTCGGGCGGGCGGCACCACGTAGTTGGTCCCGTGCACCACCTCCACCGGGCCGGTCCAGCACTGCACCGGAGGAGCGTCGAGTCGTCGCCACAGCTCGCGCAGTGGTCGGGCGGCCATCGGGCGGCCCACGGCACGGGTACCGACCGGGAGGCGGGCGGGGAGGTCGTGGCGACCGCGCCACGACGCGGCGTACGCGACCGGACGCACGTCGTCGCGCTGTCCGAGGGCCTCGAGGAGGTGGCGGGTGAACGTGCCGATCCCCGTCGGCCGGCCGAGGAGCGGGGTCGCGTCGAGGGCGACGCGGAGGGGGCTCAGCGGGTCCCGCCGCCGACGAGGCGGACCAGGCCGCGTTCCACGAGCGCGCCGACCCGTCGGCTCGCCTCTGCGGCGGGACGGAGCCCCGACCGTTCGAGTTCGGCCTCGACGGACCGGCGGTGCAGCATCGCCTGCTGCAACCCGAGCACCGCGAGGCCGAGGGTCGTCCGTGCTGCGCGACATGCCTGGTCACCCACGCCGTGAGGTTACCGCCGTCCCTGCGCGTGACCGACCTCGGCGCAGGCCCGCTAGCCTCTGCAACGCCGTGACCCCCCTCGACCCCGACCTCGGCGGCATCGGGACGGCCGCCGTGGAGACGACGGTCGGCGACGACGCCCACCCCGAGGAGCAGCCCGACGAGGCGGCTCCGTCGGTCGTCGCGCTCGTCGTCGCCCACGACCCGGGACCGTTCTTCGAGGACGTCCTCGCCGGACTCGCCGCGCAGGACTACCCGAACCTCGCCGTCCTCGTGATCGACAACGGCAGCGCGGAGGACCCCACCGAACGGATCGCCGCCGTGCTCCCCGGGGCGTTCGTGCGACGACTCGAGCAGCCGATCGGGTTCGGCGCGGCGGCCAACGCCGGCGCCCGGATGGTCGAGGGCGCACCGTTCCTGCTCGTCTGCCACGACGACGTGGCGCTCGCGCCGAACGCGGTGCGGGTCCTCGTCGAGGAGGCGTTCCGATCCAACGCCGGTGTCGTCGCCCCGAAGCTCGTCTCCTGGCACCGGCCGGAGCTCCTCGTCGCCGTGGGCATGGGTGCCGACCGTTTCGGCGCGCCGTCCCCGCTGTGCGAACGGGGCGAACTCGACCAGGAACAGCACGACGCCGTCCGGGACGTGTTCTACGCGCCCGACGCCTGCATGCTCGTCCGAGCGGACCTGTTCGGCGCCCTCGGTGGGTTCGACGAGGCGATCACCTTCCACGGTGGCGACACCGACCTGTGCTGGCGGGTGCACCTCGCCGGCGCGCGGGTCGTCGTTGCCCCGGGGGCCCGGGCCCGCCACGTCGAGGCGATGGGGGACCGGCGGCCGGACGACCGTCGGCGCATGCAGCAGCGGCACCGCCTGCGGATGATCCTCACCGATTACCGCTGGTTCCACACGGTCGGCATCGTGTTGCAGCAGGCGGTCCTCAGCGTCGTCGAGATCGTGCTGGCCCTCGGCCGCGGTCGCGTGCGTCATGCCGGCGACGTCGTCGCCGCATGGACCTGGAACCTCCGCCGCCTCGGATCGGTCCGGGCGAAGCGACGGACGATCCGGAAGGTGCGCAAGGTCACCGATCTCGAGGTCCGGCGGTTGCAGGTCCGCGGGTCGGCCCGGGTCACCGCCTACCTACGCGGTCAGCTCCGCGCAGCGGACATCGAAGGCGACTCGATCGCCGATGCCGGCCTCGAATGGGCGTCGGAGGTGCGGCGGACTGTCAGCTGGCCGAGTGTCGCAGCCGTCGGCCTCGTCGCCGTCCTGTTCCTCCTCGGCAGCCGGGGCCTCATCACCGGCAGCATCCCGGTGATCGGCGAGTTCGCCCCCCTGCCCGCAGGCCCGACCGAGCTGCTCCGCACGTGGTGGTCGGGATGGCGTGAGGTCGGTGCCGGGTTCGCCGGCGGTGCGCCGATCGGGTTCCTGCTGTTCGGCCTCTCCTCCGTCGTCGGGTTCGGGTCGACCGGACTCGTCCGCACCGTCGCCGTGCTCGGGCTCCTCCCCGTCGGCTGGTGGGGGGTGTGGCGCGTCGCGACGCTCGGCACCCACCGTCGGGGGCGGGTCGCCGCGCTGGTCGCCTATGCGGTGAACCCGCTGCCCTACGCGGCCGTCGCGACGGGGAGCTGGCGCGGGCTCACCGCCTACGCGGCCGCGCCGTGGATCCTGCACCGTCTCACCCGCCTCGGCGGGATCGCCCCGGCCGCCCGTGGGCCGTTCAGGGGTGAGGTCGCTGCGCTCGGGCTCACCGTCGGCGCGGCGACGGTGTTGCTGCCCGCGACGCCGCTCCTCGTCGCCGTCGTGTTCGTGGCGTTGCTCCTCGCCGGTGTGCTCGGCGGCTCGATCGCCGGGCTCGGCCGCACCTTCGTCGGTGCGGTGCTCGGGGTCGCCGTGGGAGCCGCCCTGCACGCGAGCTCGCTGGCGACGTCGTTGACGCTCGCACCCTTCACCGATCCCGACCTGCTCCCGGCGGGCCGTGCCGGCGGCGCGCAGACCGTCGCACTCGGCGACCTGTTGCGCTTCGACGCCACCGGGTCGGGTGGGTCGCGGGTGGTGGTCGGCCTCCTCGTCGCCGCCCTGCTCGGTCCGGCGATCGGTCGCGCGTGGCGGTGGGGGTGGGCGTTGCGGGGCTGGCTCCTCGTTGCTGTGCCGCTCGCCGCCGTCGCCGTGGTGCAGGGTGCCGGGCTCGATGTCGACCTGCCGCCGGCGACGGTCCTGCTCGCCCCGGCCGCGCTCGGTGTCGCCGTCGCCGTGGCGACCGGCGTGGCGGGCTTCGACCTCGACCTGCCCGGCTACCGGTTCGGTTGGCGTCAGGGTGCGAGCGTGCTCGCCGCCGCCGGTCTCGCGCTCGCCTCGCTGCCGATGGCGGGTCGGGTGCTCGACGGTCGATGGGGTCTCCCCACGACCGGGTTCGAGGGCACGCTCACGTTCCTCGACCGTGAGGCCGGCGACGACCGGTCGCGGGTGCTGTGGCTCGGCGTGCCGGAGGTGCTGCCCGTCGCCGGATGGCCGGTCGAGGCGGGCCTCTCCTACGCGACGACCATCGGGTTCCCCTCCACGGGGGCGCTCTGGTCGGGGCCGGAGTCCGACGGTACGGCGGGGATCGCCGAAGCCTTGCGGTCGGCCCGCGCTGGCGACACGACCCGCCTCGGACGGGCGCTCGGCCTCTACGGCATCCGGTACGTGGTGGTCGTCGAACGGGCCGCCCCGGCGCCCTTCGCCGACGAGGTGGTCGCCCCGGCGCCGTGGCTCGCGGTCGCGCTCGGCGATCAGCTCGACCTGCAACAGGTGGAGGCGAACGCCGCCGTGCAGCTCTACCGCAACGTCGCCTGGCGGCCGATCGTGTCGACGGTGCCGGTCGCATCGGACGATCCGTCCGACCTGCCGCCCGAGGTGGATCTCTCCGGTGCTCCGCTCGGCACGACCGGCCTCGCCGCCGCGGGTGCCACGAGCTACCGGGGGACGGTCGAACCGGGGGTCGTCCACCTCGCCGAGGGTGCCGACGTCGGCTGGGTCCTCGACTTCGCGGGGCGCGACGTCCCGGCGACCCGCAGCTTCGGATGGGGGACCCGGTTCCGGCTCGAGCAGGGGGGCACCGCCACCCTCGAATACCGGACACCGGTGCTCTACCGGGTGCGTCAGACGGCCCAGGCGGCCGGATGGGTCCTCGTCGCGGTGATCGCCTGGCGGGCGACGAGGCCCCGACGTGACGACGAACCGGTCGCCGTGCCCGTCGCCGACCTCGATGACGCGGAGATGCCGTCATGACCCCGCGTCGATTCCTCGTCGGGTTCGTGGTGGTCGCACTCGTTGCGGTCGCCCTGGTGATCGACCCCTCGTCTCCCCGCCGCCCCGTCGACGTCGACGTGGTCCCCGCTGCGGCGTTCGCCCCGGTCGCGACGGCGGACGATGCCTCGAGCTCGACGTGGTACTGCGTGGCGGGGACCGCCGCGAAGGGCGGCGCTGCCGATCACCGCGTCGTGGTGGCGAACCCCACGGACCGCGCGGCCGAGGGACGCATGGAGATCTTCCCCACCGAGGGTGATCCGGTGATCGTTCCGCTGCAGGTCGCCGCAGGGTCCCGTGAGTCCATCGCCGTCGGCACCAAGGTCGAGGCGACGTTCGCCGCAGCGGTGATCGAGCTCACGGCCGGCGGTGTGGTGGCGGAGCACGAGGTGCTCGGCACGGCCGGCTGGGACATGGGTCGTTGCGCGTCGGCCCCGTCCACGGCGTGGTACTTCGCATGGGGTCGCACGGCGGGCGCGGCGAACCTGTCGTTCGCGCTCCTGAACCCCTTCCCCGAGGATGCCGTCGTCGATCTCACCTTCGAGACCGAGGAGGGCTTCGTGGCCCCCACGGCGCTCGAGGGGATGCTCGTCCCGGCCCGGCGCCTCGTCGTGGTCGATGTGACCGAACAGGTGAGCGTCCGTGCCCGTGTGGCGACGACCGTGTCGACGCGCGCCGGTCGGATCGTCGCCGAGCGGATCCAGACGGTCGTCGGGGCGGACGGGGTCTCTGCGGTCGACCTGTCGCTCGGGGCGCCGGCACCTGCGAAGGTGTGGAACTTCGCCGAGGGCCGGGCCGACGCGGCGACGGGCGAGCAGTTCTCGGTGTTCAACCCGACGGACGAGCCGGCCGAGGTGGAGATCGTCATCGAGCGTTCCGGTGCGGGCACGGGTGGTGCCCCGGCGCCGTTCGAGATCCGGGTTCCGGCGGGGGGTGCGGCGCAGATCGTGCTGAACCAGGAGACGCGTATCGCCCTGCCGGTGCGGCACACGACGACGGTGCGGTCGGTGAACGGGGTCCCTGTCGTCGCCGAGCGGGTGACGGCGACCGGGTCGATCGCGAAGGTCCTGTTCGGTGATCTCGGCATCGAGACGTCGTTCGCTACCACCACGACGACCGCCGCACCGACCACCACGTCCACCACCTCCACCACGACGACCGCACCGCCGGCGGCCCCGTCGACCACGACCACCACCGCGACCGCGACCACCACGACCACGACCACCACCACGACGCCGGCCCCGGCCGCGGTGACGGGCGGTCTCGTGGTGCTGCCGACCGGGTTCTCCGCGACGCTCGGTTCGCCCGTCGTCGCGGGCCGCTGGGTGGCGGCGACCGGCGGTCGGGACGACCTCGTCGATGCGTCGCTCTCCGTGCTCAACGTGACCACCGCCGAGCTCGGCCTGACCGTCACCGCATGGGACAAGGGACGGGCGACTCCGCTGTCGGCACCCGCGAAGATCGGACCCGGGCAGCGGCTCGAGATCCCGCTCGTGCTCGCGAAGGGCGCAACGGGCTACCTCGTCGTCGTCGAGGCGACCGGTGCGATCGTCGTGGATCGGTTGCAGCCGTCGGCGCGACCGGCCGAGATCGCCGTGCTGCCTGCGATCCCGGCACCGGGCGGTGGGACCCCGCCGGTTGCGGCGTCCTGAGGTCGCCGGTGGATCGGCTCCTCCTCACCATCGGGCTCTCGCTCCTCACCGTCGCCGTCGTGGCAGTCCTGCAGCGGCGCCGCCGGTCCCGCACCCCCGTCGAGGTGCGCACCTGGAACGTACCGGCGATCGTGCAGCGAGCCGACTTCGACCGCCCGGACGCCCCGTGGCTCGTCGTCGTGTTCACCTCGGCGACCTGTGACGTGTGCGCCGAGGTGTGGCGACGCGCGGCCGTGCTCGGCGGGGACGACGGTGAGGTCGTCGTGCAGGAGGTCGAGGCCGTGCGTGACCGTGGGTTACATGAGCGCTACCGCATCGATGCGGTACCGCTCGTACTCGTCGCCGATGCGGACGGGACGGTGTGCCGTCACTTCCTCGGGCCGGTGCGAGCACCCGACCTGTGGGGTGCGTTGGCGGAGCTGCGGGATCCCGGCAGCGTGCCGCCGGGCTGCGACGCCCACGGCTGAGCCGCTGGCGGACGCCTCAGCCTGCGGACGGTGCGACCTGAGCAGGCGGGGGAAGCGGCGGGATCGGCAACGAGTCGACACCGACCGGACCAGGGGTGCGGGAGATGTCGAGCAGGCGGTTCACCTCGCGACCGTCGATCGTCTCGTGCTCGAGCAGCGCGCGCGCCACCAGGTCGAGGCCGTTGCGGTTCTCGTGCAGGGTCTCGCGCGTGCGGTCCTCGGCCTGACGGAGGATCCGTTCGATCTCCTCGTCGATGATGCGGGCGGTCTCGTCGGAGTACTCGCGGGTCTGCGCCCAGTCCTCGCCGAGGAACACCGGTCCGCCCGACCCCCAGGCCATCGGCCCGATGCGCTCGGACATCCCCCACTCGCGCACCATGCGGCGGGCGAACTCGGTGGCCTTGCGGAGGTCGTCGGAGGCGCCGTTGGTGACCTCGCCGTACACGAGGTCTTCGGCCATGCGACCGCCGAGGATCATCGCGAGGCGGTCGTGGATGGCGGACTCCGCGATGGAGTGACGGTCCTCCTGGGGGAGGGTCATCGTCACGCCGAGCGCCATGCCCGTGGGGAGGATCGTCACCTTGTGGACCGGGTCGCAGCCCGGCAGCAGCGCCGCCATGACGGCGTGACCGGCCTCGTGGTAGGCGGTCATCTCGCGTTCGGCGGCGTTCATGACGACCGACTCGCGACGCGCCCCGATCATCACGCGGTCCCGGGCGTCCTCGAAGTGGCGGGCCCGGATGATGTCGTCGCCGCCGCGCACGGCGAACAGCGCTGCCTCGTTCACGAGGTTGGCGAGGTCGGCACCCGCCATGCCTGGGGTGCCGCGGGCGACGACGGTCAGGTCGACGTCGGGGGCGATCCGCTTGTGGCGGCAGTGGACCCGCAGGATCGCGAGTCGCTCGGTGTACTCGGGCAGCGGGACGACGACCTGGCGGTCGAACCGGCCCGGACGCAGCAGCGCCGGGTCGAGGACGTCGGGGCGGTTCGTCGCCGCGATGATCACGATGCCCTCGGTCGCCTCGAAGCCGTCCATCTCGGCGAGCATCTGGTTGAGCGTCTGCTCACGCTCGTCGTGGCCGCCGCCGAGCCCGGCGCCGCGCTTACGGCCGATCGAGTCGATCTCGTCGATGAAGATGATCGCCCGGCCCATCTTGCGGGCGGAGGTGAACAGGTCCCGCACCCGCGACGCACCGACACCGACGAACATCTCCATGAAGTCGGATCCGGTGACGGACAGGAACGGCACACCGGCCTCGCCCGCGACCGCCCTCGCGATCAGCGTCTTGCCGGTTCCGGGGGGGCCGACGAGGAGGACGCCCTTGGGGATCCGCGCGCCGATCGCGGCGAACTTCGCCGGCTGGCGCAGGAAGTCGATGATCTCGCGGATTTCCTGCTTGACGCCCTCGTAGCCGGCGACGTCGTCGAAGGTGGTCGTCGGGCGCTCGGTCGTGTACGTCTTCGCCCGGGAACGGCCGATCGACATCACGTTGCCCATCTGGCCGCTGGCCCGTCGCTGCATCCACCAGAAGAACAGGATCAGCAGACCGATCGGGAGCAGGAGCGGGATCAGCTGGGCGAGCAGGCTCGACTGCGGGGTCGCCGGCTCCTGCGCGACGTTCTTGTCGTCGAGCAGGGCCCGGTCGGTGTCGGACAGGGTGAGGTAGCCGGTCGTGTTGAAGGTGCCGCCGTCGCGGTAGGTGCCCTCGATCCGACCGGAGGTGTTGTCGAACCGGATCGATGCGACCCGTTCGTCCTCGACCGCGGCGATGAACTCGGAGTAGGCGACGGTCTCACCGGTGCTCCGGTCGAGGAACGTCGAACCGATGATGACGGTGGCGACGAGGCCGAGCACGATCCACACTGCCCACTTCGGGAACGAGGACTCGCGGGTCGGGGTGCCGCCGGGGCCGCGGGGCGGGCCAGCGTTCGGATCCATGCCGTCATGCTAGGTGCCCCCTGTGAGCAAGCGGCACCGCTGCCGATAGCGTTCCGGGCCGTGGACGGCCGTGACGACGATGCGACGCCCGTCGTCGGGCGCACGACGCCCGACCGGCCCGTCGCACGGTCCTTCCTGGTGCACGCGCTCGCCGGTTGGGTGCTCGCCCAGCTCGCCGGGACGGTCGCCGTCGGGGTGCTGCTCGCGGCCGCCACGCCGACGGGGACCGCGGTCGGTGCGGCGGTCGCCGCCGTCCTCGACGGTGCCGGCGACCCCGACGTGGTCGCCGGGTTGACCGTCGCGACGTTCGCCCTGCTGGTACTGCCCGGGTGGGTCGTACAGCTCGGCTCGGTGGCCTCTGCGACGTGGGCCGCGGGTCGGCCGCCGGGCGCCGTGCTCGGGTTGCGGATCCGCCCGGTCGACATCCCCGTCGGGCTCGCGGCGGGGGTGGGAGCGCAGGTCCTCGTCGGCGTGGTGTACCGCGTGGTCGACGTCGACGCCGGAGCGCCGGCGTCCCGCCTCCTGGCCAAGGCGGACACCCCGCTCGCCGCCCTCGGCATGGCGGCCCTCCTCGTCGGCGTCGCCCCGTTCGTCGAGGAGCTCGTGTACCGGGGGCTGCTGCAGCGGGGGCTCGCCGCCTTCCTCGGCGCCCCGGTGGCGCTCCTCGCGACGGCGGTCCTGTTCGCGCTCGTGCACTTCCAGCCGGTGCAGTTCGCCGGCCTCCTCGTCGCCGGGCTGGTCTTCGGCGTGCTGGCCGAGTGGTCGGGGCGGTTGGGCCCGGCAATCGCCGCGCACGTTGGGTTCAACGCGACCACCGTCGGATGGCTGCTGCTCACCGCACCGTGACGAGGTGGCGGACCCGACGTGGATGGCACGGCGCCGTCCGACGCGGCCGTTAGCCTGCAGGTCGCATGGACGAGGCCCTCATCGAGGACGACGCTGCGGGCGCGGACGAGGACACCTCGGACGCGGTCGCTGCGGAGCGGCGCCGGGCCCGTCTCGGTCCGCCGCGCACCCTCGAGGACTGGGTGCAGCTCGGGGTGACGGCGTTCTGGATCGCCGTCGGCATCGTGTTCGTGTGGCAGCAGCTCGGCGGTTCGTTGCTGCTCGTCGAGAACCTGCCGACCGGCGGCGACATGGGTGCCCACGTGTGGGGCCCCGACTACCTGCGCCGCGAGCTGCTCCCCTCGGGTCGTCTCGCGGGCTGGTCACCCGACTGGTACGCCGGATTCCCCGCGTACCACTTCTACATGGTGCTCCCATCGCTGCTCGTGCTGGCGTACGACCTCGTGTTCGCCTACGGCGTGGCGTTCAAGCTCGCGACGGTCACCGGCATGTTGACCCTGCCGGTGGCGGCGTGGGCGATGGCCCGCCTGTTCCGGACCGCGTTTCCGACGCCGCTGCTCGCGGCGGTCGCGACGCTGCCGTTCCTGTTCGACGGGCGGTTCACGATCTACGGCGGGAACGCCGCGTCGACGCTCGCCGGCGAATTCGCGTTCTCGCTCAGCCTGTCGGTCGCGCTCGTCTACCTCGGCGTCGTCGCCCGGGGCCTCGAGACCGGTCGGCACCGGGCGCTTGCGGCGTCCCTGTACGCCCTCGTCATCCTCCTCCACCTCATCCCGGCCCTCTTCGCCACGCTGGGAACGATGGTGCTCGGCCTGCTCCGGGCGACCGCCGACGCCCGGGGTCCGGCGGCCCGGGTCGTCCTCGGCGCCTTCGTCGGCCTCGTCGGTCTGGGGTTGTGGACGGGCGTGGCCGCATCACCACCGGCGGGCATCGCCCTCGCCGCAGCAGGGGTCGCGGTGCTCGTCGCCGGCTCCGTGTGGGTCGAGCCCCGCTGGCGGCCGAGCCTGCTCTGGGTCGTGCCGGTCGGCGTGGCCGGCGCCGCGGTGAGCGGGTTCTGGGCCCTGCCCTTCGTCGGCCGCCACGCCTACTTCAACGACATGGGCTGGGAACGGATCCAGCTCTACGCCGAGAACCTGGCGCCGGGCGGGCCGTCGGAGGCCGTGTGGTACGTGGTCGGGGGGCTCGCGGTCGCCGGCGCGGTGCTCAGCCTCGTCGAACGGAACCGGTTCGGGGCGTTCCTCGTGTCGATGGCGCTCGCGTCCGCCGGAGCGTTCGTGTGGTGGCCGGACACCCAGATGTGGAACGCCCGCTTCCTGCCCTTCTACTACCTGAGCCTGTACCTCCTCGGTGGGCTCGGCGCCGCACTGCTCGTGCGCCGGGTGTCGGGAGTGTGGGCCCGGTCCGCGCTCGCGACCGCCGTCGCCGTCGTGGTGCTGTTCGTGACCGCGCTACCGCTCGGGTCGGTGCCCGGGGCGGGGCGACTCGTCGACGGCGAGCACCGGGCGCTCGGCATCGGGATGCGACCCTCCTTCATCGACGACTGGGCGCGCTGGAACTACAGCGGCATCCAGGACAAGGCCGGTTGGACGGAGTACCGGGCGCTCATCGACACGATGGAAGACCTCGGCACGTCGAACGGGTGCGGGCGCGCCATGTGGGAGTACGACCTCGACAAGCTGAACAGCTACGGAACCCCGATGGCGTTGATGCTCCTCCCGTTCTGGACCGACGGGTGCATCGGTTCGATGGAGGGCCTGTACTTCGAGTCCGCCGCGACCACCCCCTTCCACTTCCTCAACCAGTCCGAGCTGTCGGAGAAGCCGTCGTCCGCCCAGCGGGACCTGCCCTACCTCGGGTTCGACATGACGATGGGGGTCGAGCACCTCAAGTTCATCGGGGCGCGCTACTACCTCGCCTACACGGACAAGGCGAAGGACGCTGCGGCGAAGAATGCCGACCTCCGGCGGGTCGGGACGTCAGGGCCATGGGCGATCTTCGAGGTACAGGGGAGCGACCTCGTCGTCGGCCTGACCCGCCAGCCGGCGGTGGTCACCGATGTGACGCAGGACCAGAAGGCGTGGCTGCCGTTCGCGACCGGGTTCTACATGGACCGCAAGCGGTGGGACGTCCTGCTCGCCGCGGACGGTCCGGAGACCTGGCAGCGCGTCCGGGCGGACGAGACACCGAAGTTGCGGGCCGAACCCGCCGTGCAGGTCACCGACCTGGTCGTGGACGCCCAGCGGATCAGCTTCCGAGTCGACCAGCCGGGAACGCCCGTGCTCGTGAAGGCGTCGTACTTCCCGAACTGGCAGGCCTCCGGCGCCGACGGCCCCTACCGGGTCGCCCCGAACCTGATGGTCGTCGTCCCGACCGAACGCACCGTCGAGCTGCGGTACGGCCGGACGGGTCTCGACTGGGCGGGCCTCGGGACCACGCTCGTCGGCATCGCCGGGATCGTCGTGCTCGGTCGTCGGCGCCCGCTGTCCTTCGCGCCCCGGCCCGCCGCCGGCGGCGCGGCCGACGGCGCGCCCGCCGGGGGCGACGAGTGGGACACGACCGACGGGGACGACCCGACAGAGGACCCTGGCGACCGGGCCAGCGACGAGGGTGCCGACCCGGTGACCGACCTCGAGGCGTCGGAGCCGACCCCCTCGGCGGCGCCGCCGACGTGGACCCCACCACCGCCGACCGGGGTGACTCCGGCGGTCGAGATCGGCCGTGACGCCGAACGGGGCCGGCGCACCCGCATCCCCGGGTGGACGACACCGTTCGAGGACGACGACTGGGGCGACGCCCGCTGGGGCGCGATCGGCCCCCCCGACGACGACCCGTCGTGAGCGAGCGGGTCCGTCGGCTCGTCGGCCGGTTCGCGGTCGTCGGCGTGTTCGTGACGGTCGTCGACGTGGCGACCTTCGTCGTCGCCCGTCGGGTCGCCGGGTTGCCGCTCGTCTGGGCGGCGGCGTTGGCCGTCGGCATCGCCGCGACGACGTCGTACTCGGCGCATCGCTGGCTCACCTTCCGCGGCGACCCCTACGCCCGGTGGGTGCGTCGGCCGGCCGTGGTGCTCGGCGTCGTCGTGCTGGCAGGTGCGGTCGACCTCGGCGTCGTCGTCGTGCTCGTCGACCCCTCGACGACGGCCGTGCCGGCCCTCGTGGTCGGCAAGCTCGCTGCGCTCGGTGTCGGGGCCGGTCTCCGGCTCGTAGCGTTCCGGCGGGTGCTCTTCGGTGAGGTGCGCCGCCGGAGCGGCGCGGCGGCGGGCCGCTTGCCAGCGGATGGTCGGGTGCGACTGTCGGTGGTGATCCCGGCGTACCGGGAGCAGGAACGGATCGGCGCCACGGTCCGTCGGGTGCGGGAGGCGTTGGGGGAGGTCGCCGCCGACGGCGGGCTCGAGATCGTCGTCGTCGACGACGGGTCCCCCGACGACACGGCCGCCGCGGCGCGCGCCGCCGGCGCCGACGTCGTGCTGCGGCAGGAGCCGAACCGGGGCAAGGGCGCCGCGGTGCGGGCGGGCGTGCTCGCCGCGGGTGGCCGCACGGTCGTGTTCACCGACGCCGATCTCGCGTACCCGCCCGAACAGGTGCTGCGGCTCCTCGAGGCCGTGGAGTCGGGGTGGGACGTCGTGGTCGGTAGCCGTCGCCACGTCGACACGACCACCCTGGTGGGGGCACGCCGGGTGCGGGAGATCGGTGGCCGGGTGATCAACCTCTGCACCATGGCGGTGCTTCTCGGGCAGTACCGGGACACCCAGTGCGGGTTGAAGGCGTTCCGTTCCGATGTCGCGAACCTGCTGTTCCGGCAGGTTCGCACGACCGGGTTCGCGTTCGACATCGAGGTGTTCCACCTCGTGGAGCGCTACGAGCTCGGGGTGCTCGAGGTCCCCGTCGAGGTCGAGAACTCCGAACGCTCGACCGTGAAGGTGGTGCGCGACGGGTTCCGGTTGCTCCGGGACCTCGTCCGGATCCGGCGTTGGGCGAAGGGCGGTGCGTACGCATCTGCCGCCGATGAGGTGTGGCCGCTGCCGCTCCCGGGAACGCCGGGCCGCAGCCGGTAGTCTCCTCGCCGGCGTACCGGGCGACCGGTGCTGCCCCGACCGGGACGGATGTTCGTGCTCGACGCCATCTTCAAGGCCTACGACGTGCGGGGCGTCTACCCCGACGAGATCGACGCCGACCGTTGTCGGCGCATCGGTGGGTCGTTCGCCCGGTGGGTGGCCGAACGTGACGGCGCGACCCGGGTGCTCGTCGGCCGTGACATGCGGCCGTCCGGCGTGGAGCTCGTCGACGCGTTCGCCGACGGCGTGCAGACCGTCGGCCTCGACGTCGTCGACCTCGGCCTCGTCTCCACCGACCTTGCGTACTTCGCCGCCGGACGCCTCGGCGCCCCGGCCGCGATGTTCACGGCGTCGCACAACCCGGCCCGGTACAACGGGATCAAGTTCTGCCGGTCGGCCGCTCGACCCGTCGGATCCGACAGCGGGCTCGCGGACGTGCGCGACGGCGCGGCGTCGGATCCGGTGCCCGGCGCGACACGGGGTGCCCGCACGAGCGTCGATCTGCTCGGTGACTACGCGACTCACGTCCGGTCCTTCGTCGACGTCGGGGTCCTGCGGCCGTTGCGGATCGTTGCGGACACGGCGAACGGCATGGGCGGCCTCGTCGTGCCGGCGGTGTTCGCGGATCTGCCCGTCGAGCTCGAGGTCCTCTACCCCGAGCTCGACGGCACGTTCCCGAACCATCCGGCGGATCCGATCCAGCCGGAGAACCTGCGCGACCTGCAGGCCCGGGTCCTCGAGACCGGGGCCGACGTCGGGCTCGCCTTCGACGGTGACGCCGATCGGGTGTTCCTCGTCGACGAGCACGCCGAACCGCTGTCGGGATCGCTCACGACGACGATCGTCGCCGCCGGTCTGCTCGACCGACATCCGGGTTCGACGATCGTGCACAACCTGATCTGCTCGAAGGCGTTGCCGGAGATCGTGCGGGAGCGAGGCGGGGTGCCGGTCCGCACCCGCGTCGGCCACAGCTTCGTGAAGGCCGTCATGGCCGAGACCGACGCGCTCTTCGGCGGCGAGCACTCGGCGCACTACTACTTCCGGGACAACTGGCGTGCCGATTCGGGGTGCATCGCAGCCGTCGTGGTCCTCGAGCAGCTCTGCCGTGCCGGGGTGCCGCTGTCGGAGTTGCGTCGCCCCTTCGAGCGCTACGCCGCGTCGGGGGAGATCAACACCGAGGTCGCGGACCCCGCTGCGGTGATCGACTGGGTCGCTGCGGCCTATGCGTCGGCCGACCAGGACCGGCTCGACGGCCTGACGGTCGACTGCGGGTCGTGGTGGTTCAACCTGCGCCCCTCCAACACCGAGCCGCTGCTGCGACTCAACCTCGAGGCCCCGACCGTCGCCGAGGTCGCGGACCGCGTCGCCGAGGTCCGCGCCCGGTTCGCCTGACCGCCCACCGTCCCCTTCGTCCGACCCCGGAGCACCTCATGCCGCTCGACCCGTTCCTGCTCGAGATCCTCGCCTGTCCCGAGGACAAGGGCCCGCTGCAGTACCTCGAAGCGGAGGACACGCTGTACAATCCGCGCCTTCGTCGTCGGTACCGCATCGTGGAGGGGATCCCGGATCTGCTGGTCGACGAGGCCGAGACCGTGGACGACGCGGAACACGAACGGCTCGTCGGTCTGCTCGGCGGGTCCTGAGGACGTCCGGGCCCGGTGTACGAGCTGGCGAATCCGGCGCAGCACTACGACTGGGGCTCGACGACGGCGCTGCCGACGCTGCTCGGTGTTCCCGCCGACGGGCGGCCCGTTGCGGAGATCTGGATGGGGGCCCACCCCACCGCGCCGTCGTCCGCGGTGCTCGACGACGGTCGCAGCGTGCCGCTCGACGTACTCGTCGCCGGTGAGCTGCCGTTCCTGCTGAAGCTGCTCGCAGCGGATCGGCCGCTGTCGCTGCAGGCCCACCCCGATGCTTCCCAGGCGCGGCGGGGGTTCGCTGCGGAGGAGGCGTCGGGCGTCCCCCGTGGGGCGGCGACGCGCACGTACCGCGACCCGAACCCGAAGCCGGAGCTGCTCGTAGCGCTCACCCCCTTCGAGGTGCTCTCGGGCTTCCGCGCCCCGGCGGCGGCGGCCGAGGTGGTCGCCGCGTTCGGGCTCGCCGGTGTCGCTGGCCGGCTCGCAGCGGGCGACCTCGCCGGTGTCCTGTGGGACTGGTGGGAGACGGACGGCGGAGCCCGGGCCGCGGTCGTCGATGCGGTCGTCGCCGGCGCGGGTCCCGCCGCCGCGCGGTTCCCCGGGGAGGCGGCGCTCGTGCTGCGGGCGGCGGCGTTGCACCCCGGCGACGTCGGCGTGGCGATCACCCTGCTGCTGAACCGTGCGGTGCTCCGCCCGGGTGAGGCGATCTTCGCCGCCGCGGGACGGTTGCACGCCTACGTATCGGGCACGGGTGTCGAGATCATGGCGAACTCGGACAACGTCGTGCGGGGCGGGTTGACGTCGAAGCCGGTGGATCTCACCGAACTCCGGCGGATCCTCCGGGTCGAGGCGGAGCCGCTCGTCCCGGTCGTTCCCGCTCCCGAGGGCCCGGGTGACCCCGAGGCCGTGTACCCGTCGGGCCCGGCACCGTTCCGTCTCGGCCGGGTCGATCTCGGCGCCGAGCCGTGGGCACCCCGTCGGCTCGGCGACGAGGTGCTGCTGTGCACGGAGGGGTCGGTCACGCTGCGGTCCGTCGAGCGGACGGTGCGGTTGCCTCCGGGCGGATCGGCGTTCGTGCCAGCTGCGGGGCCGCCCTACGTGGCGGAGGGTCCGGGCGTGCTGTTCCGGGCGTCGGCCCGGGGCGTGGAGGAGGCCGGGGCCTGAGCGGCGGCGGGGTGGTCGGCCCGCAGCCGGATGCGCACCCCTACACTGCTCCGGTCCGCCCCCGGCTGTGGCCGGCCGTCCCGTGGAGCGCCATGTCCACCTTCGAATCGCAGATCAACCCCGCCGTCGATCGCCGAGGCGACTACGCCGTCGCCGACCTGGGCCTGGCTGCGTTCGGGCGCAAGGAGATCAGCCTCGCCGAGCACGAGATGCCCGGACTCATGTCGATCCGTGCGATGTACACCGACGACCAGCCGCTCCGCGGTGCCCGGATCACCGGTTCGTTGCACATGACCGTGCAGACGGCCGTGCTGATCGAGACGCTCGTCGCGCTCGGTGCGGAGGTGCGGTGGGCGTCGTGCCACATCTTCTCCACGCAGGACCACGCAGCGGCAGCGGTCGTCGTCGGTCCGGACGGTTCGCCGGACAACCCGCGCGGCGTCCCGGTGTACGCGTGGAAGGGGGAGACCCTCCCCGAGTACTGGTGGTGCACGGAGCGTGTGCTGCTGTGGCCCGACGGCGGTCCGAACCTGATCCTCGACGACGGTGGTGACGCGACGTTGCTCGTGCACAAGGGCACCGAGTACGAGGCGGCCGGCGCGGTGCCCGCGACCGGCGAGGACGACCCCGAGGAGTGGGCGGTCATCCTCGAGCTGCTGCGCGGGTCGCTGGCGGAGGACCCGCAGCGCTGGACCCGCATCGGTGCGGGCATCCGGGGGGTCTCCGAGGAGACGACCACCGGCGTGCACCGCCTCTACCAGATGCTCGAGCGCGGGGAGCTCTTGTTCCCGGCGATCAACGTGAACGACTCCGTGACGAAGTCGAAGTTCGACAACAAGTACGGCTGCCGTCACAGCCTCATCGACGGCATCAAGCGGGCGACCGATGTGATGCTCGGCGGCAAGGTGTCGGTCGTGATGGGTTACGGCGACGTCGGCAAGGGGTGCGCCGAGTCGCTCCGCGGGCAGGGCAGCCGGGTGATCATCACCGAGATCGACCCGATCTGCGCCCTGCAGGCGGCGATGGACGGCTACGAGGTGACCACGCTCGAGGCGGTGCTCGACCGCGCCGACATCTTCATCACGGCGACCGGCAACAAGGGGATCATCAGCGCCGAGCACATGGCGCGCATGAAGCACGGCGCGATCGTCGGCAACATCGGCCACTTCGACAACGAGATCGACATGGCCGGTCTCGCCCGCCTGTCGGACGTGCAGCGGGTCACGATCAAGCCCCAGGTCGACGAGTACGTGTTCCCCGACGGCCATTCGGTCATCGTGCTGTCGGAGGGGCGCCTGCTGAACCTCGGCAACGCGACGGGCCACCCGAGCTTCGTGATGTCGGCGAGCTTCGCGAACCAGGTGCTCGCCCAGATCGAGCTGCACGCGAAGGCCGACGACTACGAGCTCGGTGTGTACACCCTCCCGAAGAAGCTCGACGAGATGGTCGCCCGTCTCCACCTCGACGCCCTCGGCGTGCGGCTCACGAAGCTGAGCTCCGAGCAGGCCGACTACCTCGGCATCCCCGTCGACGGCCCCTACAAGTCCGACCACTACCGCTACTGAGACCTCGGGTCGACGGGGGGCCGACGTGACGAACCCGCAGCGCGGCAACGTCACGTTCGCGCTCGTGTGCGCGTCGACGCTCGGCACGTTCATCGCGCAGGGGCTCCTCTACCCGGCGCTCCCGCTCTACATGACCGAGGAGCTCGGTTCCTCCAAGGCGATGGCCGGCCTCGTCATGTCGGTGGTGTCGGTCGCGTCGGTGGCCGTGCGCCCCTGGGCCGGCGGCTTCGTCGACCGGGTCGGTCGTCGTCCGCTGATGCTCGCCGGGCCGGCGCTGTTCGCGGTGAGCGCGTTCGGGTTGATGGCCGCCAAGTCGGTGGTGCTCGTGCTCCTGCTGCGCCTCGTGCAGGGGGCCGCCTCCGCGTTCAGCTACACGGCCGCGGTCGCGATGACGGCCGATGTCGCCCCACCGGAGCGGCGCGCCGGGTTCCTCGCGCTCTTCAGCACGTTCTTCTACGTCGGTTTCTCGGCCGGTCCGTACGTGGCCGAGTGGCTCGTCGGCGCGACGGAGGGGTTCACCGCCGTGTGGTGGGCGGTGGCGATCTTCACCGGTGCCGGAGTCGTGGCGGCCCTCGCGATCCGGGAGACGCTGCCGGAACGTTCGGCCGACGCGGTCCCCGTCCCGGTGCTGCACCGCCTGTTCCATCCGGCGGCCCGCGGCCCGGGGATCGTGTTCTTCTGCATCGGCATCGGCTGGACGTCGGTGGCGGCGTTCCTGTCGCTCTATGCCCGGGACATCGGCCTCGAGTCCTCCGACGTGCTGTTCCTCGCCCTGTCGGTGACGGTGCTGGCGACGCGCTTCCTCGTCGGGGGGCTCGCCGACCGCTACGGGCGGCTGCGGGTGGCGTTCCCGTCCACCGTGGCGATCGTCGTCGGCCTCGCCGGGGTGGCGTTCGTGCGGTCGCCGTTGCCGGCGATCGTGTTCCTCGTGATCTTCGGGATGGGGTACTCGGGTGGGTTCCCCGCACTGTTGGCGATGGTCGCCGACCGCGCACCCGACGACGAACGCGGCACGGCGATGGGGTCCTTCAACGTCTACTTCGACATCGGTGCCCCCCTCGGTGGCTACGGGGTGGGTCAGCTCATCGAGTGGGGCGGGTTCCCCCTCGGGTTCGGTGCGGTCGCCGTCGCCGCCGCGGTCGGTGGGGTGGTGCTGCCCTTCATCGGGCGGAGTGGCCGGACCCCCCGACCCGCGACCGTCTGACGCCGTCGTCCTCAGCCGGCGCCGAGAGCGTCGAACAGTTCGGCCCGACGTCCGGCGAGCTCGGTGCCGCCGAGCGCGGCGAAGGGCCGCGGATGGGGGAGGGGGTTGTCGACCTCGTGGACGATCCGGCCAGGTCGTGCCGACAGCACGACCACGCGGTCCGACAGGACGAGCGCCTCGTCGACGTCGTGGGTCACGAGCAGCACGGTGCTGCGGTACTCGCCGCGCAGTTCGGCGAGCCACCCCTGGAGGTCGCGTCGGGTGAGGGCGTCGAGAGCGCCGAAGGGCTCGTCGAGCGCGATGGTCGTGAGTCCGGAGACGACGGTGCGCAGGAGCGCGACGCGTTGCCGCATGCCGCCGGAGAGGCGCGCCGGCCAGGTCCGTTCGAATCCGGTGAGGCCGAACCGTTCGAACAGGCGGGCGGCTTCGGCACGTGCGGCCGTCCGGTCGAGACCGCGTGCCTCGGCGCCGACGGTCGCGTTCGCCAACGCCCGGCGCCAGGGGAGCAGGAGGTCGCGCTGGGGCATGTGGGCGACGCGGCCCGGCCGACCGACGACGTCGTGTCCGTCGACGGTGACGGTGCCCGAGGTCGGGGTGAGCAGCCCGGCGACGACCCGGAGCACGGTCGATTTCCCGCACCCGCTCGGTCCGAGCAGGGTCGTGAACCCGCCGGTCGGCACCGAGAGGTCGATGCCGTCCAGCACGTCGAGGTCCCCGAACCGGTGCCGGAGCCCGCGGATCTCGATCACGGCCGGGTCACGATCCGGGGAGGTACTCGTTCGTGAACGCCGCAGTCGGGTCGACGCCGGTGTCGAGCAGCCCGGCGGCGGTGAGGAACGCTGCGAAGTCGACCCATGTCGCTGTCCGCTGGAGCCCCCACGGCGCGTCGTCGGTGTAGCGGCCGGCGAGGTAGGCGGCGCTGCGTCGGACGAGCTCCGGGTCGAGTTCGGGCACCGCGGCGAGGAGCGAGTCGGCGGCGCTCGCGGGTTCGTCGTCGGCGACGGTGTACCCGACCGAGGTGGCCCGCAGGAACGCCCGGATCACGTCCGGTCGTTCCTTCAGCACCTCGGCGGAGGTGGCGATGATCGGCGTGTACCAGTCGGGCAGGCAGCGGTCCGCCGGGGCGACCGCAGGGTCGTAGAAGGGGAAGCGGACGAGCTTCATGCCCTCGAGCTCGGTGAGGCGGATGACGTCCCACCCGTCGAAGACCCACACGGCGTCGTAGTCGCGTCGTTCGAGGCCGATGCGGTAGTCGACGTTGCCGACCTCGACGTAGCGCACCCGTGCGGGGTCGCCACCATCGCAGCGGACGAGCCGGTCGACGAGCGCCTTCTCGAGTTCGCCGCCGAACCCGCCGTAGGTGCGCCCTTCGAGGTCGCGGGGTCGGTTCACCCCCCGGTCGGCGGGGACGACGAGGCTCGACGTG
>VGBO01000001.1 GCA_016870475.1 Actinomycetota bacterium | reverse complement strand
TGCATGTTGCAGCGTGCGTACCAGGGGTTTCGGGTTGAGGTCGGCGAGCTCGGTGTCGTCACCGTCACGTTCGACCGTCCGGAGCGGATGAACGGCATGACGGTCGGCATGAAGCGCGACCTCATCGAGCTGTGCACGCAGATCCAGCTCGACGAGAAGGTCCGCGTCGTCGTCTTCACCGGCGAGGGGCGGGCGTTCTGCGCCGGCGACGACCTCACCGGCGGCTATGGATCCGACGCCAACGCGCCGACCTCGGTGCCGATGGTGCACCCGGGGCACACGAACGCTCTCGGTACCTACAACGGTCTGCGCACCGTCTCCCAGGCGGTGAACCGTGCGGTCCGCGAGCTCGACAAGCTGACGATCGCGGCTTTGAACGGGTTCGCGATCCAGACCGGGTTCTCCCTCGCGCTCTCCTGCGACTTCCGGATCGCGTCGACCGACGCCCGGCTCGGTTCCGCGACGCTCCGATTCGGCCTCCTGCCCGACGAGGGCGGCCAGTACCTGCTCGTCCAGCACCTCGGTCTCGCCAAGGCGCTCGACTTCACGATGCGCAAGCGGATCGTCCCGGCCGAGGAAGCCCTCGCGCTCGGACTCGTGCACGAGGTGTGCCCGCCGGCCGAGCTCGCCGACCGGACCGCGGCACTCGCCGCCGAACTCGCCTCGGGTCCGCAGGTCGCCATGCGCCTGCTGAAGCGCTCCCTCTACGCGGCAGCGGAGCTCGGCTGGGCGCAGGCCTGCGACGAGATCGCGTCGAAGACGGCGATCACCGACTGGCACCCCGACGCGAAGGAGGGCGAGATGTCCTTCCGGGAGAAGCGGACGCCGCGCTTCAACGCCTGGCTCGAGGACTGAGCGCCGGGCGGTTCAGCCGATCTCGGTGACGAGGTCGCCGAGGCGGGCCTCACCCTCGGGCGTCTGTCCGCCCTGAGCGAGGAAGCGCTGCATGCGGGCGCGGACCTCCGGCAGCGGGTGCAGGCGGTTGAACCCGTCCTGTTCCGTGAGGATCGCCTCGACGATCGCCCCGTCGGCGAGGTTCACGAGCGCCTTCGACTCCGCGACGGCCTGCGGCGGGAACGACGCGATGCGTCGGGCGAGCCGGTCGACGAAGGGCCAGAGCTCCTCGGGGGGCAGCGCCCGGTTCACCCACCCGTACCGCTCGGCGGTGGCCGCATCGAAGTCGTCGCTGCCGAGGATGATCTCGAGCGCGCGGCTCCGGCCGGCGAGACGGGCGAGTCGCTGTGTGCCCGTGCCCCCCGGGAGGATCCCGAGCGCGACCTCCGGCTGGTTGAACACGGCTCGGCCGAAGGCGGCGAACCGCATGTCGCAGGACAGCGTGAACTCGCTGCCGCCGCCGCCGACCCGCCCCTCGATCACGGCGATGGTCGCCTTCGGCATGGTGCGGAACCGGTCCACCATGCCGCTGAACCCGCCGAGCTTGGTCGCGGGCGGCTGGTCGGCGGGGATGTCGAGGATCCCGGCGACGTCGGCGTGCGCGATGAAGAAGTCGGGGTTCGCGGAGCGGAACACGACGACCCGGACGTCGTCGTCCGCCTCGAGCAGGCGGGCGAGCTGGGCGAACTCACGCATCTGGGCGGCATCGAAGAGGTTCACGGGCGGATGGTCGATCACGACGGTCGCCACCCCCTCCGCGACGGTCACGTGCAGCAGGTCGAGCGATCGGTAGTCGGCCACGCCGGGACGCTACCGCGACCGGCGTGACCGCCGACGGGCGGCGGGGGCACCCCCTACGATGCGCCGCCATGGGGGATCACGATCGCAACGACCTGTTGAGCGGCATCCGGGTGCTCGACCTGACGCAGTACCTGTCGGGGCCGTGCTGCACCCGCATGATGGCGGAGCTCGGTGCCGACGTGATCAAGGTCGAGCTTGCCCCGGGTGGCGACCCGGCACGCGGGCTCCCGGCGATCCGGAACGGGCGCAGTGCGTACTTCGTGCAGCAGAACCGTGGGAAGCGCAGCCTGTGCGTGGACCTCTCCGACCCCACGGCGCTCGACCTGATCCGCCGGCTCGCCGGAGAGGTCGACGTCGTGGTGGAGAACTTCGGGCCGGGGGTCGTCGAGCGGAAGGGGCTCACCTACGACGTGCTCGCCGCCGACCGCCCGGACCTGATCGTCGTGTCGATCACCGGGTTCGGCCGCGAGGGCTGCCGGTCCGACAAGGTCGCGTTCGACCTCGTCGGCCAGGCGTACGCCGGACTCATGCACATGACCGGTGACCGGGACGGGCCGCCGTACTTCGTCTCCGCGGCGATCGCCGACCAGACGACGGGCCTCCACGCGTTCGCGGCGATCTCGACCGCGCTCTTCTCCCGGTCCCGCACCGGTCGGGGTCAGCACATCGAGCTGTCCCTCGTCGACTCGCTCTACTGGATGCACGAGGTGAACGTGCAGGCGGCGTCGGTCGACGGCAGCGACCCGGTGCGGGCCGGTCGGGACCATCCGGCCGTCTCCCCGGCCGGCACGTTCCGCAGCCCGGAGGGGTGGATCGTCGTGCTCTGCCTTGAACGGCAGTGGCCGGCGCTCTGCGAGGCGCTTGGTCGACCGGACCTGGTCACCGATCCCGACTTCGCGACCCCGGCGGAGCGTGTGGCGAACCGTCCGGCGCTGAACGCGCTGATCGAGGCTTGGATGGCCACGTTCCGTACCGACGCCGAGATCCTCGAGGTCCTCGACCGCTGTCGGGTGCCGAACTCGCCCGTGCTCACGCCGAAGGCGACCCTGACGGACCCGTACTTCGTGGAGCGCGGGATGGTGCGCACGATCTCCGACCCGATCGTCGGCGACTTCGTCGCACCGGGGTTCCCGTTCCGGTTCACCGACCGGCCTGACGGTCCCGGGACGAACCCGGAGCTGTGGGCGCCGATGCTCGGCCAGCACAACGCCGAAGTGCTCGGGGAGCTCCTCGGCCTCGACCGAGCGGAGATCGCGCGCCTCGAGGAACGGGGCGTGCTGCAGCACGCCGACCACTAGGGTCCGGCCCGTGATCAAGCTCACGTTCTGTCTGCGGCGCCGGCCCGACCTGTCGGTCGAGGAGTTCCACCGCTACTGGAAGGACGTCCACGGTCCGTTGGTGGCGGAACGTGCGGCGGCGCTCGGCGTCCGTCGGTACCAGCAGGTGCACACCCTCGACGTCGCCGGCCTGCACGAGGCGCTGCAGGCCCGCAACGGCGGTGCGCCCGCACCCTTCGACGGCATCGCCGAGATCTGGATCGACTCGCTCGAGGACTTCACCGCCGGGACCCCTGAGGCACGGCGGGCGGCCGCCGAGCTGCTCGAGGACGAGCGTCGGTTCATCGACCTCCCCAATTCACCGATGTGGCTCGGCGAGACGCACGTCTTCGTCGACCGGACAGGAGCATGACGATGAAGATCTCCATGAGCATGGGCTTCTACGAGGGCGACCCGGAGAAGTTCGCCCGCAACGCAGCCGACCTCGAGTCGGCCGGTGTCGACCTGCTGTGGGGCGGCGAGATCTACGGGTTCGACCTCGGGTCGTCGCTCGCCTACCTCGCCGCCCGTACCTTGCGCGTCGAGCTGATGTCGGGAATCTTCCCCGTCTACAGCCGCACCCCGGCGCTGATCGCCCAGGTGGCGGCGACGATCGACTCGCTGTCCCAGGGTCGGTTCCACCTCGGGCTCGGCACGTCCGGTCCGCAGGTGATCGAGGGTTGGCATGGGGTGCGCTACGACAAGCCGCTGCAGCGCACCCGCGAGGTCGTCGACATCTGCCGCAAGGTGTGGAGCGGTGAGGCCCTCGTGCACGACGGGCCGAACTACCACCTGCCCCTCGACGCCGACCACGGCGGGTCGGGGCTCGGCAAGCCGCTCAAGTTCATGGGTCGACCGTTCCGCTCCGATATCCCCGTGTGGATCGCGGCGATCGGGCCGAAGAACGTCGAGCTCGCCGCCGAGGTGGCGGACGGCTGGCAGCCGATCTTCTTCGTGCCGGACAAGTTCCGTGACGTGTGGGGCGACTCGCTCGCCGCCGGCTCGGCCCGTCGGGCCGCCGGGCTGGCGCCGCTGCAGATCATGGGCGGCGGCCCCGTCGCGATCGGGGGCAAGGACGACAAGCACGTGCGTGACGCGCGCGACCGTGCCCGCGGCAACGCCGGGTTCTACGTGGGTGGCATGGGCGCCCGGTCGAAGAACTTCTACAACGACCTGTTCTGCCGCTACGGCTGGGAGGCCGAGGCGAAGGAGATCCAGGACTTGTTCCTGTCGGGCAAGCGTGCCGAGGCGTTCGGGAAGGTGCCGGAGGAGTACCTGGACATGGCGACGCTGTGCGGGGACCCCGGGTTCGTTCGCGAGCGGCTCGCCGTCTACAAGGAGGTCGGCGTGACCTACCTGAACATCGAGCCGGTCGGCGACGACCCCTTGAAGGTCGTCGAGCAGGTGAAGGCCTGGGCCGAGTGAGCGCGGACGGCTAGGTTCCCTCCCATGGCTGAAGAGACTCCTGTCCTGACCGAGCAGCGCGGCAAGGTCCTGCTCATCACCCTCAACCGGCCCGAGCAGCGCAACTCGGTGAACCGCGACCTCGCCGAGGCGCTCGCCGCCGCGCTCGACCGGCTCGACGCCGATCCCGGTCTTGTCGTCGGTGTCCTCACCGGGAACGGCAAGGGCTTCTCCGCCGGCATGGACCTCAAGGCGTTCCTCGACGGCGGCATGCCGAACCTCCCGGGCCGCGGCTTCGCCGGCATCGTCGAGCGCGGCGCCCGCAAGCCGCTCATCGCCGCGGTTGAGGGGTTCGCCCTCGCCGGTGGGCTCGAGATCGCGCTGTCGTGCGACCTCGTCGTCGCCGCGAAGGGTGCGAGGCTCGGCGTGCCCGAGGTCGGCGTGGGCCTGTTCGCCGGCGCCGGCGCCCTGCTGCGCCTGCCCCGCCAGCTCCCCTACAGCCTCGCGATGGAGATGGCGCTCACCGCCGATCCGATCACCGCGGAGCGCGCCTACGAGCTCGGCATGGTCAACCGTCTCACCGAGCCGGGCGGTGCGGTCGACGCCGCCATGGAGCTCGCCGAGCGGATGACCCGCAACGCGCCGCTCGGCATGGCCGCCTCGAAGGAGATCATCCGCGAGTGCTGGGGCCGCACCGAGGCGGAGTTCTGGGCGTTCCAGGACACGCTGCTCGATTCGGTGTTCAGCAGCGAGGACGCCCGCGAGGGTGCCTCCGCCTTCGCCGAGAAGCGCTCGCCGAACTGGCAGGGTCGCTGAGTTCGACTGATCGCCGTACCGGGGGGAGTGCGATGAGCTGGCAGGCAGAGGTCGACGAGCTGCACGAACGACGCCGTCTCGCCGCCGAGATGGGCGGCGCCGAACGGGTGGAGCGTCAGCGCGCCGCCGGGAAGATGACGATCCGTGAGCGGCTCGACGCCGTCTGCGACGACGGGTCGTTCCACGAGATCGGCTCGACCTCGGGCGTGGGCACCTACGACGATGGGGGGCGTCTCCTCTCCTTCATGCCGGCGAACCTCGTGTGCGGCGTCGCCGAGATCGACGGTCGTCCGGTCGTCATCTCCGGTGACGACTTCACCGTGCGTGGCGGTTCGGCGGAGGCGACGATCCCGGCGAAGCGCGACTTCGCCGAGAGCATCGCGATCGAACTCGGCCTGCCGCACGTCCGGCTCGTCGACGGCATGGGCGGCGGCGGGTCCGTGAAGTCGATCGAGATCAAGGGGCGCACCCTCATCCCGCAGGTCGCGGGGTGGGAGACCGTCGTCGGCCACCTCGGCGTAGCGCCGTCGGTCGCACTCGCCCTCGGATCGGTCGCGGGCATCGGAGCGGCCCGGGTCACGACCTCGCACTACTCGGTGATCGTCGCGGAGACCGCGCAGATGATGATCGCCGGTCCTGCCCTCGTCGATCAGGCGTCGCTCGGTGACGTGTCGAAGGAGGAGCTGGGCCACGCCCGGATCCACACCTCCAACGGTGCGATCGACGACGTGGTCGCCACCGAGGAGGAGGCGTTCGAACGGGCTCGCCGGTTCCTGTCGTACCTCCCGGCGAACGTGAACGAGCTCCCGCCGCGTGGCCCCGTCGTCGACGACCCGCAGCGCCGTGAGGAGAAGCTGCTGTCGATCGTGCCCCGCGAGCAACGTCGCGTCTACAAGATGCGCGACGTGATCGCCGCGGTCGTCGACACGGACAGCTTCTTCGAGATGGGGCGGGGCTGGGGCAAGTCGATCATCACCGGATTCGCTCGTCTCGACGGCTGGCCGGTGGCGATCTTCGCGGAGGACCCCTACGTCTACGGCGGAGCCTGGACGGCGGACGCCTCCCGCAAGGTCACCCGCTTCATCGACCTCGCGTCGACATTCCACCTGCCGCTGATCCACCTCGAAGACTGCCCGGGGTTCCTCATCGGTAAGCAGTCCGAGGAGGAGTGCACGATCCGTTACGGGTCGGTGGCGCTCGCCGCGCTCGGACAGTCGACGTCGCCGTTCGCCTGTGTCGTGATCCGCAAGGCGTTCGGGGTCGCCGGTGCGGCGAACCGGAAGCCGGGCACCACCCACTTCCGGTACTCCTGGCCGTCGGGCGACTGGGGTTCGCTCCCCATCGAGGGCGGCCTCGAGGTCGCCTACAAGGCGGAGCTCGCCGACTTCGAGGGTGACGCCCGCGCCGCGGAGATCGACAAGATCCGCGAACACCTCAACCGCTACCGCAGTCCGTTCCGTGCGGCGGAGGTGTTCGAGATCGAAGAGGTCATCGACCCCCGGGACACGCGGCCGCTGCTGTGCCGCTGGGCGAATCTCGTCGCGCCGATGCGCCGCCCGGGCGCGATGGCGTGGACCTACCGTCCCTGAACGGCGACGACGGCGATCTCGAGCTTCCATGCCGGTTGCGCGAGCCGGGGGACGACCACGAGCGTCGACGCGGCGAGGTGGCCGTCGAGGAAGGCGTCACGCGCGGCCATGACGGTGGTGAGCTCGTCTGCGTGGGCGTCGACGACGTAGGTCGTGACCGACACGACGTCGGCGGGTCGGAACCCGGCGTCGTCGAGGAGTGCACCGATCGTCGCCCAGACCGTGGCCGCCTGTGAGGCGACGTCGTCCGGCACGGTGCCGTCCGGTGCCGCGGGGACCACACCGGAGGTGTGCAGGATCCGTCCGGCGTGCTCGGAGACGACGGCGTGCGCGTAGCGCGCCGCGGGTGGAGCGATGCCGGGGGGTGCGACGACGTGGTTGGCCACGGCGCGGACGCTACCCGCCGGGACGTCGAGGTGTGGGAAGGTGGCGGCCATGGCCGCCTCCACCTCCACGGCGCGGCTCGACTGGTTCGGCTGCTCGACGTTCCGGCTCACGCTCCCGGTCCCCGGACCGCGGGCGACCGACGACACGGTGGTGTTCCTCGACGCTTACCTCGACCGGGTCGAGGGGGCGGCAGGACCGCAACCGCGGGTGCGCCCCGACGACGTCGACCGGTGTGACTGGATCGTCGTCGGGCACTCGCACTTCGACCACCTGTGGGGGGCGGAACGCACCGTCGAACGCACCGGGGCGACCGTGATCGGGTCGCACGAGACGGTGCGGGTGCTCGAGGCCGCCGGCGTGCCGCTCGGCAACCTCCTGCCGGTCGCGGGCGGCGAGCGGGTGCGCCTCGCCCCCGGGGTGGACTGCTGCGTGTACCCGAGCCTGCACTCCTGCGTCTGGTCGCACCGGGAGATGCCGGCGGCCGACGAGGTGTGCCTCGGGGACCTCTTCGTCACCCATCAGGACCGGCGGGAGCGGTTCGGCGCGCTCGCCGAGTGGATCGGCGGACTCGGTGAGGAGACGCTCCTGCATCTGCGCGCCGACGGGCAGCAGCCCCGCGGCGACGGGCACACGCTGCTGTTCCTGTTCGAGACGCCCGAGGGGTCGCTCCTGTTCCAGGACACGTCCGGTCACTGGACGGGCATCGTCCGCGACCTGCGGCCCGACGTGGCGATCGTGGCGGCGGCCGGGCGGGGCAACGTCGACGGCGAACCGGTGCAGGGATCGCTCGCCGATTTCGTCGCCCGCCAGACCGCGTTGCTCTCCCCGCGTCGCGTGATCCTGTCGCACCACGACGACTGGTTGCCCGGGTTCTCGATCGCGACCGACGTCGCGCCGATCCGTTCGGCGCTCGGACGTTGGGCGCCGCGCACCGAGCTCGTGGAGCTCGGCTACGCCGACGGTTCGGCGGTCTTCGCGGGCTTGCGCTGAGTCGTGCGTCGCCGGGGAGCCGGCGCGGTGTCGGATGCCGGTGCGGTATCGGCGGGGGCCTCGCCGTCGGCGGCGGGCGTAGCGGTCGAACTGCGTCGGGTCGTCCGCCGCTTCGGTGCCGCGGGCGCGGCCTCCCCGGTGTCACCGACCGACGCCTCGGTCGTGGCGCGGGTCGCGCGCGTCCGCCGCTTCGGTGCCTCGGCGGGTGGCTCCTCCGCCGGCTCCGTCTCGGGCACCGCTGCGGTTGCCGCAGCGGTCGTCGTCCGGCGTCGGCGCGCCGGGGTCCGCGCGGTGGCGGTCTCCTCGACGCCGGTGGCCGGCTCGGTCTCGACCGTCGCCGGCGCTGTCGTCTCGGTCGCGGTGGCGACGTCGGCGGGCGCGGCGGTCCGGCTGCCGGGTACCGGTCGGATCATGTAGTCGTCGGCGTCGTCGTCCCACGCCATCTCGATCACGTTGCGCGCTGCGGCGGCCTTCGCGAACTGCAGGAACCCGCCGAACCCGAACCGCTTCTCGGAGAACTCCGGGTCGTGACGGCGGAGCTTGTTCTTGAGTCCCGACAGCGGCGTCGGGCGGTCGGGCGTCGCCTGTTCGTCCACGACTCGGCGCAGCAGTTCGAACACCGGCTCGTCGTGGCCCTGCTCGGCCGGGAAGTGCACCTCGGGGTCACCGAGCCCGGCGCTGTCGACGAGTTCGACGATGCCCCGGTCGGCGAGGTTCCGGAGCAGCTCGGTGAACCCTCGGAACCCGTACTGCGACTCGTCGAAGGTCGACACCTTGCGGAGCACCGCACGCTTGAGCGCCGAGGCGCGTACGTGCCCCCCGCTCGAACGTTCGAGGCCGGACAGCGTCTGCGCCAGCAATCGCTCGAGGTCGCCGATGGACGCCGGCGCGACGACGGGAGAGGCTTCGCCCTCGTCGCTCGCGCCGTCGTCGGACGTTCCGGCGCCCGCTTTCGCTGCGGCCGTCTCGGTCGAATCGGCACCGTCGGTGCGGCGCCCGCGGCCGCTTCGCCGACGGCTCGCTCCGGCGCGGCGTTCCGGCACCTCCACGCCTTCGAGTCGTTCGTAGAAGAGGAACTCGTCGCACGCGGGGGGCAGCAGCAGCGACGTCGAGGACTCGATGCCGACGCCGATGACCCGCTTGTTGAGCTCGCGCAGCTTGTGCACGAGCGGGGTGAAGTCCGAGTCGCCGGTGCCGAGCACGTAGGTGGTGATGTACGGCCGGGCGAACGCCAGCTCGATTGCGTCGACCGCCATCTTGATGTCGGCGGCGTTCTTGCGGATCGTGCCCATTCGCTGCGGGATCTCGATGAGTTCGACGTGGTGGCGGGTGAGCATGCGCCCGTCCTCGCCGAACTTGAGCCAGTCGGCGTAGGCCCGGCGCACGATCGCCCGCCCGCGCTCCGCGATCGCGTCGGAGAGGGGCTTGAGGTCGAAGGCCATCCCGCCGAGGTTCTCGCGGGCGCCGATGGCGAGGTTCTCGTAGTCGAGGAAGAGGGCGATCCGTTCCTCGTCGTCGTTCACGCCCGGCTCCCGATGGCGGTGTCGCGTGCTTCTGTCATGGCCGCAGCGTAGGCAGCGGAGCTTCGCGAACCGCGATCGGCGGACCGGGCGGATTTCCCGGGATTCGGCGCTACCGTTGCCGCCATGCGCGTCGAACATCGGTTCTTCGCTGCGGACCGTCTCCGCCTGCACACGCTCGACCACGGTGGTTCCGGGCGCCCGATCGTGCTGCTGCACGACCTCGGCGCGAGCGCCTGGTCCTGGCGCGACGTCGCCGCCCCGCTGTCGCTGTGGGGCCGGGTGATCGCCGCCGATCTCCGCGGTCACGGCGACAGCCAGTGGTCGGCGGAGCAGCGGTACGGCACGAACGACCTTGCGGACGACCTCTGGCGGGTCGTGCAGGCCGTGTCCGACGAGCCGGTCGACGTGGTCGGCCACGGCTGGGGCGCGCTGGTCGGCCTCCGGGTGGCGGCAGGTGCCCCCGATCTCGTGCGGCGCCTGGTGCTCGTGGACACGCCCCCGTCCTTCGAGGAGGCGCTCCCGTTCCCGCCGTCGGTCCCCTATGCATTCGGGGATCACACGTCGGCGGTGGCCTGGGAGCGGCAGGCGCACCCCCGTGCATCCGAGGGACTCCTCGAGCACGTGGTGGCGCATGCGACCCGGCCCGCTGCGGGCGGGGGTCTCGCCCGGAAACACGACCCGTTCTTCTCCGATGCGGTGCCGTTCCGCGCCGACTCGGCGTGGAACGACCTGTGCTGCGTGACCGTGCCGACGTTGCTCGTGCGGGCCCAGTCGAGCGAGGTGCTGTCGTCGGCGACGTTCGCCGAGATGGCCGACGCGTTGCCGACCGCCCACCGGTGCACGGTGCCCGACAGCGGGCACGACATCCCCCTCGACAACCCGCTGGCGCTCGTCGACGCGTTGGGCGACTTCTTCCACGAGGCGGAGCTCGCCGCGGGCGGCCTCTCCGTCGGCGTCTCGAACGGCTGAGCGCTCAGATCCAGAAGCGGACGGCCACGGCCACGCCGAGCACGATCACGGTCCAGCGCACGATGCGCGGGTCGAGCGTCCGGGCGAGTCGGCCGCCGAGCGCCCCGCCGAGGAGGCTCGCCGGGGCCATGACGAGCACGAGCGTCCACACGACCCTGCCGCTGGCGGCGAAGAACGCCGCGGCGACGATGTTCGAGCAGAACGCCAGCCACTGCTTGAGAGCGTTCACGTGCACGAGCCGGTCCGGGAGTGCCACGCCGAGGATGGCGAGCGAGATGATCCCGAGGCCGGCACCGAAGTAGCCGCCGTAGGTGGCCGCCACGCCGCACGCGGCGAGGGTTGCGATGCCGGGCCGGCGAATCGGGGCGTCCGGGTCACGGGTGGGAAGCCTGGCCTTGATCCGGTCCTGGCCGGCGAACACCGCGCACGCGCCGAGCATGAGGAAGGGGATCAGTTGCCGGAAGAGACGCTCGGGCGAGATCACGAGCAGCCACGAACCGGCGAGCCCACCGACGACGGCCACGAGCCCGACGGGCAGGAGCCGCACGCGTTGGTGGGCGAGGTCCTGGCGTTGCGCCCACGTCCCGCCCGTGTAGCCGGGGCAGAGAGCGACCGTGCTCGTGATGTTCGACGCGACTGCGGGGACGCCGACGGCGACGAGGGTCGGGAAGGTGACGAGCGTCCCGCCGCCGGCGATCGCGTTGACCGACCCGGCGACGAGGGCCGCCCCGGCGGCGAGCACGTGGTCGACGGCCGACAGGTCCACGGCGGCAGGCTAGCGGTCGCCGCCGCGACCGCTCTCGACGCCGACCTGGCGGGTCAGGCCTGCGCGCCGACGCCCGTGAGGAATTCCTCGATCACCTCGAGGCGCCGGGCCGGGCCGCCCCGTGCGACGGGGTCGAGGAGGATGTGGGTCACGCCGATGGAGGCCCAGGCCCCCACGGTGTCCGCCATCTGCTGGGCGGAACCTGCGATCGACTTCTCGGGCGCCTGGGTGGCGTCGGGGTCGAGGTAGAGCCGGATCGACAGGGTGATCTCGTCGGGATCGCGGCCGGCCTCGGCGGCGAGCTCCCGGACGCGGGCCCACGCCTTCTCCACGGTGTCGCGCTTCTGGAACGCGGCATGGAACGCATTGCCGTACCGCACGGTCCGGCGGTAGGCGGGCTCGGAGTCGCCGCCGACCCAGATCGGCAGCGGGTCCTGCAACGGGCGCGGGCTGAACCCGATCGGGGGGAACTCGTAGAACCGACCGGAGAACGACGGGTCCTGCTCCGACCAGACGGTGCGGTAGACGTCGAGCTGTTCGTCGGCCCGTGCGCCGCGATGGTCGTAGGGCATCTGGAGGGCGTCGAACTCCTCCTTCATCCAGCCGACGCCGACCCCGACGATGGCCCGTCCCCCGGAGACGACGTCGAGCGAGGCCCACGCCTTCGCCGTCAGCAGCGGCGGTCGGTAGCCGAGGATCAGGACGGTCGTGCCGAGTCGGGCGTGCTCGGTGCACCCGGCGACCATGAACAGCACGCCGAGCGGGTCGAGCCACGGCATGTCGTAGCCACCGGGGAAGGAACCGTCCTCGGTGTAGGGGTACTTGGACTCGACCTCCCGGGGCCAGGCGACGTGATCGGAGGTCCACAGCGAGTGGACACCGAGCCGGTCGGCCGTCGTCGCGAACGCGATCAGGTTCTCGCGGGTCGCCTGACGACCCAGGTGCGGTAGGTGCAGTCCCCAGTCCATGGCGTCTTCCTAGTCGGTCGGGGCGCATCGCGCGTGCGGAACGCCGTCGGTCGGTACGGTTGCCGGGTGCAATCGGCCGACGTGCTCCACCCCGGGCCCGAGGTGGAGGCGGCGTTGCGGGCGGTGGTCGCCGGAGTACCCGGCGGCGGCGAGGAGCGACCGGGACAGCTCCGCATGGCCCGGGCCGTCGCGGACGTGCTTGCGGCGGGCGGCCACCTCGTCGTGCAGGCGGGTACGGGTACGGGCAAGTCGTTCGGCTACCTGGTGCCGTCCGTGCTCGACGCCGTGGGCCGGGAGCGACGGGTCGTGGTGGCGACGGCGTCGAAGGCATTGCAGGACCAGCTCGCCGAGAACGACCTCCCGGCGCTCGCCGATCGACTCGAGCCGCTCGGGGTCCCGGTGCGCGCCGCGGTGCTCAAGGGTCGGTCGAACTACGTGTGCCGGCAGCGTCTCGACGAGGTGGCGGCCGGGCTCGGGCAGGCCGAGTTCGACGTTGGCGGGAGCATCGCGCCCGAACTCGAGGCATTGGCGGCGTGGGCGGAGGGCACGACGACCGGCGACCGGGCCGAGTTGCCCGTGGAACCGTCACCGCGGGCGTGGGCGGCGGTGAGCGTGTCGGGGGAGGAGTGTCCCGGTGCGGCCCGGTGTCCGAGGGGTCTCGACTGCTTCGCCGAGCAGGCGCGTGCCGCAGCCGAAGCCGCCGACGTGGTCGTCGTGAACCTGGCGCTGTACGCCGCGCACCTCGCGTCGGAGGAACGCGTCCTTCCCACCCACGACGTGGTCGTGTTCGACGAGGCCCACCAGCTCGAGGACCTGCTGTCCTCGGCGCTGGGGTTCGAGCTGAGCGCCGGCCGGGTCGAGGTGGTGGCCCGCAGGGTCCGCGCGGTGATCGCGGACCGGGACCTGCCCCTCGACCTGGTGCGGGCGGGGGAGACGCTCGTGGGTTCGCTGGCGCCCCATGCGGGGGAGCGGCTGTCGCTGCCCCTGCCCGTCGCGGTGGTCGACGCCGTCACCTTGCTCCGGGGACGTCTCGAGCGGGCGCTCGAGTCGCTGCGGTCGATCTCCACCGACGTCGAGGACGCCGATCAGCGGCGGGCACGGGCCCAGCGGATCGTGCAGTCCCTCGTCGGTGACCTCGACACCTTCGCCGGGCTCGACGGCGACTGGGTCGCATGGGTGCCGGA
Source organism: Actinomycetota bacterium (assembly GCA_016870475.1). Classification (GTDB taxonomy): domain Bacteria; phylum Actinomycetota; class Acidimicrobiia; order Acidimicrobiales; family CAIXPF01; genus VGBO01. Next base: position 98,538 of record VGBO01000001.1, on the reverse strand, counting down.
CGGGCGTGACGACGCCCGGGTGGTGGCTGCGCCGGTCGAGATCGGCCCGGTGCTCGGCGCCACGGTGTGGGCGCGACGGACGGCCGTGCTGACCTCCGCCACGATCCCGCCGCACTTCGCCGCCCGGGTGGGGCTGCCCGCCGGCGTGGAGCCCCTCGACGTCGGCAGCCCGTTCGACTACGAGCAGAACGCGCTCCTCTACTGCGCCATGCACCTCCCCGATCCGCGCTCGGAGGGCTTCCGTGCGGCGGTGCACGACGAGCTGGCCGCGTTGATCACCGCCGCCGGTGGCCGGACGCTGGCGCTTTTCACGTCGTGGCGAGCGTTGACCGATGCGGTCGAGGCGCTTCGGCCTCGCCTGCCCTTCACCGTGCTGGCACAGGGTGAGCAGCCGTTGCCCCGGTTGATCGAGGCGTTCCGGGCCGAGGAGGCGTCGTGTCTGTTCGGGACCATGGGGCTGTTCCAGGGCATCGACGTGCCCGGCGCCGCGCTCTCGCTCGTCGTCGTCGATCGCCTGCCGTTCCCCCGCCCCGACGACCCGCTGCTCCAGGCGCGGCGCGAGCGGGCCGGTGCGGCGGCGTTCCGCACGATCGACGTCGCCCGGGCGGCGACGCTGCTTGCGCAGGCGGCCGGTCGGCTCGTCCGTTCGGCGGACGACCGTGGCGTGGTCGCCGTGCTCGACCCTCGGCTCGGGTCGGCGCGCTATCGCTGGGACGTAATCCGGGCGCTCCCGCCGTTCCGGCGGACGCGGCACCGCGCCGAGGCGGAGGAATTCCTGCGTTCGCTCGCGACACCGCCGCCAGGGTGACCGGCGGCGGTGCGTTGTCCTGTGGTTCCGATCAGGCGGACTGCAGTGCTTCCCACACGCGCTGGGCGGTGCAGGGCATGTCCACGTGGTGGACGCCGAGGTGCACGAGGGCGTCGCACACGGCGTTGTGGATCGCCGGGGTCGACCCGATGGTCCCCGATTCGCCGATTCCCTTTGCGCCGAGCGGGTTGCGCGGCGAGGGGGTCTCGGTGTTGGCGATCTCGAAGCTCGGCAGCTCGGCGGCCGAGGGGATCGCGTAGTCCATCAGGTTGGCGGTGACGGGGTTGCCGTCGTCGTCGTACTGCACCCACTCGTACAGCGCCTGCGCCGCGCCCTGGGCGATGCCGCCGTGCTGCTGACCGTTCACGAGCATCGGGTTGAGGATGCGCCCGCAGTCGTCGACGGCGACGTGGCGGAGCAGCGTGACCTTGCCGGTCTCCCGGTCGACCTCGACGACGGCGATGTGTGCACCGAAGGGGTAGGTCGAGTCCCCGCCGTTGAAGACGAGCTCGTGGGCGAGGCCGGCCTCCATGCCTTCCGGCAGCTTGCCGGTGTCGTTGGCCGCGGTGGCGAGCTCACCCCAGGACAGCATCCGGGCGGGCACACCGGCGACCTGCAGGCCGGCACCGTCGTCGGTGCGGACCACGTCGTCGACGTCGGCCTCGAGCAGGTGCGCCGCGAGCTGACGAGCCTTGGCGAGGACCTCGGTGGAGGCGACGTGGATCGCCGACCCGGCGGTCTGGAGCGAGCGCGACCCGAGCGTGCCGGCTCCCTGGGGCACCGTCGAGGTGTCGGAGTTCACGAAGTGGATCTTGTCCATCGGAATGCCGAGGATCTCCGAGGCGATCATCGAGAACGCCGTGGCGTGGCCCTGGCCGTGCACCGACGTGCCGACGTACATGGTGGCGCTGCCGTCGTCGTGGATCTCGACCTTGCCGTACTCGGAGTGCAGGCCGACCGGTGCGGTGACCTCGACGTAGGCGGAGGACCCGATGCCGAGGAGCTTGGTGTCGCCGGCGGCCCGGCGACGGGCCTGCTCGGCACGCAGTGCGTCGTAGCCGGCGAGCTTGCGCACCTCGACCATGGGCAGCGCGTAGTTGCCCGAGTCGTAGTTGGCGCCGGTGAGCGTGGTCATCGGCTCGCTGAACGGCTTGATGAAGTTCGTCATGCGGACGTCGACGGGGTCGAGGCCGACCTCGTGGGCGGCGATGTCGATGAGCCGCTCGATGATCTGGGTGGCCTCGGGCCGACCGGCGCCCCGGTAGGCACCGATGGTGGTGTTGTTCGTGAGCGCCGTGGTCGCCTGGTAGTTGATGACCGGGATGTCGTAGACGGCCTGGGAGAGGAGCTGGGTGAGCATCGGCAGGATCGCGCCGATCGCCGGGTAGGCGCCCGCGGCGGCGGTGACCCGGGTCTTGAGGCCGGTGAACGTGCCGTCCTTGCGGATGCCGAGCTCGGCGTCGACCACGAAGTCGCGGCCGTGCACGAGGGAGACCATGTCCTCCGAGCGAGTCTCGGTCCACTTGACCGGAACGCCGAGGTCGAGAGCCGCCTTGCCGGCGACCATGTACTCGACGTAGTTCGCCGCCTTCGGTCCGAAGCCGCCGCCGACCCAGGGGCACACGACCCGCAGGCCTTCGGGATCGAGACCGAGGAACGGGGCCATCGCGCCGTGCAGGCCGTGGGGCGTCTGGTGGCTGACCCAGGCGGTGAGACCACCCGCGGCGGGCTCACCCGGCACGCAGACGATGCCGTTGTTCTCCATGGGCACGCCGGCGAGCCGCTGGGAGACCATGTGCACCTTGGCGACGGCGTCGGCGCCGACGAAGGGGTCGCTGTCGGGGGCGAGTTCGGTGGCGAAGCACACGTTCGAGCCGTGCTCGGGGAACAGCAGCGGTGCGCCCGGGGCGAGCGCGTCGACCGGGTTGGTGACGGCGGGGAGGATGTCGTAGTCGACGACGACGGCCTCGGCCGCGTCGACGGCCTGCGCCTTCGTCTCGGCGACGATCGCCGCGACGATGTCGCCGACGAAGCGCACCCGGTCGCGGGCGAGGGTCGGCCGGTTGAGGACGGCGGGCATCATCGGGAAGGCCTGGAAGTCCGCGAGGTCGATGTTCTCGTGGGTGTAGACCGCCCGCACGCCCGGCATGGCGGCCGCATCGGAGGTGTCGATCGAGGTGATCGTGCCGTGCGCCACGGTCGAGCGCACGAAGTGCACGTGGAGCATGCCGTCGAAGCGCAGATCATCGAAGTACTTGCCCGCACCCCGCACGAGGTCGGGGTCCTCCCGACGCAGCACCGAGTTGCCGAGGATCGAACCGGACGCAGCCATGCCGTGCTCCCTGTGGACGCCGCCGGGGTCGGACCCCTTCGGCGGTGGGTGTGACATCGGTGACGCTAGCCGCCCGTGGTGACATCGGCCACGAGGACCGACGGTTCCCAGCCGGGGTGCGTCAGAGGTCGTCCGGGTCGGCGCCGAGTCGGCCGGGGGAGCGGATCTCCGTCGGCAGGATCGGCTCGTGGCAGTGCGAGCACGTGAGGATCGGTTCGACCTCGTGACCGCACCGCTCGTGGATGAGGGTCACGGGCGGCCCGTCCTCCTCCGCGAGCCACCGGTCGCCCCACTGCTTGAGGGAGATGAGCACCGAGGAGAAGTCCCGGCCCATGTCGGTCAGCCGGTACTCGTAGCGGACGGGGTTGTCCTGGTAGGGACGACGTTCGAGCAGGCCGGCCTCGACCAGGGTGCCGAGACGGTCCGACAGCACGGCACGGCCGATGCCGAGGCTGCCCTGGATCTCCTCGAAGCGGCGCATGCCCCGGAAGACGTCCCGCATGATGAGCGGCGTCCACCACTCGCCGACGATGTCGAGTGATCGTGCAATGGAACACTGCATGTGCCCGACGCTCGACCGCTTCATGCGGCGAGACTACTCCGGGTCGCCGGTGAGCTCGTCCGGCATCCGCAGCGGCTGGTGGGGGCGGACGAGTCGCCGGATCAGGTCGGCCTCGGCGGGGTACCGGGCGACGAGCTCCTCGACCGAACCGCCCTCGTAGTCCTCCGGCGCGAAGCCCGGCGCCATCGTCGTCCCCACGAGCGCGTACCGGTCGACCCCCGCGCCGGGCAGGACGCGTGAACCCATCCAGGTCCGGGCGGGGACCGTGAACTGCAGGTGCTGACCGGCGAGCACGTCGTGCCCGAGGACGACCCGTTCGCTGCCGCCGTCGGGGTGCAGCAGCAGCATCTCGAGCGGGTCGCCGAGGTAGAAGTGGTACACCTCGTCGGTCGGGAGTCGGTGGAGCGCCGAGAACCCGTCGTCCGCGTCGGTGATGAGCGCGAAGATCGCCGTCCCGGCCGGTCGGTCATTGCCGGGCCAGTGCCGGTGCGACCTCCAGGTCTCCCGGAAGAGCCCGCCCTCGACGGGAAGCGGGGCGAGCACGAGCAGGGTGCGGAGTTCCTGGGCGGTGGGCCGGGTCACAGCGACCGATGCTACGGCGCCACCGTTGCGGCGGTAACGGGCCGGGGGGTGCGCAGCGTGAACACGAGCACGAGCGCCCCGAGGTTGCACGCCGCACACAGCACGAAGGCGAGGCGGTAGCTCTGGGTCGCGTCGTAGAGCAGGCCGGCGAGGAACGGGCCGATCGCCGCGAGCGCCCCGGCCGTGGCGAAGATCGACCCGACGATCGCCCCGGCGTGGGCACGGCCGAAGAGGTCACCGATGATCGCGGGGAACAGGGTGGTGCCACCGCCATAGGACAGCCCGAACAGCGCGGCGACCGGGAGCAGGAACGTCCACGACCCACCGGCCGCCCACCCGAGGAACGACACGACCTGCAGCGCCATCATCACGGCGAGCGTGGTGCGCCGACCGAGGCGGTCCGACGCCGCACCCGCCGTCAGCCGTCCGATGACGCCGCCGAACCCGATCGCGCTGATGACGAAGGCGCTCCGCTGCGTCGTCGCCCCGAGATCCTGGGCGAACGATGCGCCGTGGACGAAGGGGACGAACACGACGAGCCAGTTGAGCAGGAAGATCCCGAAGATCGCCCAGAACGCCGCAGTGTGGCGTGCCTCGGCGGCGGTGTAGGCCGGGCCGGAGTCGACCGCGCCGCTCACCACGATCGGGGCTGCGTCGCCGTCGGGGTGCAGGCCCACCTGTTCGGGATCTCGGATCATGAGCACCGACATTGCGACGAGCACGGCTGCGCCGGCGATCCCCGAGACGACGAGCGTGGACCGCCAGCCGATCGAGGCGATCAGCGACGCGGTGATCAGCGGGACGACGATGTTGCCGAACGCTCCGCCCGTCGACGCGATGCCGTAGGCGAGGCCGCGGCGCCGGACGAACCAGCGCACGACGGTCGCGCTGCAGGGCACCCAGGCCGAACTCATGCCGCACGCTGCGACCACCCCGAAGACGAGGTACACCTGCCACAGCTCCTGCGCGAGTCCGAACAGCACGTAGCCGGACCCAAGGAGGATGCCACCGACGAGGATCGCGACGCGCGGCCCCTTGCGGTCGGTGACGATGCCCGACACGGCGGAGAGTGCCGAGTAGAGGAACACGTACAGCGCGTAGGGGATCGAGAGCTGCGCGCGGGTCCATCCGAGGTCGTCCTGGATCGCCTTCACGAACACCCCGAAGCTGAACTGCAGCCCGTAGGCGGTGAAGAGCACCGTGAACGCGGCGAACACGATCACCCAGCCGCGCACGAACCGTGCCGGCGGGGACGGTGTCGTCGCAGTCGTCACGGCGCGCCGATCTCGCGGAGCACGTCGTCGGTGTGCTCGCCGAGTCGGGGGCCGCGTCCGGGTGCGTCCCCGGCACCGACGACGAGCTGTCCGGGAGCGGTCAGCGAGCCCCACTCGGGGTGGTCGTGGGTGACGAGGAGGCCGTTGTCGACGGCGATCGCCTCGTTGACGATCCCCGTGCGCACGATGGGCACCCGGTGCTCGCCGTCGACGAACTCCCACCCGGCGTCCGTCTCGATGCAGCCGCGCTCGGGTAGCGGTCCGGGGTGGTCCCAGCCTCCCCGTGCGGTCGGGGGTGCGCCGGCGAACCGGGTGTACTCCGCGACCTGCACCGCCATCGTCGTGCGGGCGAGCGAGGTCCGCACGCGTTGCGCCCGCCCGGTTCGAGCCCGGTGGAAGAGCGCGGCGACGAGCCCGAAGGCGCTGATCGTCGGGGTCATCACGTCGTGGATCGCGATGGTGAGGAACACCGGGTCGTCGTCGCCGCCCTGCGCCTGCATGATCCCGCCGAGCGCCTGCAGCAGGGGATCGAAGGCCGGGGCGTCGGCCATGGAGGCGTCGTCGCCGTAGCCGGGCGACGACAGCAGCACGAGGTCGGGGTTCACGGCGTGGAGCGCGGGGGCGTCGGCGCCGAGGCGCGTGGCGACCCCGGGCCGGAAGTTCTCCACGACCACGTCGACCGTGCGGGCGATGCGGTGCAGCGCCGCCTGGCCCTCCGCAGTGCCGAGATCGAGCACCACCGACCGCTTGCCCTGGTTCCACGCGGCGAACGGCGGGCCGAATGCACGGAACGCGTCACCGGCGGGGGCTTCGACCTTGATCACGTCGGCACCGAGCATGGCGAGGTGGCGGGTGGCGACCGGGCCGGCGATGAAGGAGGCGAGGTCGACGGCCCGCACGTCGTGGAGGGGTCCGCGCCCGTCGCCGGGACCGCCGGCGGGCCGCAGCGGCCGGGCTTCCTCGGCGAGCAGTTCCGCCGTGTGTTCAGCGAGCAGCGGCGCCCGGCCGCGCACCCGTCCGGGCGCGTCCTCGCAGACGAGCGGTACGCCCATCATGCGAACCGGGCCGAGTTCGGGGTGGTCGACGGTGACGTCCATGTCGTTCGCCCGGCAGAGCTCCGACTCGACGAACTCCTCGCGGGACTGCACCGGCTGGGCGGGGACGTCGGCGGCCCGGAACGCGGCGAGCCACTCAGCCCGGGGTCGAGTCGCGAAGACCTCCTCGAGCAACGGGGCGATGAACGCGACGGCGTCGAGGGCGACGAGCCCCCACGGCGGGGCGACGAGGCGCGGGTCGTCGCGCAACTCGGGACGCCCGATGACGTCGAGCATGCGCTCGTAGAACCGGGGGGTTCCGCAGGCGAGGAAGAACCAACGGTCGTCGCCGGCACGGAACAGGCGGTAGATCGGCACCCGGCCGAGGGAGCCCATGGGTGAGGACCCGTCGCGTTCCTCGACGGCGTCGCCGACGCGGAACTGTTCGAGCTGGAGCGCCGCCGAGCCGGCGACCTGGGACACCTCGTACGTCGGGGTCCAGCCGTGTCGTTCCCGGGCGTAGAGCCCGGCGGCGATGACGACGGCCCCGAGGATCCCGGTGGCGTAGGCCACCATCGGCACGACGAGGTGGACGGGGACCTCCGCGTAGGACTGCTGCTGCCAAAGCAACCCCGTCGCCGCTGCGACGAGGTCGTTGGTCGCCGGGTCGTTCACCCGGGGTCCGTGCTCGCCCCACGGTGGCATGGCGACCACGACGGCGCCGGGGGCGAGGGCCCGGACCCGCTCGGCCTCGCCGGGGCGGTCGACGACGACGACGTCGGCGCCCGCGAGCAGGCGGGCGAGCTCGTCGGCATCGGGCACGACGACCGACCGCTTGCCGCGGTTCAGCGTCTGGAACCCCGCTTCGGCACGGTACGGGTCGCCGTTCGGTGGTTCGACCTTGATCACGTCCGCGCCGTGGTCGGCAAGGAACATCGTCGCGTACGGCGCGCTGATTCCGGTCCCGAACTCGACGATACGGACCCCCGAGAAGATGTCCCCCATCGGCCGCGCAGCGTAGCCGTGCGCGTCGCCGCCGCCCCGCCGTTCGTCTCGGTGCGATGATGGCGGGGTGACCGACGCAACCGCCGTGCCCAACGAGACGCCCTACCTCGAGGGGGTCCGTGTCCTCGACTTCACCCAGTACCTCGCCGGGCCCGCGTGCACCCGCCTGCTCACCGAGATGGGTGCCGAGGTAATCAAGGTGGAGATGGCGCCCTACGGCGACCCGACGCGGTCGAACGAGCCGCGTCGCAACAAGCGGGCCGGCTACCACGTGCAGCAGAACCGCGGGAAGCGCTCGCTGTGCCTCGACCTCACCAAGCCGGAGGCGATCGCGCTCATCAAGGAACTGATCCCCACGGTCGACGTCGTCGTGGAGAACTCCGCCCCGGGTGTGATGGCCCGGCGCGGGCTGTCCTACGAGGACCTCGCGGCGATCAACCCGCGCATCATCATGGCGTCGATCTCCGGGTTCGGGCAGACGGGACCGCTGTCGTCGAAGACGGCGTTCGACTTCATCGGTCAGGCGTACGCCGGGGTGATGCACATGACCGGCGAGGCCGACGGCCCGCCGATGTTCGTGGGGACCGCGATCACCGACGTCGGGTCGGGAGTGCACGCCTTCGCGGCGATCGGGTACGCCCTGTACCGCCGTGACCGCACGGGCAGGGGAGCGCATCTCGACATCGCCATGGTCGACACCCTCTACCACATGCAGGAGATGGCGGTGCATGCGCCGTCGATGACGGACGGCGAGTACGTGGCGATGCGCAACGGCCGCCACTACGCGGCCATGGCGCCGGCGGGCAGCCACCGATCGCCCGAGGGGTGGATCGTGGTGATGTGCACCCAGCCGCAGACGGCGGCGTTGTTCCAGGCGATGGGCCGTCCCGAGCTGATCGAGGACGAGCGGTTCCGCACGCCGAACGCGCGGGTGGCGAACCGTGACGCCCTCACCGAGGTGATCGAGTCGTGGATGGCGACGTTCGCGACCGACGCCGAGGTGCTCGCCGTGCTCGAGGCGCACCGGATCCCGTGTGGCCCGGTGCTGCGCCCGCAGGACCTCGGCACGATCGAACACTTCCGGCAGCGTCGCACCGTGCGCACGGTGACCGACCGGCTCGTCGGCACGTTCGACATCCCCGGGTTCCCCATCAAGTTCTCCGACGCCCCGCCCGAGGCCGACCTCGTCGCCCCCGATCTGGGGGAGGCGAACGGCTACGTGCTGTCGGAGTTGCTCGGCTACGACGCCGACGCGTTGCGCACCTGGACCGACACCGGTCTGATCTTCGACAAGGACCGGTAGGGGCTTCGTCGGCGGGCCCGGCGGCGCGGTAGCGTGCCGGTCCATGGCCGCTGCGAACAGCTTCGGTGCCCGCTCCGCGCTCTCGGTCGGGTCCGTCTCCTACGACATCTTCCGCCTCGACGCCGTCGCCGCTGGAGGCTTCGACGTGGTGCGGCTCCCCTACTCGCTCAAGGTGCTCCTCGAGAACCTCCTGCGCTTCGAGGACGGGGTGGCCGTGACCCGGGCCGACGTGGAGGCGCTCGCCTCGTGGGACCCCACGTCGGAGCCCGACAAGGAGATCAGCTTCACGCCCGCCCGGGTGTTGATGCAGGACTTCACGGGCGTGCCCGCCGTGGTCGATCTCGCCGCCATGCGCGATGCGATGGCGTCGCTCGGTGGCGACCCGTCGCGGATCAACCCGCTGGTTCCCGTCGACCTCGTGATCGACCACTCGATCCAGGTCGACCACTTTGCGGTGAACAACGCGTTCGATCTGAACGCCTCGCTCGAGTACTCCCGCAACAAGGAGCGCTACGAGTTCCTCAAGTGGGGACAGCAGGCGTTCGACAACTTCTCGGTCGTGCCGCCGAACACGGGCATCTGCCACCAGGTGAACCTCGAGTACCTGTCGAAGGTCGTCATCGCCCGCGACGGGCTCGCGTTCCCGGACACGTTGGTCGGCACCGATTCGCACACGCCCACGGTGAACGGTGTGGGCATCGTCGGGTGGGGCGTGGGCGGTATCGAGGCGGAGGCGGCCATGCTCGGCCAGCCGATCCCGATGCTGATCCCCCGTGTCGTGGGCCTGAAGCTCGTCGGCGAGCTCCGTGAAGGGGTCACGGCGACCGACCTGTTGCTCACGGTGACCGAGACGCTGCGGCGCCACGGGGTGGTCGGCAAGTTCGTCGAGGCGTACGGGCCCGGCGTCGCCGCGGTCGGTGCCGAGTCCCGCGCAGCGATCGGCAACATGAGCCCCGAGTACGGCTCGACGATCACCGTGTTCCCGATCGACGACATCACGCTCGGATACCTGCGGTTGTCGGGTCGGACCGACGCCGAGGTGGCCCTCGTCGAGGCGTACGCCAAGGCGCAGGGCATGTGGCACGACCCGTCGCAGGAGCCGGTGTTCTCCGAGTACGTCGAGCTCGACCTGTCGACGGTCGTGCCGTCGCTGGCCGGTCCGTCGCGTCCCCAGGACCGGGTGTCCCTCGACGTGATGAAGCAGTCGACGGTGCAGCACCTCGCCGGCATGGGCGCCGCGTCCACCCCGGTGTCGGTGACGCTCGCATCGGGCGAGCAGGTCACCCTCGACCACGCAGCCGTGGTGATCGCGGCGATCACGTCGTGCACGAACACGTCGAACCCCTCGGTGATGCTCGCCGCCGGACTGCTCGCACGGAAGGCCGTCGAGAAGGGCCTCGATCGCAAGCCGTGGGTGAAGACCTCGCTCGCTCCCGGGTCGAAGGTCGTCATGGACTACTACGAGCGCGCAGGGGTGCTCCCGCACCTCGAGAAGCTCGGCTTCAACCTCGTCGGCTTCGGGTGCACGACCTGCATCGGGAACTCCGGGCCGCTGCCGGCGGAGATCTCCGCCGCCGTCAACGAACACGACCTCGCCGTGGCGGGTGTGCTCTCGGGCAACCGGAACTTCGAGGGCCGGGTGAACCCCGACGTCCGTCTCAACTACCTGGCGTCGCCGCCGCTCGTCGTCGCCTACGCCATCGCCGGCACGCTCGACTGGGATCCCTACAACGACCCGATCGGCGAGGGGACCGACGGTCCCGTGTACCTGCGGGACATCTGGCCGACGACGGCGGAGGTGGCCGACGCTGTCGCGTCGAGCGTGACGGTGGAGCAGTTCCGCCGCGAGTACGGCGCCGTGTTCGAGGGGGACGCCCGCTGGCAGGCGATCGACGCCCCGTCCGGTGACCGGTTCGCCTGGGACGACGCGTCGACCTACATCGCCCGGGCGCCGTACTTCGACGGCATGCCGGCGCAGCCCGGTCCGATCACCGACATCGTGGGCGCACGCGTCATGGCGGTGCTCGGCGACTCGGTCACCACCGATCACATCTCACCCGCGGGCAACATCCGGGCGACCGCCCCGGCGGGCCTGTACCTGCAGGGTCGCGGCGTCGTGCCGGCCGACTTCAACCAGTACGGCGCCCGACGCGGACACCACGAGGTGATGATCCGCGGCACGTTCGCGAACATCCGCATCCGCAACGCCATGGTTCCCGGTGTCGAGGGTGGCGTGACGGTGAAGCTGCCCGAGGGCGGCGAGGCGGTGTCGATCTACGACGCGGCGCAGGTGTACACGACGGAGGGCACGCCGCTGGTCGTGCTCGCCGGCAAGGAGTACGGCTCGGGGTCGTCCCGTGACTGGGCGGCGAAGGGCACGGCGTTGCTCGGCGTGCGCGCGGTGATCGCCGAGTCGTTCGAGCGGATCCACCGCTCGAACCTGATCGGCATGGGTGTCCTGCCCCTGCAGTTCCTGCCCGACGAGTCGGTCGCCTCGCTCGGTCTCACCGGCTCGGAGACGATCACGATCGGCGGTCTCGCGGCGGCGGCGGCGCACGACGCCCCGTTCCCGACCCGTCTCGAGGTGCAGGCCGACGACCGGACCTTCACGGTCCAGGTGCGGGTCGACACGCCGACCGAGGCGGCCTACTACCGCCACGGGGGCGTGCTGCTGTACGTGCTGCGGCAGCTCCTCCAGCGATGACGGAGGCCACGGTGGGTCGAACCTCGCAGTCGGGCTCCCGGTTCCCTAAGGTTGGGGTGTGGCTGAAACCCCGGTGATGGAAGCGCCCGAGCAGCGCGACAAGTTCGACCGGCTGCGGCCGGTGAAGCTCGGTGAGGTTCGTCGATCCTTCTCCGAGGAGACGTATCGCAGATCGGCGGTGAAGACGTTCGGCGTCCTGGCCATCGACGTGGCGGTCTACGCGCTGTTCGTCGCCGGTGCGCTGCTCGCACCCCATCCGTTGCTGCAGCTCGCCTCGGGTGTGCTCGCCGGCGTCGCGGTGGCGTCGCTGTTCGTGTGGGCGCACGACGCAGCGCACGGTGCGCTCTTCCGGTCGGAGGGCGTGGAGGAGGTGTTCGGCACCCTGGCCATGCTGCCGTCGTTCAACCTGTACCGGTTGTGGGTGTACGGCCACAACAAGGTGCACCACGGGTACACGAGCTACAGCCCAATCGACTGGATCTGGAAGCCCGACACCCGTGCCGAGTACGCCGCCCGAAGCTCGTTCGCGAAGCTCGTGTACCGGGTCGAGCGGAGCCTGCCCGGGTGCGCCCTGCACTACATCCTCCGGGTGTGGTGGCCGGGGATGATCACGTTCCGACCCGGGGCGGAGGTGCGCAAGCGCTACCACTTCACCCGGTCGAAGATCGCCACGGCGACCTTCGCGGTCGTGATGATCACCCTGTCGGCGCTCGTCGCCGGGTGGGTCGGTGTGCTGGCCGCAGTGGTGATCCCGTGGGTGGTGTTCAACTACCACATCGCCCTGTTCGTGTATCTGCACCACACGCACCCGACGCTGCCGTTCTTCGACGACCGCAAGGAGTGGAGCGCCACGATCGGCCAGATCGGTTGTTCGACGGTGATCCGAGGCTCCCGGTTCTTCGAGTGGGTCTCGCACTACATCCTCGTGCACACCCCGCACCACGTCGACGCACGCATCCCCTTCTACGGCCTGCGCCGTGGATGGTCGGAGCTCCAGCCGACCTACGGCCAGGACGTGCTCAGCTACCGGTTCCGCTGGCGGACCGTGGCGGGGATCTTCCGTCAGTGCAAGGTGCACGACTTCGACACCCACACCTGGTACCGATTCCGCGACCTTCAGTCGTGACCGTGACGGGTCCGCTCGCCGTGCACCGTCCGCCGGCGAGCAGGATCCTCCCGGACCGGTACTTCTACGGCTGGTACGTGGCCGGCGCCTGCACCGTCATGATGTTCGTGACGGTCGGGGTGGGCTATTACGGCCTTTCGGTGTTCCTGCGTCCCCTGCAGGTCGAGCACGGCTGGTCGAACATCGTGGTGAGCGGCGCCACGGGCATGTACTTCGTGCTGTCGGGTGTGTCGGCGTTCGTCGCCGGGCCGTTCATCGACCGGTTGGGACCCCGTCGGTTCATGATCGCGGGCATCCTGCTCACCACGGTCGGTACGGCGGCGATCGGCTGGGTGGCGGAGGTCTGGCACCTCTACGCCGCCTACGCCCTGATGGCCGTGGCGTTCGGGATGGGTTCGGCGGTGAGCGTCTCCTCGATGCTGTCCCGCTGGTTCATCGAGCACCGCTCCAAGGCGATGACGATCTCGTCGACAGGGGTGTCGCTCGGCGGTTCCGTGCTGGTGCCGGTCGGCACCGCGCTCGTCGGTCGAGGGGGCTTGGAGTTGGCGGCGCCGATCCTCGGGTTGTTGGTGTCGGTCGTCGCGCTGCCGGTGCTGTTGCTCGTCGTGGCGACGGATCCGGCGCACCTTGGGCTGCGTCCCGACGGACGAACCACTGACGACGTCGACACCTCCTCGGCGCGCCACCGGGCGCAGTACCGGATCTGGACCCGTGCCGCAGCGGCGCGGACCGTCACGTTCTGGGCGCTGCTCGGCGGGTTCGCGCTGACGCTCGCGGCGCAGACGGCCGTGCTGATCCACCAGCTCAGCTTCCTCCAGGAACCGGGACGACTCGGCTCGAGGAACGCTGCGGCGCTGGCGGTGACGACGACGGCGATCGGGTCGATCGTCGCCCGGCTCGTGGTGGGTCTCGTCGCGGACGGCCTCGACAAGCGCCGCATGACGAGCGGGCTGTTCGCGCTCCAGGCGGTGGCGGTGTTCGCCTACGTGCAGGTGTCTTCGCCGGTGGGGCTCTACGCCGTCGCGTTGCTGTTCGGGTTCACGATCGGCAACGTCTACCTGATGCAGTCGCTCCTCGTCGGGGAGCTGTTTGGGCTGGTCTCCTTCGGCACGGTGTTCGGCGTGGTGTCCCTCGCCGGCCAGCTCGGCAGCGGCGTCGGTCTCGTGGTGATCGGCTGGTTGCACGACCGGACCGGTGGCTACGGCACGCCGTTCACGGTGTTCGCAGTGCTCGACGTGCTCGCTGCGGTGGTCGTGCTCGCGGCCCGTCCGCTGCGAGCGGCGGCGGATCAGCGGTAGTTGCCCGTGTGCCCGGTGCTGTAGCGCCCGGGCTGGGGGAAATAGGACAGGCCGTGGGGGCCGGCCCCGGTGCGGATCCGCTTGATCAGCTCACCCTTGGTGGTGTCGATGACGTAGATCTCACCGTGGTTCCGACCGGACACCCAGAACTGCCGACCGTCCGGTGAGACCGAGCCCATGTCGGGCGAACCGCCGCCGGGAATCGTCCAGGTGGCGACGACGGCCCGGGTGGCGAAGTCGATCACGCTCACCGAACCACCGAGCCGGTTCGTGGCGTAGAGCTGGCGCCCGTCGCGTGAGACGTACAGCCCGTGCGTGCCCCGGCCTGCGGGGATGAACGCAACCTCCGCGAGCGTCTGGGGGTCGACGACGATCACGCCGTTGCGGCCCTGGTCGGCGACGTAGAGGACCGATGCGTCGGGGGCGAGCTTCACGTCGATGGGGAGCTGCCCGATCTTGCGCTCGGCCACGACGCGCCTCTCGAGCAGGTCGAGCTTCACGAACCAACCGGACCACTCGCACGTCGCGTAGAAGTAGCGGCCGTCGGCGGAGAAGTCACCGTGGTTCACGCCCGGGTGCGGGACGGGCACCGAGTAGACGAGCTCCCACGTTCTCGGGTTGCGCACGTCGATGCGCATGTACCGCTCGGCGATGACGAGCGCGAGCTTTCCGTCAGGGGTGAAGTACAGGTTGTAGGGGTCGGGCACGGGGATGGGGGTACCGAGCTTCGCCGTGCGTGGGTCGATCGGTGTGAGGGAGTTTCCCGAGGTGTCGAGGACGTAGAGCGTGCTCATGTCCCACGACGGGGTCACGTGGTGGGGCACCTGGCCCGTGGAGTACTTGGCGACGACCGTCATCGTCACCGGGTCGATCACCGACACCGTGTGCTCGTCGGAGTTCGGCACGTAGACGCGGGGTGCGACGTCGAGGAGACGCTCCTCGACCCGGTCGGAGGTCGTGAAACGGTAGATGTTCAGCGGTTCCGGCGTCGTCGGCGCGGGGGCCGTGGTGGTCGGCTCGACTGTCGTGGTGACCTCGACGGTCGTGGTCGGGATCTCCACGGCGACCTCGTCGGCTGCCGTGGAGCACGCGGTCACGGCGGCGAGTGCGGCGCCGACGACGAGGATGGCAACCGTTCCGAGCGACACGCAAAAGGGTACCGTAAGGAGGATCCGTGACCGATGTCGTAGATGGCGAACAGTCGGTGAACGATCAGACGTTGAAGCGGATCTCGAGCACGTCGCCGTCGAGGACCTCGTACTCCTTGCCCTCCACCCGCAGGCGACCCTCGGCCTTCGCCTTGGACCAGCTGCCGATGTCGAGCAGTTCGTCCCAGTGGATGACTTCGGCACGGATGAACCCGCGTTGCAGGTCGGAGTGGATCACGCCCGCGCACTCGGGTGCCTTCGCCCCGGCGCGGAACGTCCAGGCCCGGGACTCCTTGTCGCCGGTCGTGAAGAACGTCCGCAGCCCGAGCAGGTGGTAGGCGGCCCGCGCGACCCGGGGGAGCGCCCCTTCGCCGAGCCCGAGCCCCTCGAGGAGCTCGGCGCGCTCGGCGTCGTCGAGCGCGGCGGCTTCAGCCTCGAGCTGCACGCACACCCCGAGCACCTCGCCTCCGGCGCCGGCGAGCTCGGCGGCGACCGGCGCCACGATGGCCTCGGCGTCGGCGAGCTGGTCCTCGCCGAGGTTGACGACGGCCATCACCCGCTTGGCGGTGAGGAAGAAGAACGGCTGCAGCAGTGCGAGCTGCTCGACCCCGAGCCCGGCGCGGTACAGCGGTGTCGCCTGCTGGAGGTGTGCGTACGCCGCCTCGAGCGCGTCGACGGCGGGTTGCTGGCTCTTGTCGGACCGGGCGGCCTTGCGTCGTCGTTCGATCTGGCCCTCGGCCGATGCTGCGTCGGCGAGCACGAGTTCGAGCTCTAGGGTCGCGAGGTCGTCGAGGGGGTCGTTGCCGCCGACGACGTTGGGGTCCTCGAAGGCCCGGAGCACGAACAGGACGGCGTCGACCTCGCGGATGCCGTGCAGGAACCGGTTCCCGAGACCCTCGCCCGACGACGAGCCCTTCTGCAGACCGGCGATGTCGACGAACTCCGCGGTGGCCGGCACGACCTTGCGGGACTGCGACATGACGGCGAGCCGGGCGAGGCGCACGTCGGCGACCTTCGCCACACCCACGTTCGTCTCGGTGGTCGAGAAGGGGTGCGCGGCGACCGTGGCGTCGCCACCGGTGAGTGCGTTGAAGAGAGCGGACTTGCCTGCGTTGGGCAGACCGACGATGCCGAAACGTTCCATGCCGGGGTGCCAGGTTAGTCGGCGGGCGGGTCGCCTCCTCCGTGGCCGATTCGGCGCAGCACGCCCGACGCTGCGAGCGTGGAGCCGTGCGCACGGTCTGGGTGTTCGGCGATCAGCTGCACCGGGGCATCGGCGCGCTCGCCGACGCGACGCCGGGGACCGATCGGGTGCTGCTCGTGCGGAGCGCGCACAAGGTCGGGTCGCGTCCCTACCACCGCCAGCGGCTGCACCTGGTGCTCACGGCGATGCGACGGTTCGCAGCGGAGTTGCGGGCCGAGGGGTTCGAGGTCGACGAGGTCGACGCGCCGTCGATGCTCGCCGGTCTCGCCGACCACCGGCGCCGGTTCGGCGATCCGTCCGTCGTTGCGACCGAGCCGCTGTCGAGGGGGCTGTACGACCGGCTGACCACCGCCGGGGTCGGGCTCGTGCGGTCGAACCAGTTCCTCTGTCATCCGGAGGAGTTCGCCGCGTGGGCGGCCGGGCGACGAACCGTGCGGCTCGAGGACTTCTACCGCTGGCAGCGCGCCAGGCTCGGGTACCTGATGGACGACGGCGGACCCGTGGGCGGGGTGTGGAACCTCGACCACGAGAACCGGAAGCCGCCGCCGAAGGGTCCGGGCGCCGCCGACGGTTGGCCGGCGCCGACGACCTTCCCGCTCGACGACGTCGATCGGCAGGTGCTCGCCTCCCTTCCGGGGAGCGTGGTCGGCGCCGACCCGGTCGGGTGGTGGCCGACCTCGCGCACGCAGGCGCTCGAGCGACTCGACGAGTTCGTCGAGGTGGCACTCGCCGGCTTCGGTCCCTACGAGGATGCGATGCTCGCCGGCAACTGGCACCTCGGTCATTCGTTGCTGTCGCCGGCGCTGAACCTCGGGCTCCTGCTCCCCGGTGAGGTGTGCGACCGCGTGGAGGCGGCGTTCCGGGCCGGTCGGGTGCCGTTGTCGTCCGCGGAGGGGTTCCTCCGCCAGGTCATCGGCTGGCGGGAGTACGTCTGGGGGCTCTACTGGGCGTGGCCCGACCACGCCGACCAGAACGCGCTCGACGCGCATGAACCGTTGCCGCCCGCGTTCACCGGTGCCGCGCCGACGGCGATGCGCTGCGTCGCGACCACGGTCGGCGAGCTGCACGATCACGGGTGGCTGCACCACATCCAACGGTTGATGGTGCTCGCGAACCTGGCTACCTCCGCCGGGGTCGACCCGCGGGCGCTGCTCGACTGGATGACGGCGTCGTTCGTGGACGCCGCCGACTGGGTGATGATCCCGAACGTGATGGGCATGGCGACCTTCGCCGACGGCGGCCGGATGGCGACCAAGCCGTACGTCTCGGGTGGGGCCTACCTGAACCGGATGAGCGACTACTGCCGCGGGTGCGCGTTCGACCCGAAGCTCCGGGTGGGCGAGCGGGCGTGCCCGTTCACGACGCTCTACTGGGACGTGATCGACCGGCACCGTGACCGCTTCGCCCGCAACCCGCGCATGGCGCAGCAGGTGCGCGGTCTCGACCGTCTCGTCGACCTGCCCGAGCTGCGGGAGCGTGCGGTGGAGGTGCGCGGGCGTCTTGCCGCCGGCACCCTCTAGCCGCCGGACGGAGCGAGCAGGTCGGCCACCAGCGCGGCGGTCGCCTCGGGGTACTGGGCGGGGAACAGGTGCCCGCCGTCGACGCGCAGGTGCGGGACCCGGGCGCGTTCGGCCTGTCGTGCGAACAGGTCGTCGGGGAGGTTCGTGGTGGTGCCGGAGATGATCGTCGCCCGCCCTTCGAGGGCGGGCAGGTGGTCCCATGCCGGGTACCCGCCCCGCTCGCTCTGGGTGATCTCGAAGATCAACGCCTCGATCTCGGGTGGTGTGGCGAGCGCGATCTCGCCGGTCGGCAGCGTCACCGTGCCGTGCCGCAGGTAGCCGTCGAGCGCACGCGGGTCGAGATCCGCGAGCGGGCCGGCCTCGCGGTAGCGCTCCCGCATCGCGTCGATCGAGGGCCAGATCGCGCGACGACGTCGTGCGCCGTCGGCCATCGTGGAAGGGGGCCGATCGAGGTCGCGGGGGAAGATCACCGGTTCGCAGAGCACGAGCCGTTCGACGGCGCCCGGGGCGGCGCGGTCGACGAGGGTCGCGATCACCCCGCCGAGGGAGTGGCCGAGGAGCAGGTATGGCGGTCGGACGTCGAGCGCGTCGAGCACGGCGAGGACCTCGTCGGCGGTGTCGAGCATGCGGAAGGCGGCGAGGTCGGGCGGCGGGTCGGCTTGTCCCTGCCCGCCGAGGTCGAGGCCGACCACCCGGTGACGGGTGCGCAGCAGCCGGGCGAGCGGGTCGAACACGCCGGCGCCGAACCCGTTCGGGTGGAGCAGCACGAGGTCCCGCCCACTGCCGCCCCAGTCGAGGCCGGTGTGTCGGCGTCCGTCGAGGCGCACCTCGAGCGGGGTCGGTTCGTCGGGGGTGCTCGCGGACATCTCCGCCACGGTAGCGACCATGCCGCTGCGCGTGACCGGGGGGTGCGGTAGAACCGCGGGGTGAGCAACGCCACCACCATCGTCGGGTACTGCGATCCGCTCGTCGTCGAATCGGGGGACCGGGTCGCGCTCATGATCCGGTCCCACGTGCCGGGGACGTGCACGGTCCGGGTCGCCCGGCTCCTGTGCGGCGACCCGTCCTCGAAGGGACCGGGCTACCGGACGGAGGACACGACCTTCGAGGTCCCGCCGCCGTTCCAAGGCCGGGACCAGCCGCTGCGCCCCGGTTCCTTCGTTGTCGTCGACGTGCCTGCCGCGCTCGCCGACCGCATGGCGACCGCCACCGGCTTCGAGGTCACCGCGCGGATCTACGCGACCCGTCCCGGCGACGGTGCCCAGGCGTTGCTCGGATCCTTCGATGCGTCCTCCGGCACGGGGTTCGCCCTGCAGCTCGACGACGCGGGCGCGTGCGCGTTGCGTATCGGCGCCACGGTCGTGTCGACGGGTGTGCTGGTGGTGCCGCGCCGCTGGTTCGACGTGACCGCCCGCTGGGACGGTGCGACCGGCACGGTCACGGTGGTGCAGACCCCGCTGCCGACCCGTGCGCCGGGCGATGCGCTGTCGGTGCATGCCGGGTCGGCGACCGCGACGGTCGCTCCGCCACCGGGATCGATTGGGAGTCCGGACGTGTTGCGCATGGCGGCCTGGGCGGCCGACGGCCACCACGCCGCCCCCTACGACGGTCGGATCGAGGCCCCTGCGCTGTCGGTGACCTGCGCCGACGGGTCGAGGGTGCAGGCGCGCTGGGACTTCGCCGTCGGCATCGGGTCGACGCGGGTCGTCGACGTCGGTCCGCACGGCCTGCACGGTCGCACGGTCGGCGGCCCGGCCCGGGCCGTCACGTCGTCGTCCTGGGACGGCTCGACGCAACGTTGGTCCGACAAGCCGGAGCAGTACGCCGCGATCCACTTCCACCGTGACGACCTCGTCGACGCCGGTTGGGAGCCCGACGCCACGGTGACGGTGCCCCGGAACGCCCGGTCGGGTGTCTACGTGTTCGAGACGACCGGCCCGGACGGGAACGTGGACCGCACGCCGTTCTTCGTGCGCCCGCCTGCGGACGGTCCGCACGCGGCGCTCGCGTTCCTGGTCCCGACGGCCACCTACTACGCCTACGCGAACCACCGAATGACGATCGACGGGTCGGACTTCTTCGCCCCGCGTGACCACCACCGGCCCGAGATCGAGTACCTGAAGCAACACCCGGAGTGCGGGCACTCGATGTACGAGTACCACGACGACGGGTCCGGGGTGATGCTGTCGTCGCGGCGTCGCCCGGTCATGAACATGAAGCCCGGGGCGGACGGGTGGGCGTTCACCGCCGACACGAACATCGTCGCGTTCCTCGAACACCTCGGGATCCCCTACGACGTCATCACCGACGACGACGTGCACCGCGAGGGTGTCGCGCTGCTCGGCCGGTACCGGTGCGTGGTCACCGGGAGCCATCCGGAGTACACGTCGACGGCGATGCTCGATGCGTTCGAGGCGTTCACCGCAACCGGTGGGCGGTTCGTGTACCTCGGCGGCAACGGCTTCTACTGGCGGGTCTCCTGGAGCGAGGAGGAGCCCTGGATCATGGAGATCCGTCGGGCGGAGGACGGCACGCGGGCGTGGATCGCTGAACCCGGCGAGTACTACCACGCCCACGGCGGGGAGTACGGCGGGCTCTGGCGTCGGCTCGGCCGGGCGCCGAACCGTCTCGTCGGCATCGGGTTCGCGGCGCAGGGCTTCGACCGGGCGAGCCACTACCGCCGCAGCGCGGAGAGCCACGACGGTCGGGCGGCGTGGATCTTCGAGGGCGTGGAGGACCAGGAGATCGTCGGCGACCACGGCGTCGGCGGCGGTGCGGCCGGTCAGGAGATCGACCGCTTCGACCTCGCGCTCGGATCACCCCACCACGTCGTCGTGCTCGCGTCGTCGGAGGACCACAGCGCGGCGATGCTGCGCACGAAGGAGGAGTACCACGCGACCGTGGTGCCCGGCCCCGAGGACCCGGCGGTGCGCGCCGATCTGGTGTTCTTCGAGACGCCGAACGGTGGTGCGGTGTTCTCCACCGGGTCGATCTCGTGGTTCGGGGCACTCGCGACGCGTGGACGATCGGGGGAGCTCTACGACAACGACATCGCCCGGATCACCGCGAACGTCGTGCGCCGGTTCGTCGACCCGACCCCGATCCCGCCCCCTCCGGGGTAGCCTCCGCGCATGGTCGAGCTCGGTGGTGTGCACCACATCTCCCTCAACGTGCGCGACGCCGCGGCGGCGTGCCGGTTCTACGTCGACGTGCTCGGGCTCGCCGAGATCCCCCGGCCCGACCTCGGGTTCCCCGGGCACTGGCTGCGCACGCCCGACGACCGCGAGATCCACCTGCTCGAGGTCGAGGACTGGGTCGCCCCGAAGGGGCAGCACTTCGCGTTCAGGGTCGCCGACCTCGACGCGGCGCGCGCCGAGCTCGGTGCCGCCGGGGTGAAGGTCAGCGACCCGATCCAGGTCCCCGACGGCGGCCGGCAGTCGTTCCTGCGCGACCCCGCCGGGAACCTCATCGAGTTGAACGAACCGCTGTCCCGCTAGTTCGTCAGGCGATCGCGCCGGACGAGCGCAGTCCGGCGAGTTCCGCAGCGCTGAACCCCCAGTCGCCGAGCACCTCGTCGGTGTGCTGCCCCGGGTCGGAGGGGCCACGCTGCACGCCACCGGGGGTGGCGCTGAACCGCGGTGCCGGGCCCGGCTGCACGACCCCGTCGATCTCGACGAAGGTGCCACGTGCCGCCATGTGCGCGTGCTTCGGTGCCTCGTCCATGTCGAGCACAGGGGCGAAGCAGATGTCGGTTCCCTCCATCACCGCGCACCACTCGTCGCGGGTGCGGGTGCGGAACCGGGCGGCGACGACGTCGCGGTGGGCCGGCCAGTCGGCCGGGTCGAGACGGCCCTCGAGGGTCACGCCGAGCGTCTGCTCGAGCTCCTCGTAGAACTTGCCCTCGATCGAGCCGATGGACACGAACTTGCCGTCCGAGCATTCGAAGGTGCCGTAGTAGTGGGCGCCGCTGTCGAGGATGTTGGTGCCTCGCTCGAGCGTCCACCCGCCGGCGGCGTACATGCCGTAGATCGCGGTCATCAGCGAGGCGGCACCGTCGACCATCGCCGCATCGACGACCTGGCCGGTGCCGGTGGCGCGGGCGTTGATGATGCCCGCGCACAGGCCGAACGCCAGGTAGAGGGCGCCACCGCCGAAGTCCCCGACGAGGTTGAGCGGCGGGACGGGCGGGCCGCCGTGGGTGCCGATCGCGGCGAGTGCGCCGGTGAGGGCGATGTAGTTGATGTCGTGGCCGGCGGTCTTCGCGTAGGGGCCGTCCTGACCCCATCCGGTCATGCGGCCGTAGACGAGGCGCGGGTTGCGGGCGAGGCAGACGTCGGGTCCGAGACCGAGCTTCTCCATCACGCCGGGACGGAACCCTTCGATGAGCGCGTCGGCGCCCTCGACGAGGCGGAGCACGGTCTGCACGCCTTCGGGGTTCTTCAGGTCGACCGCTGCGGACCGGCGTCCGCGGTTCAATACGTTGAACTGCCGTGCGTGGCTGATGCCGAGGTCGACCGACTCGGTGCGGTCGACCCGGATCACCTCGGCGCCGAGGTCGGCGAGCAACATCGCGCACATGGGGCCGGGGCCGATGCCGGCGAGTTCGACGACCTTGATTCCTGCGAGGGGTCCTGATGCCATGTCGGGCACCCTAACCGGCCGTTCGGTCAGCGTCCCCGGAACTCGGGGCGGCGCTTCTCGAGGAAGGCACGCACCCCTTCCCGGTAGTCCTCGCTCGCGAAGCACCCGTCGACGGACGCCCGGATCCCGGCGTCGTCGCGTTCGGCGCGTGGTCGGAGCACCTGCCCGGTGAGGTACTTCACCGAGCGGACGGTGAGGGGGGCGTTCCGGGCGATCTGCGCGGCGATGCCGCGCACGGCGTCCTCGAGGTCGGCCTTGGGGTGCACGGCGTTCACGAGCCCCATGGCGTGCGCCTCGACGGCGTCGAAGAGCCGGGCGGTGAAGAAGATCTCCTTGGTGCGCGACGGGCCGACGAGGCGTTCGAGCGTCTCGATGCCGTTGATGCCGTACCCGAGTCCGAGTTTGGCGGCGGGGATCGCGAACCGACCGTCGTCGGCGGTGATCCGAAGGTCGGCGGTGAGGGCGATGGCGAGGCCGCCGCCGACGCAGGGCCCGTGGATCATCGCGATCGTCGGCTTTGTGATCGCGGCGAGCGCGCCGTACCCGGCGGTGGTGGCGGCCTCGTAGGCGGCGGCGCCGTCCCCGGTGCGACGGGCCTCGAACTGGCTGATGTCGGCGCCGGCGACGAACGCCTCCTCGCCGGCGCCGCGCACCACGACGACCCGCACGGCGTCGTCCGCGTCGAGGCGGGCGGCGGCGTCGGGGAGCTGCTGCCACATCTCGAGGGAGACGGCGTTGCGCCGTTCGGGCTGATCGACGACGAGCCAGCCGATGTGGCCGTCGACCTCGGTGGTGATGCGTCCCGCCATGGGCGCGGACCCTAGTTGCCGGTGGGTTCCGCGAGGTCGGCGGCGACGACGTCGCCACGACGGATGCCGAGCACGAACAGGATCGCGTCGAGGTAGGGGACGCTCACGCTTGTGTCGGCGGCGTCCTGCACGACCGGCTTCGCGTTGAACGCGATGCCGAGCCCGGCGGCGGCGAGCATCTCGAGGTCGTTGGCGCCGTCGCCGACGGCGACGGTCTGGGCGAGATCGATGCCCTCGGCCGCGGCGACCTCCCGCAGGATCGCGGCCTTGCGGCGGCGGTCGACGACGGGTCCGACGACCCGCCCGGTGAGACGGCCGTCGAGGATCTCGAGCTCGTTCGCGTACGCGTGGTCGATGCCGAGCTCGTTGCGCAGGTGGTCGGTGAAGGGGGTGAACCCACCGGACACGATCATCGTGCGGAACCCGAGTCGCTGCAGCGTGCGCACGAAGGTGCGCGCCCCCGGCGTGAGACGCAGGCGGGCGCGTGCCTCCTCGATGACCCCTGCATCGAGTCCGGCGAGGAGCGCGACCCGGGCACGGAGCGATTCCTCGAAGTCGAGCTCCCCGGCCATCGCCCGGGCGGTCACCGCCGCGACCTCCTCGCGACAGCCGCACGCGTCGGCGAGGAGCTCGATGACCTCGTCCTGGATGAGCGTCGAGTCGACGTCGAGCGCGACGAGGCGCAGCGCCCGCCGCCCGAGGCCTTCGCGCTGCACGGCCACGTCGAAGCGGTGGGTGCGTGACGCGGCGACGAGTCCGGCCCGGATCGGGGCGATGTCGGTGGAGGAGACGATCAGCTCGTAGGCCTCGACGGGGTAGTGGGCGAGGCAGGTGATGCGGTCGATGTTGGCGCCACAGGCGGCGACCGCACCGGCCGCGGCGCCGAACGCCGCCGGTCCGAGCTCGGCGCCGAGAAGGGTGATGGCATGGCGCTGGCCGCCGACGAGGGTGACGTCGCCACCGTCGTCCACGAGTTGGAAGTCGACCTGGAGCCCGTGTTCCCAGCCGTAGTAGAGGAGCTCCTTGAAGGGGTCCTGGGCATCGGGGATGCGGAGGGCGACGCTGAGGAGCAGCCGCCCGCGGATCGTGATCTGTTCGACGTCGAGGACGTCGGCGCCTTGGCGGCCGAGTACGTCCATGAGTGCGGCGAGCACGCCGGGGCGGTCCGGACCCGAGATGTGCGCGATGGCGGTGCGGTGCACGTCGGACTCCCGCTCAGCGGCCGGCGGCCTTGAGTGCGTCGTAGATCTCCTTGCACGTGGCGCACACGGGGTAGCGCTCCGGGTCGCGGTTGGGGATCCACTTCTTGCCGCACAACGCCGTCGCCGGGACGCCCTCGACCGCCGCGCGCATCATGTCGGACTTGCGCACGTAGTGCGAGTACCGGTCGTGGTCGCCCTCCTCACCGTCGGTGAGCTCGGGGTCCTGCACCGGGGTCGGGGTGAGGGTGTCCGTCACGTCGGACACGCTACCCGGCCCGCGGTTTCGGATCGCGCCGGTGGACCGGGCATACTGATAGGCCGCTGCAGCTGAAGTGCGAGGGTCGCCATGAAGAAGGACATCCATCCCGAGTACCGCCCGGTCGTGTTTCTCGACACGCAGGCCAACTACTCCTTCATCACCCGCTCGACGGTGCAGACCAACGACACGACGGTGTGGGAGGACGGCAACACGTACCCTCTCGCCAAGGTCGAGATCAGCCATCGCAGCCACC
The DNA here is from genome assembly GCA_016870475.1 of Actinomycetota bacterium. Classification (GTDB taxonomy): domain Bacteria; phylum Actinomycetota; class Acidimicrobiia; order Acidimicrobiales; family CAIXPF01; genus VGBO01. The sequence goes on along the minus strand of VGBO01000001.1, from coordinate 73,474 downwards.
CGTTCTTCACGGGCACGATGACGATCGTCGACACCGCAGGTCGTGTCGAGCGCTTCGAGCGCCGGTACGGCCGCCGCAAGGGCTGACCGCCCGGCGCCCTGCGCCGTTCGGGCCTAGCGCCCCTTGAAGTCGGGAAGGCGACGCTCTGCCGTCGCCTTCACGCCTTCCTTGAAGTCCTCCGTCGACCGGAGACGGTCCTGCTCGGCGAGTTCATGATCGGTGGCCGCCTTCACCTTGGCGGCGAGGTCGCCGCGCATGGTCTGGCGGATCGAGCGCACCGCAAGCGGGGCGGAGCGGGCGATCTCGAGGGCGAACGCGTGCGCCTCGGCGCGCAGGTCCTCGGCGGGGACGAGCCGGTCGCACAGGCCCACCTGGAGGGCTTCCTCACCGTTGAGACGACGCCCGGTGTAGAGCATGTCGAGGGCGACCTGCTGGCCGACGATGCCCGGCAGGGTGACCGACAGGCCGAACCCCTGGTGGAACCCGAGGCGGGCGAAGTTCGCTGCGAAGCGGGCCTCGGGGCTCGCGATGCGGAAGTCCGGCATGAGGGCCACGCCGAGGCCACCACCGATCGCTGCGCCTTGCACGGCAGCCACGACGGGGGTCTTCGTCTCGAAGAGCTTCACGGCCTCGCGGTAGAGGTTGCCGGGTTGGGTCTGGCCGTCCCGGGGGGCGTTGAAGTTCGCCCCTGCGCAGAACGACTTGCCCTGCGCGCACAGCACGATGGCACGCACGCGGTCGTCGCCGTCGCAGAAGGTGAACGCGTCGGCGAGCGACCCGATGAGGGCATGGTCGAAGTAGTTGTGCGGCGGTCGGGCGATCTCGACGGTGGCGACGTAGTCGTCGCCGATGCTGAACTCGAGATCGGTGAAGCTGGGCGTGGACATCGTTCCCCCCGGGTGTCGTCCTGCGGTGCCCGGGGAACGCTAGCTGGTCGCCCGGGGTGCGGCGGTGGGCGGTAGCGTCGGCGCTATGGCGACGGGGATCATGGCGGCGGTGACCTGCGTGAACCGGCCGACGGCGCTGTGCTCGGCGCTCGTCGACGCCGGAGCGAGCGACAGCGTGGCGGGCCTCGTCGACTGGGCGATGGGCACCCCGTTGCGCGTGGCGGTGATCGTGGTCGTCGCCTTCGTGGCACAGCGAGTGCTGCGAGGTGTCCTCGGTCGGGCGCTCGGCCGGTGGGAGGCCGCCCAGTCCGAGGAGGTGACGGGAGCGGACGCGGCGGCGCAGCGGCAGCGCCTCGTGAGCCGGAAGGGCACGCTCGCGCAGGTTGCCGTCGGCGCGGTCACCGGGTTCGTCGTGCTCTTCGCCTCCTTCGCCGCGCTCGGTGAGCTCGGGGTGAACCTGGCGCCGCTGCTCGCCTCGGCCGGTGTCGTCGGTCTCGCGATCGGCTTCGGCGCGCAGACGCTCGTGAAGGACTACGTGTCCGGTGCGTTCCTGCTGCTCGAGGACCAGCTCGGGGTCGGCGACCTTGTCGACGTCGGTGCGGCGACGGGGGTCGTCGAGGCGATGTCGCTGCGTCGCGTGCGGATCCGCGACGAGGACGGCACCGTGTGGCACGTGCCGAACAGCGAGATCCGCCGGGTCGGCAACCGTTCGCAGGCGAACCGCTGAGAGCGGCCGGGCCGGTCAGTCCTCGGCGAGGGTGACGGCGACGGCGAGCTCCTCGGCAGCGCCCGTGCGCAGCTCGGCGATGCCGGAGGACTCCATGAGGTCGGAGCGGGCGGCCTCGACCGCGGCGATCTCGGTGGCGGTGGCCAGGACGACGACGAGTGCGGCGGGTGCCCGCATCGACTTCTTCGCCTCGGTCTTCGTGCGACGGATCGCCGAGGTGACCTCGCACGCCGTGCGGTAGACGTCGGGGTCGGCGTCTGCGCCGGCGGCGGCACGCACGTCGGTCCCCGACGGCCACGCCGCCCGGTGCACGGACCCGTCCTTCCACCACGACCACACCTCTTCGGTGGCGAAGGGGAGGAACGGGGCGAACAGGCGGAGCAACGTGTCGAGGGCGACCTCGAGCGCGGCGCGGGCCGACGCAGCCGCGTCGGGCCCCTGCGTGGCGTAGGCGCGACCCTTGACGAGCTCGAGGTAGTTGTCGCAGAAGTCCCAGAAGAACGCTTCGGTGCGTTCGAGCGCTCGGGCGTAGTCGTAGCCGTCGAATGCCGCGGTGGCATCGTCGACGAGAGCGGCGAGACGGACGAGGAGCGCCTTGTCGAGCGGGGCGGTGATGTCGTCGAGGCTCGTGGGCGGGGCGTCGGCGCCGCCGAGGCCGAGCGCGAACTTCGACGCGTTCAGCAGCTTGATGGCGAGCCGACGGCCGATCTTCATCTGGCCTTCGTCGAAGGCGGTGTCGGTGCCGGGACGGGCGGAGGCCGACCAGTAGCGCACGGCGTCGGCGCCGTACTGGTCGAACAGGTGCATCGGCGTGACGACGTTGCCCTTCGACTTCGACATCTTCTTGCGGTCGGGATCGAGGATCCAGCCCGACAGCGCGGCGTCGGTCCAGGGGAGGCTGCTGTGCTCCGCGTGGGCGCGCACCACGGTGGAGAAGAGCCACGTGCGGATGATGTCGTGCCCCTGGGGACGCAGGTCCATCGGGAACACGAGGGCGAACAGGTCGGGGTCGTCCTCCCATCGGCCGGCGATCTGGGGGGTGAGCGACGACGTTGCCCAGGTGTCCATCACGTCGGGGTCGCCGGCGAACCCGCCGGGGACGCCCCGCTGGTCGGCGACGTAGCCGGGCGGCACGTCGGTCGAGGGGTCGATGGGGAGGTCCGCCTCGGCGGGGGCGATCGGGTGGTCGTGGTCGACGCTGCCGTCGGCGTGGAGGGGGTACCACAAGGGGACGGGCACGCCGAAGAACCGCTGCCGGGAGATCAGCCAGTCGCCGTTGAGGCCGGCGACCCAGTTCTCGTAGCGGTGACGCATGTGGTCGGGGTGCCAGCGCAGCGAGCGACCCCGGTCGATGAGCGCGTCGCGAAGATCCGCGTCGCGGCCGCCGTTGCGGATGTACCACTGGCGGGTCGTCACGATCTCGAGCGGGCGGCTTCCCTTCTCGAAGAACTTCACCGGGTGGGTGATCGGTCGCGGGTCGCCGATGAGGGCTCCCGAGTCGCGTGCCGCTTCCACGACGGCCGTCTGCGCCGACTTCACGGTCTTGCCGGCGAGCGCCGAGTACGCCGCACGGCCCGCCTCGTCGGTGATCCACGTCGGGACCTCGGCGAGGATGCGACCGTCGTGACCGACGACGGGCCGGGCCGGCAGCGCGAGCTCACGCCACCAGATCACGTCGGTGGTGTCACCGAACGTGCAGATCATCGCAATGCCGGTGCCCTTCTCGGGGTCGGCGAGGGGGTGGGCGAGCACGGGCACGTCGACGCCGAACACGGGGGTGCGCACACTCGTGCCGAAGAGCGGCTGGTAGCGGGCGTCGTCGGGGTGGGCGACGAGGGCGACGCAGGCGGGCAGCAGCTCGGGGCGGGTCGTGTCGATCCGGATGTCCCCGCTGCCGTCGGTCCGGGCGAACGCGAGGGTGTGGTAGGCGCCGGGCTGGTCGCGATCCTCGAGCTCGGCCTGCGCGACGGCGGTGCGGAAGTCGACGTCCCACAGCGTGGGGGCTTCCTGCTGGTAGGCCTCGCCCCGGGCGAGGTTGCGCAGGAACGCCCGCTGCGAGGCCCGACGGCTGCGCTCGTCGATGGTGGCGTAGAGGTGGTGCCAGTCGACGGAGAGGCCGAGCCGGCGGAACAACGCTTCGAAGGCCCGCTCGTCCTCGGTGGTGAGCCGTTCGCACAGTTCGATGAAGTTCGGCCGCGAGACCGGGATCTGGTCCTTCGGCGGCTCGGTCGGCGGCTCGAAGGTGGGGTCGTAGGGGAGGGAGGGGTCGCAGCGCACACCGAAGTGGTTCTGCACCCGACGCTCGGTCGGCAGCCCGTTGTCGTCCCAGCCCATCGGATAGAAGACGGTCTTGCCGCGCATCCGCTGATAGCGGGCGATCGTGTCGGTGTGGGTGTAGCTGAACACGTGGCCGACGTGCAGCGACCCGGACACCGTCGGGGGCGGGGTGTCGATGGCGTACACGTCGTCCCGGGTCGACGCGCCGGCGAACCGGTACGTGCCGTCGCGCTCCCAGGTCTCGTCCCAGCGGGCTTCGAGGCCGTCGAGGGACGGCTTGTCGGGGACCGATCGGGGGCGTCCGGCAGTAGCCATAGTGGGCCAGAGGGTACCCGCCGACCGGCCCGATGCCAGAACCGGTGCGGGTAGCCTTCGGGCCGTGCTGCACCTCTTCGACACCGCCGTTGGCCAGGTGGTCCCGTTCCGGACCCGTGAACCGCAGAAGGTGTCGATGTACGTGTGCGGGCCGACGGTGTACGGCCCGCCGCACCTCGGCCACGGCCGGTTCTCGCTCGTGTTCGACGTGCTGCGCCGCTACCTCGAGTGGTCGGGGTTCGACGTGCGTTACGTGTCGAACATCACCGACATCGACGACAAGATCATCGAGCGCGGCCAGCAGGAGGGACGCGACCCTGCGCAGATCGCCGTGCGGTGCGAGGCGATCTGGTGGAAGGCGATGGACGCGATCGGCGTGAAGCGGCCGACGGTCGCCCCCCGGGCGACGGAGTTCGTCGACCGGATGGTCGAGCTCGTCGACGGTCTCGTGGCCGACGGCAAGGCCTACGTGCTGGCCGACGGCGTGTACCTCGACACCCACCAGGTCGAGGGCTACGGCCTGCTCGCCCGGCAGTCCCTCGACTCGCTGCAGGCGGGCGCCCGCGTGGAGGCGCTCGAGGACAAGCGGAACCCGACCGATTTCGTGCTGTGGAAGCTCGCGAAGCCCGGTGAGCCGACGTGGCCCTCGCCGTGGGGCGATGGTCGCCCGGGCTGGCACACCGAGTGCGTCGTCATGTCGCTCGATCTGCTCGGCGAAGGTTTCGACCTCCACGGCGGCGGGCAGGACCTCGCGTTCCCGCATCACGAGAACGAGCGCGCCCAGGCCATCGCCTGCGGCCGAGAGTTCGCGCACCACTGGATGCACAACGGGTTCGTCGAGGTGGGCGGGGAGAAGATGTCGAAGTCGCTCGGCAACTTCACGAACCTCTTGGACCTGATCGATCGTCACGACGCCCGCGCCTATCGGCTGCTCGTGTTGCGTTCGCACTACCGGTCACCGCTCGAGGTGACCGAGGCGACCGTGGCCGATGCGGAACGTCAGCTCGACCGCCTCGACGCGTTCGCGCGGCGGACCGCCGACTTCGCGGATGACGGTGTGGCCGCCGACCCGGCGACGCTCGACGCGTTCCGCACGGCGATGGACGACGATCTCAACACCCCCGGTGGGCTCGACGTGATGTTCCGCACGATCCGTCAGGCCAACGCCGCGCTCGACCTCGAGGACGACTCGACTGTCGGTCCTCTCGCCGCCGCCGTGCGGTCGATGTGCGCGGCGGTCGGCCTCGAGTTGCGCGAGCGTGACGTGTCGCCGCCCGACGTCCGGGTGCTGGCGCTCGCCGAAGCCCGTCGCACGGCTCGTGCCGCGAAGGACTTCGCCGAGTCGGACCGTCTGCGCGACGAGCTGCGTGCCCTCGGCTGGATCGTCGAGGACGGTGCCGACGGCGCAACCCTCCGCCGGGTGTAGCGGACGGTCGGCCGGCGGGTCGCCTACTCCGGCGGGGCCTGCTGGGACTGCATGGCGGACATGGTGCGCAGCGGCGCCTCGCGGACGAGGAGCGCGAGCACGATGAGCAGCAGCATGACGGGGACCGCCCACCGGAACGTGGAGGTCACCGCCACGGTGACCGATTCGCCGACGGCGTCGTGCAGATCGGTCGGCAGGTCACGCACCACCTTCGGGGATCGCAGGAGACCTTCGGCGCCGCCGAAGGACGCGAGCCGTTCGGCCTCGACGCGCTCGGCGAGCTCGCTGCCGAGCCGGGCGTTCACGACCGCCCCGGCGACCGCGGCACCGAAGGTGGCTCCCATGTTCCGGAAGAAGTTCGCCGTGGTGGTGCCGACGCCGAGGTCGGCCATCGACACGACGTTCTGCACGGCGAGGGTCATGTTCGGGAAGACCATGCCGAGGCCGACGCCGAGGAGCACGAGGTAGACGGCGAGCTCGGGGAACCCGGTGGCGGCGTCGATGGTGGACAGCAGACCCACCCCGACGGCTGCGATGGCCGGGCCGGCGAGCATCGACCACTTGTAGCGACCGACGCGGCTCACGATGTTGCCGGTGATCGTCGCGGTGAGGGTGATGCCGATCGTCTGGGGGACCATTCGCAGCCCCGACGACGTCGCCGAGACCCCCTTGGCGATCTGCAGGAACAGCGGCATGAGGGTCGACACCGAGATGAGGGCCGCCATGAGCAGAAAGCCCATGACGAACGTTGCGGACACGGTCCGGTCGGTGAAGAGCCGCAGCGGCAGGATCGGCTCCTCGGCGACCCGCTCGCGGAGCACGAAGAGCACCGTGAGCACGACGCCGACGACCCCGACGATCGTGACCCGGGGGGACGTCCACCCGGCACCGCTCTCACCCCAGATGGGCACGAGGATGAGCGCGCTCGACGCGGTGACGAGCAGGAGCGCCCCGGCCCAGTCGATCGGCCGCTTGCGCACGGCGAAGGGGAGGCGGAGGCCGACGGAGGTCACGGCGAGACCGATGAGTCCGGCGGGCACGATGACGAGGAAGATCCAGCGCCAGCCGACCGTGTCGACGAGCAGGCCACCCCACAGCGGGCCGGTGACCGAGGAGAACGCGAACGCTCCGGTGAACACACCGATGTAGCGCCCCCGCTCACGCGGGGAGAGGACGTCGCCGATGATCACGAACGCGAGCGACATGAGGCCGCCGCCGCCGGCGCCCTGCACGACCCGGGCGGCGATGAGCTGGTCCATGGTATGGGCGAGGCCGCAGAGCGCGGAGCCGACGATGAAGATCGCGATCGACGCCTGGTACACGATGCGTCGGCCGTAGAGGTCGGAGAGCTTGCCGTAGAGCGGGGTGACGACCGTCGAGGTGAGCAGGTAGGCGGAGACGACCGCGGCGATGCGGTTCGCACCGCCGAGCTCGCCGGCGATCGTGGGGAGTGCGGTCGCGACGACGCTCTGTTCGGTCGCGGCCAGGAACAGGCCGATGATGAGGCCTCCGAGGAGCCAGTAGAGCTGTCGCCGGGTGATCCCGCCGACCGGTCCGGCGGCGGCCGGTGCGGCCTGCTCAGCGGTCATGTGGTGTCCTTCCCACGGGTAGCGTGACCCTATCCGTCCCCCGTCGGAGGTGGCAGTCATGATCGGCTTCTCGCTCGCGCTCTCCGACGACCAGCGGCAACTCCAGAGTTGGGTGCACGACTTCGCTGCGAACGTCGTGCGACCGGTCGCGGCGGAGTGGGACGACCGTGAGGAGTTCCCCTGGCCGGTCGTGCAGGAGGCCGCCCGGATCGGGCTCTACTCGCTCGACTTCGTCGCGAACGCGTCGTTCGACCCGACGGGGCTGACCCTGCCCGTCGTCACCGAGGAGCTGTTCTGGGGCGATGCGGGCATCGGGCTCGCGATCCTCGGGTCCGGGCTCGCCGCTGCGGCGATCGCCGGCGCCGGGACGCCCGAGCAGCTCGGCGAGTGGTTGCCGCAGTGCTACGGGACCGCGGACGACCCCCGCCTCGGAGCGTTCTGCGTGTCGGAGGCGGATGCCGGCTCCGACGTGTCGTCGCTGCGGACCCGGGCGACGTTCGACGAGGCGACCGGCGACTGGGTGCTGACGGGGACGAAGGCCTGGATCACCAACGGCGGGATCGCGGATGTGCACGTCGTCGTCGCAACCGTCGACCCCGCCCTCGGGGCGCGCGGTCAGGCCGCCTTCGTCGTGCCGCCGGGCACGCCCGGGTTGTCGATGGGGCAGAAGTATCGGAAGTCCGGCATCCGGGCGAGCCACACCGCCGAAGTGGTCCTCGACGACGTTCGCGTGCCCGAGCGGTGCCTGCTCGGTGGCAGGGAACGACTCGAGGAGAAACTCGGTCGAGCGCGCGACGCCGCTCGGACCGGGGAGCGACAGCCGGCGATGGCGACGTTCGAGGCGACCCGGCCGGCGGTCGCCGCGCAGGCGCTCGGTATCGCGCGGGCGGCGTTCGAGTACGCCCGCGACTACGCGCTCGAGCGGCGGACGTTCGGCAAGGCCATCGCCGAACACCAGGCGGTGGCGTTCCTGCTCGCCGACATGGCGACGGAGATCGATGCCGCCCGGCTGCTCGTGTGGCGGGCGGCGTGGCAGGCGAACAACGGTGGACTCCGTGGCGGCGAAGGCTCCATGTCGAAGCTGAAGGCCGGTCGGGTGGCGGTGTGGGCGACGGAACGGGCGATGCAGGTCCTCGGCGGCGCCGGCTTCGTGAAGGACCACCCGGTCGAACGCTGGCACCGCGATGCGAAGGTCTACGACATCTTCGAGGGCACCGAGCAGATCCAACAGCTCGTCATCGCCCGCGCGATCACGGGCCTGCGCGTGGAGTGAGCGCGGGCGGCCTCATCACGACGCATTCCTGAAGCGTTCGAACCGTTCGGCGAGGAGCTCGCGGTCCGGTCGTTCCGATCGCCGGTCCGGAACCTGACGAAGACGTTGCCCCGCCATCTCCTTGATCGCGTGCTGGAGCGTCGGGCCGTCGACGGTTGCGAGCACGGACTCCCGGACGTGCACGACGAAGTCCGGCGCGATGCCGATGATGTTCGAATCGAACGCCCCGTGGTGGATCTTGCACAGGGCGAGGCCGTTGGAGACACGCGCCGCCCCGCCCTCGGCGTCGCTCTTGATGTGGGCGGCGTCGAGGAGTTCGGCGAAGGGCAGCCGGCAGACGGCGCAGCGCCGCTCGTATGCGGCGAGCACCGCGGACCGGAACATCGGCTGGTGCACCCGGACGCGGGCGATGCGCTCGTTGTACTTCCTCGTGATGTCGATGACGTGCGCGTCGGCACCGGCGGGAGCGGCTTCCTGCCCGTCGACGGCGACGACGAACTGTCGACGCTCGGGTTCCTCGGCCGTCAGGTACACCGGGAACTCGGGTCGGAAGAGCTGGATCTTCGAGCCGGGGGCGTAGCCGATCCCGATGAACCAGATCAGCGGCAGTTGTCGTTCCATCGCGCGGCGGAGCCAGACGTTGTCGGCGAGGAGCGGGTCGTCCCCGCGCCACTTGTAGCGCAGCAGCCCGTCGGCGCCGACGGTGTCGTCGTAGGGTCGACGAGCGCCGACGGGCGCGTAGGCGGTGAGGATGCTGATCGCAGCGTCCGACGACGCACGGATCCTCCAGATCCCTGTCTGGGTGCCGGTGAGGCGGAACGTACGGCCGGCGAAGGGGAACCGTGCGAGGTCGTTGCGCGAGAGGCCTTCCTTCGTGAGCATCTGGAGTCGCAGCCAGGCGAAGGCGGACTCACGCAGCGCGAGGTCGTCGAGATGGGCCGGCGTCACCGTTCGACAGTTAACCACCGGTGTCCCCCGCTACGGTACCGACATGGAACTCGAGCTGCTCGCCTGGGGGTTCGGCCTCGTCGAAGGGCCCCGCACCGACGCCGACGGAACCTTGTGGTTCACCGACGTGTACGGAGGAACGGTCCACCGCCGGACGGCGGACGGCACGGTCGAGACCGTGCTCGGCGACCGTCCGATGGCGGGCGGCCTCGCACTCCACGCCGACGGCGGGTTCGTGGTGTCCGGCCCCGACATCAGTCACTGGCGCGACGGCGTGCTGCGTCGCATCCACGGCGACCCGGCGATCACGCACTGGAACGACATCCAGCCCGACGCTGCGGGTCGCCTCTACATCGGCAGCGTCCGGAGCGACCTCACCGATCTGAAGGGTCCGAAGACCCCGGGTGAGGCCTACCGGGTGGAGCTCGACGGTACGGCCACCGAGCTGTACGGGGGGATCGAGGTCACGAACGGCATCGGGTTCTCGCCGGACGGACGCACGCTCTACCACGCCGACTCCACGTCGAAGGGCATCTGGGTGCACGACCTCGCCCCCGACGGCAGCGTGGCGAACCGACGGCACATCGGGCGCACCGTGTTCGAGCGGGGCATCCCCGACGGCCTCTGCGTCGATGTCGACGGCAACCTGTGGGTCGCGCACGTCGGCCCCGGACGGGTGGCAAAGCTCTCCCCGTCGGGTGACCTGCTCGACGAGATCCCCGTGCCGGCGAAGGCCGTGACGAGCTGCGCGTTCGGTGGTGCCGACCACGACGAGCTCTACATCGTCACCGCCGACAACACCGACGATCCGGCGAAGGCGGGATCGATTTTCCGGTGTCGGCCGGGTGTCGCCGGCGTCCCGACGTCGCTCTGCAGCGTCTGATCCGCAGCGGGCCACCGGCTCGCGACCGGGCGGGGGTGTTCAGTAGCTGCCCGGGGTGAACTCGATGGTGCCCGACACGATCGGGGTCCACACGAGGGTTGCGGCCGATGCCGTGTCGGTCGTGACCCCGTTGATCCCCGTCACGTACCAGATGCGCGGTTCGACACCGACGATGCGGAACATCGTGCGCCGGTCGGGTCGCAGCTCCGGCGCCTCCACCTGGACCCGGAGACACCCCTGCAGCCAGTCGGCCCGTACGAGTCGCAGGACCGACTCGTCGAGGCCTGCCACGTGGGCCCGGGCATCACCGTCCGGTGGGTCGACAGCCATGGGTGCACCGTAGTCCGCACCCCGACACCGCCTGCTCTGGCATGATGCGCGGCGTCGACGGCGCAGGAGACGCCCTCGGCCGAGGGGGTTCCCGTGCTGGCGATGGTCCCGTCCCTACCCGCCGACCAGGTCGTGGCGTTCGTGCTGCTCGACGTGGTCGTCATCCTCGCCGTGGCCCGACTCGTCGGCGGGCTCGCCCTCCGCGTCGGTCAGCCGCGGGTCGTCGGGGAGATCGTCGCCGGTGTGCTGCTCGGCCCATCGCTCCTCGGCGCCACGATCTTCACGTGGACGTCCCCGCCGTCGTTCCTCGCCTGCGACCGGGCGCTCGGTGGTACCGCGGCGGGCAGCATCACCGGCTGCCTGTTCCCACCGCAGGCGCAGACCGGCCTCAACCTGCTCGGCCAGCTGGCCCTCATCCTGTTCATGTTCCTCGTCGGCATCGAGCTCGACCCGGCGGCGCTCCGCGGCAAGGTCAAGGGAATCGTCACACTGTCCTTCGGCGTGGTCGCCGTGCCGATCGCCTCGGCGTTCGTTCTGGTCCCCGTGCTGTGGAACGAACGCTTCGTCGCAGCGTTCGGCACCGAGAAGGAACCTTCCCAGCTCGGGTTCGCGCTCATGGTCGGGGCGATGCTGTCGGTGACCGCGTTCCCGGTCGCCGTGCGGATCCTCCAGGAGAAGGGCGTGGCGTCGACGACGTTCGGTGCGGTCGGCATCGCCACCGCCGCGGTCGTCACCGTGCTCATGTTCCTCACCGTCGGCGTCGCCCGGGGCGTCGCCGTGAGCGCCCCGCCCTCGGTGCACGTGTGGCGTGTCGTCGGCACGATCGCGTACCTCGCCGTCGCTCTCGGGGTCCTCCGACCGCTCCTCGCCCGGTGGTTCACCGCCGAGCGGGTGGGCACCACGCTCAAGGGCGACCACTTCGCCGTGCTCGTCGCCGTCGTCATGGCCTCGGCGTACACGGCCGACCGGATCGGCATCCACGGGATCGTCGGAGGGTTCATCGGCGGGGTGGTCGTGCCCCGTCTCCCCGTGATCGCGGCGGCGATGTCCCAACGACTGAGCGAGGTCGCCGTCACCTTCCTGCTGCCGATCTTCCTCGCCTACTCGGGTCTCCGAACCGACTTCACGAAGCTCGGCCTCACCTGGGCGTGGGTGCCCGGGATCGCAGCGTTCGTCGCCGTGGCCGTTGCGTCGAAGTGGCTGGGCGGGCTGCTGTTCGGCCGTGTGGGCGGGCTCACCTGGTCGGAGTCGAACGCACTCGGCGTACTCATGAACTGTCGGGGCCTGCTCCCGCTCGTCGTGGCGCTCGTGGCGCTGAACGCCGGGGTGATCAGTCCGCAGATGCAGGTGGGCGCCGTCGTCATGGCGCTGGTCACGACGGCGATGACCGGGCCGCTCGTCGACCGGTTCATGCCGAGGGCGACCGTCACCAGCGGCGCAGGATCCGTCCGCCGCTGAACCGGTAGCGGAGCAGCACCACGCGGATCGGGCCGACCGCGAAGAGCCACATGAGCAGCCAGGTGGTGGCGATGTGGACGACGAAGGTCGACATCTGCGCCCGCCCGCCACCGTCGACGCCCACCGCCGACAGCACGAACCACAGCAGCACCGCCTCGTTGATCACGGTCAGGAGCGCGAACATCGAAGGCCAGTCACGTTCCCATCGGAACTGCTGCAACCCGTGGTACAGCGGATCCCAGACCACCGCACCGAGCACGATCATGAGGCCGAGAGCGGTGAAGGTGACCGGGTACATGCCGGGGCCGAACCCGACGAACCCCTCGCCGTCGATGCGGATGCCCGGCAGGAACGGGGTCAGCAGGATCGTCCACGGCACACCGATCAGCAGTGCGAGGAAGATCCGGCTCTGGATGCGGCCCGAGAGGGTGGGAGTCATCGGTGTCGTTCCTGTCGCTCAGATCGGCTTCTGGCGGAACCACTTCCACCACTGGCTCATCGACCGACCGACGCCGATCCGCTTGACGATCCCCTGCGCGGCGAGATCGTCGGTGATGCGCAGTGCGGCGTACTGCAGCCCGAGGAACGAGTCGACGCCGGCGTAGTAGCCGCCGAGCGTCGGCGCCCCCGAGGCGTAGAGCCGTCCGACCCCGTTGCGCGTGCCCCGGACCTCGAAGGTGCGTTCCACGTCGAGTCGACCCATCGGGTTGCGGCCGGCGCCCGAGTGCTCCAACAGGTCGGCGAGGATCCTGGACTCGGCGAGATCGGCCTCGAGGCCGGTGCAGTCGATGATCACGTCCGCCTCGATCGCGTGGACGGAGCCGTTCTTCTGGCGGATCGTCGTGACGACGCCACCGTCGCCGGGCCGGACGTCGGTGACCTCGCCTTGGAACGTGTGGTACCAGCCCTCACCGGCGGCACGCCGCATCTGCTGCTGCCAGAGCTTCCGCCGAGGGGTGTGCGTGCCGCCGAGCTTCTTGTAGATCTCGGCCCGTTCGGCGCCCTCCGCCGACTCGATAGCGTCCTTCAGCTGCCCGCCCCACGCACCCTTCGGCCAGTTGAACCCCTGGTAGGCGAACCCCATGCTGCCCTTGCGGCGCGACGGCCCGTTCTGCGCGTTCTTGCCGTCGATGTAGGTACGGAACAGGTGGAGGATCTGCGTCTGCGCACCCTTGTGCATGCGGTCCTCCATCAACCGCTGCAGCACGCGCGACGCCACGATGCCACCGCCCCGCACCAACACGCGCCCGGGCTTCTGCAGGAGCCCGTCGTAGACGTGCTCGTGCGGTTCGTACGCGTTCACGACCCGGGCGATGTCGCCGTAGGCGGTGCGGTAGGCCTGGAGATCCGACAGGAACCGCAACCCCGGGTACCCGACGGCGAGGTGGACGAACTGGCTGCGGTAGGCGATCCGCTTGGTCGGCGACGCACCGGGCGGCGGCGTGAGGATCGTGAAGTAGCCGCCACCTTCACGGCGCCGCACCATCCGCACCTGACCCATCGTGACCATGCCGTGCCAGCCGATACGGGCGGCCTCGCGGGCCATGCCCTCGAACGCCGTGCCGGCGCGGGGCGTCCAGTAGTCGGTGAAGACGGGTTCGGTGAGCACGCTCCACAGCGGGGCGAGCGTCTTCTCCCGCCGTGACTCCCGCAGCGCGTAGCTCGGGAACCCCCAGATGTTGTCGGGCATGCCCGTCGAATCACTGCGCAGTCGCTCCGGTCGCGGGATCTGGGACACCTTCGTGAGGTACTCGTAGGTCTGCCACGGGGTCTCGATGTTCGACAGCGCCATGAACGCGTTCGTCGGCATGCCGGCGATCCGGAGGTGATCGGCGAGCACGAACGAACCTATCCCGCCGCCGACGGAGATGACCTGCACGTCGTAGATCGGGATCCCCGCCGATGCGATGAGTTGGTCCGACCACACGCTCGTGCCCAGCAGTTGGTCGTTCAGGTCACCGGGCGTCGGCGCGGGCGCCTGCACCTCCTCGACGTCGATCACGCTCGCCGGCGTGCGGATCACGGCACCAGTCGGCGGCGGCGGCGGTAGCTCGACCTCTTCCATGGGACCTCCCCGGGAACCGGCGTCATCATCGCGCACGGTTCGACGGCGCAGGCGTCGGGTACGTCGGACCCATGAATGCGCTCCATTTTATCAACCAGATCCTGACCACCATCACCCGCCGTTCTGACGATCCGGAGCGGGGAGCGTCGATGGTCGAGTTCGCGATCGTCCTCCCGCTCGTCGTCACCCTCGTCGCCGGGACCGTCGCCGTCGGCCGTCTGCACGACACCCAGGTCGTGCTGCGGTCGGCGGCGCGGAACGGCGCACGCACGCTCGCTCTCGGGGCCGACCCGGCGACCGCCGCCGCTGCGGTCGCCCGCTCGGCCCCCTTCACCATCGACCAGGTCAGTCTCGCGCCGTGTCCGGCGTCGGGGGGTGGTGACGCCACCGTCACCCTCGCCGAACGGGTGGGTGTCGGTGTCCCGTTCCTCGGCCTCGGCACCCGCACCGTGCGCGCCACCGGAGTGATGTCGTGCCCCGGATGACCGACGACTCGAAGGACCGCGGCACCGTCGCTCTCTGGGCGGCCGCCGCACTCGTCGCACTCATCGGCGCCGCAGCGCTCGTCGTCGACGTGGGAGCGCTCTCCGTCGAGAAGGCCGATCTCCAGGCCGGCGCGGACGCGGCTGCCCTCGCGGTGGCGCACGACTGCGTCGCCGGTCATTGCGGCGCGGTCACCGACACCGCCACCCGCTACGCGTCCGCCAACGCGATCGATGGCGCCTCCGCCGTCGACGGCGTCTGCGGACGGGGTCCCGGCCTACGCGACTGCGCTGCCACGCCCGTGGAGACCCATGGTGCCTCGGGCTGGTTCGAGGTCGTCACGTCGACCCCGAACCCGGCCGGGGCCGACCCGACCCGCATCGCTTCGCCGGGATCTTAGGTGACGCCGAGACCGGTCGGACCGTGCGCGCCGCGGCGACCGTGGCGTGGGGGGTGCCGCGCCGTGCCGTGGTGACACCGCTCGCGATCTCCCCCTGCGAGTACCAACGCGCCGGCGGCTTCGTCGGTTCGACGCTCCCCCCGCCGGGAATCCGCGCCGTCGAGTTCCACAGCTCGTCGAGCGGCGCCTGTGTGAGCTCGTCCGGGGCGGCACTCCCCGGCGGGTTCGGCTGGCTCACGCCCGACGGCAGCACGTGCACCATCGCCCTCGAGCTCGGGATCTGGCAGCCCGTCGCTACCGGGGCCTCACCACCACGGCGCTGCAGTCCGGTCGACTGGGTCGGCACGACGATCGTGCTCCCGGTCTTCGTTGGCTCCAACGGCCTGAGCGGGTCGAACGGTGTGCTGCGCATCGGTGGCTGGGTGGGCTTCGCCGTCACCGGGGTGAAGTTCCCGGGCTCGGTCGGACCGGCGAGGACGACCTGCCCGTCCGGGGGGAGCGCGAACTGCATCGTCGGCGAGTTCCGCCCCGTCGAGCTCATCGGCGGCGGCCCGGGGTTCGCCGGCCCGGAATTCGACTTCGGCGCCCGCCTCATCCGACTCGTGCGCTGAGCGCCACGCCGATCGACCACCAACTCACACGACATCCACTGCAAGGAAGGACCACGGTTGCAAACGACACAGGCACGACTCCTCGCCGGCGCAGGTACTGCGCTCAAACTCGGACTGCTGCTCGGTTGGGCGGCATCGTCGGGAGGTGGCGAGCCGAGCGCCGCTCCGCCAGCGACGGAGGCGACCATCGCTGCGCCGACCCGGGTGCCGGTCCCCTCCGGATTGTTCGAGGTCGCCGTGCAGCTCGGTCGAGAGCGCGCCCTCGGCGGGGCCGAGAGCCGGTTCGTCCCGATCGTCGTGTAACCCGGTGTCACCGTTGCCGAGCTGGTCGAACGGATCGGCGCCCTCGGCGCCAGCACCGTCTGCGTCGACGTCGACGTCGACCCTGCGCTCGCCATCGGGCTGGTTGCGGACTTGCGCAGTCGACGGCCCGATGTGCAGGTCCTCACCGTCGCGTCACCGAGCCGGGTCGCCGCCCATGTCGACGGCTCCGGCGGTGTGGGCCGACGGGTCGCCGTGGTGCTGGCACCGAAGGGTGGGTCGGGCAAGACCACCATCGCCGCGAACCTCGCCGTCGCCCTCGCCGAGCGCACGCCCGACGACGTCGTGCTCGTCGACCTCGACGCGCTCTTCGGTGACGCCGCGACGGTGCTCGGGGTGCGACCCGAGCGCAGCCTCGTCGACCTCGTCGGTGGCGATGTCGACACGACGGCCGTGAAGGTGTGCCTCACCCGCGACGAACGGTCGGGGGTGTGCGTGCTCGCTGCACCCGACGGGCCCCACGCGGGCGAACGGATCCGCCCTGCCCCCCGTCGTCGCCGCCACCGCGGTGTTGGACCGGGCGTCGTTCGACCGGCTCACGACGGGCTCGGGCCGTGGCTTCCTGCTCGCCGCAGGCGTCCTCGAGGTCGTCGGCCTCGTGTGGATGCGCCGCCTCGTCGCCGGGGTCGTCCGATGAACGCGCTGGTGCCCGCCATCGGGGCTTCGCTGCTGGTCGTCGGCCTCCTCGGTCTCCTCGCGGCCCGCCGCACCCCTCCGGAGCCGCGTCTCCTCGACCGGCTCGGCCTCGAACCCGTCGACGACGCAGCGCTCCCCGCACCGCGCCCGACCGGCCGGTCCCGGGTGGTGTCGACGTCGGTCGCCGCGCTCGTCGCCGGGGCGCTGTTCGCAGCGGAACGCACCCCGCTCGCGGGCGGCGTGGCCGGCTTGGTGCTCTTCGGCGGCGTGCTCACGCCGGAGCTCCTCGCCGAGCTCGACCGGTTCGTGCGCGCGCGTGCAGTCCGACCGACTCGGTGCCCCGGTGGCGGACACGCTGCTCAGCCAGGCCGAGGAGCTCCGGACCGCCCGCCGGCTCACCGTCGAGGAGCGGGCGATGCGGCTGCCGGTCACGATCCTGGCCCCCACCGTGCTGTGCACGCTGCCGGCGCTGCTGCTCGTCGTGCTCGGCCCGACCGTCGCGTCCATCACCGACACGATCGGCGGGTGATGGGGGTGTCCGAGCGTGGGGCGACGGCCATCGGCCCGTGCGGACGGCGGGAGTCGAACCCGCACGCCTCTCGGCGCCAGGACCTAAACCTGGTGCGTCTGCCAGTTCCGCCACGTCCGCCAGTGGTGCCCTGAAGGGTAGCCTTCCGGCTCATGTCCTCCGACGCCATGATGGGCGGCGACGCCTTCCTGTTCAACCAGCTCCTCAAGGACCGGATCATCGTGCTCGGCACCGATGTGAACGACGAGTCCGCGAACCGGATCACCGCGCAGCTCCTGTTCCTCGAGGCGCAGGACCCGGAGAAGGACATCTGGCTCTACATCAACAGCCCGGGCGGGTCGGTGACCGCCGGCATGGCGATCTACGACACCATGCAGTTCATCCAGCCCGACGTGGGCACCGTGTGCATGGGTCTCGGGGCGTCGATGGGCCAGTTCCTGCTGTGCGCCGGCGCCCCCGGCAAGCGGTTCGCCCTCCCGCACGCCCGCATCATGATGCACCAGCCGCTCGGCGGGGTCCGCGGGCAGGCGACCGACATCGCGATCCAGGCCGAGCAGATGAAGTACATCAAGCGGCTCCTCGCCGAGCGCATCGCGTTCCACACCGGTCAGACCGTCGAGCAGATCGAGACCGACTCCGAACGTGACCGCTGGTTCACTGCCGAGGAGGCCAAGGTGTACGGCCTCATCGACGAGGTCCGCGCCAAGCGCAACCGCTGAGCAACGGTGGTCTGCGAGCGGGGTCAGCCGCCGAGCTGCACGCCGCAGACACGGTTCGTGTAGGCGACCACCGACGCGCTCGCCCGCTCCCACTCCACCCGTCGGGTCTCGAGGGTCGCGAGCGCGTCGGCCCGAGCGGCCTCGTCGGTCGTGGTGATGGCCGTGCCGAGCACGCGGCTCAGCTCGAGCAGAACCTCCACGTCGGCTCGGACGGCGCGAGGCGACGCGTTCCGCAACCGTTCGAGCTCGTCGACGAGCTCCGCCGATGCGGTCGTCGGATCCGGTGTGGCGAGTTGCAGGCGGTCGGTGATGACCGGGACTCGACGAACCTGCGCGCAGAACGCGTCCGGTTCGGCCCCGTCCCCACCGCACGCCGTCGGCAAGGCGAGCACGCCGGCGGCGACGAGGGCGACCCCGAGCGTCGAACGGCGTCGGCGGGATCTCACCGCCGGGCGGCCTCGGCGCGGGTGCGCAGGTCGGTGACCGCGTGAGCGAAGCCCTCCGGGTCCCGGAACAGCGCGCTCCCGGCGATGAACACGTCCGCCCCGTGTGCGGCGGCGCCGGCGATCGTGTCGGGTGCGATCCCACCGTCGACCTCGAGGTCGATCTGGCGGCCCGACCGGTCGATCATCGAGCGGACCTCGGCGATCTTCGGTTCCATCGACCCGAGGTAGGCCTGGCCCCCGAACCCGGGGTTCACCGTCATCACCAGCACGAGGTCGACGAGGTCGAGCACGTGGGCGACGGCGCTGGCCGGCGTCGCAGGGTTCAGCGCCACGGCCGGCGACGCGCCGAGCTCCCGAACCAGGCCGAGGGTCCGGTGCAGGTGCCGACACGCTTCGGCGTGCACGATCACGATCCCGCACCCCGCCTCCACGTAGCGGTGCGCCAGCAGGTCGGGTTCCTCGACCATCAGGTGGGCCTCGAACGGCACGGTCGTCCAGGACCGGACCGCGGCGATCACGTCCGGCCCGAACGTGAGGTTCGGGACGAACCGGCCGTCCATGACGTCGAACTGCAGCCGATCGACGCCGGCGACCTCGAGGTCGCGGCACACCTCGCCGAGGCGGGCGAAGTCGGCGGGGAGCACGGAGGGGACGATGCGAGGGGCGAGGGTCATCGCCGGTCAAGGTACCGCGCCGGTAGGTTCCCCACGTGCTTCGGATCACCGGTCTCGCCGTCGGCGGCGACGGCGTCGGACGGGACGAGGGCGGACGGGTCGTCTTCGTCCCGGGAGCCGTCCCCGGCGACGTCGTCGACGTCACCCTCACCAGCGAGCACAAGCGCTTCGCCCGCGGGGAGATCGTCGCCGTGGTCGAGCCGTCACCCGACCGGGTCGAACCGCGGTGCGAACGCTGCGGGGGGTGCGGGCTCGGCCACGTCCGCCTCGACGCCCAGCGGGAGCTCCGGCGCAGGATCGTCGCCGATGCACTCGAACGCATCGGCCGGGTCACCCCCGACGTCCGGGACGGGCCGCCGCTCGACCCGTGGGGGTACCGAACGACCGTGCGAGTCGGGGTGGTCGACGGTCGTGCGGCGCTGCGCACCGCGCGGTCCCACGACCTCGCCGTCCTCGACGCCTGCCCGGTGCTGCACCCGTTGCTCGAGGAGCTCGTCGTCGAGGGGGACTTCGGCGACAACACGGAGGTCGTGCTGCGGGTCGCTGCCCGCACCGGCGAGCGTCTCGTGGCGGCCGAGTACCCGGTCCGCGTCCCGTCGGACGTGCGCCGCGACCACCTCCACGAGATCGTCGACGGCCACACGTTCCGGGTCTCGGCGGCGTCGTTCTTCCAGTCGCGTCCCGACGGCGCCGATGCGCTCGTCGCCGTCGTGCGGGACGAGCTCGGCCCCGTCCGACGTCTCGTCGATGCGTACAGCGGGGTCGGCCTGTTCAGTCGTCTCGGTGCCGAGGTGACCGCGGTCGAACGGTCGCCGTCGTCGGTGGCCGATGCCCGCCACAACGTGCCCGACGCGACCGTCGTCGAGTCGGCGGTCGAGGACTGGTCCGCGACCCCCGCCGACGCGGTCGTCGCCGATCCGGCCCGTCGGGGCCTCGGCGCCGCCGGAGTGGCGGTGCTCGCCGCGACGGGGGCCGAGCACATCGTGCTCGTGAGTTGCGACGCGGGGTCTCTCGGCCGGGACACCGTCGAGCTCGGGGCTGTCGGCTACCGCTACGAGCACTCCACGCTCGTCGACCTGTTCCCCCACACCCCCCACGTCGAGGTCGTCAGTCGGTTCCGCCGCGTCGGGTGAGCTCGAAGGCCATGAGCGTCGCCGCCGCCGCCACGTTCAGCGACTCGACCCCGCCAGCGAGGGGGATCCGCAACGTCCGATCGGTCGGCACCGAGATCCCCTCGGCTTCGTTGCCGAGCACGTAGCAGCCACGGTCGGGCAGCGGCGCGTCGAACAGCGACTCCGTGCCCGAGCCGTCGAGGCCGACGATGCTGAACCGGGCGTCGCGCAGCATCTGGACCGCCGTCGCGGCGTCGTCGACCCGCAGCAGCGTCGCCGCGAGCGCCACCCCGGCCGACGCCTTCAGCACGAGCGGGCCGAGCTCGGCGGTGCGGCGGTCGGGGACCACCACGCCGTCGACTCCCGCAGCGGTCGCCGACCGGATGATCATCCCGACGTTCGCGGGGTTGTGCACGCCGTCGAGGAGGAGCACCGACGTGCGGTGCAGGCGCCCACGGCGTCGGGCGAGCCACGGGCCGAGCGGTTCGAGGCCCGGGGGTGCGATGTCGGCGGCGACCCCCTGGTGGTGTCGACCGTTGCGCGCGATGAGCGCGATCCGGTCGGTGCTCGTCCGTTCGACGGCCACGCCGCGCCGGCGGGCGGTCGCAAGGATCCGGTCGATCACCGGACCGTGCGCCCGCTCCGCGACGAAGACCCGCGCCACCGGCACCGCCGGATCCTCGAGCGCCTCGGCGACCGGGTTCCGGCCGTAGATCGTGAGATGGCGGTCGCGGGGTGAGCTCACCCGTGGAACAGCTCGTCGTGCTGGTCGGCGGCCACGTCGCCGGGCGGGCCGCCGTAGACCTCGGTGAAGACCCGCACCATCTCGTCGTAGGGGAAGTCCTCGAAGGTGCCCCGCTCGTTCACGTACTCCATGTGCCGGCGGCCCTCCACGTCGAACTCGTGGTAGAGCGAGTCCTCGAGACCGTCGAAGTCGAGGGGCTTCACGCCGAAGCGCGTGCACATCTCGATGTTGAACGCCGCGGTCGCCTTGCGCCAGGTGTCGTCGAGGCGGAACTCCACGTAGCCGTGGAACGCGAAGAGGTCGGTTCCCATCTGCTCGAGCAGCTTCGGTGAGGCGAGGTGGTTCTTCACGTCGGCGAACCCGAGCCGGCACGGGACCCCCACCGCCCGTGACCCCGCGCACAGCAGGATCGCCTTCGGCACGCACCAGTTGCGGTCCTGGCGGAGGATCTCGCTCGCCCGGTACTGGTCTTCGCCGGAGGTCGCCACGTAGGGGTCGTAACGGATGTCGTCCCGCACCGCGTAGAAGAGCCGCACCGCCTTCGTGCGGTCGTCGACGGCGTCGCCGACGACCTCGGTGGCCCAGGCGACGACGTCGGGGTGCGTGCTGTCGACGAAGCGAGTCGGCGAAACGAAGTCCACGTCCGGACTGTATCGTCCGGCCATGGACCAGCCCCTCGCAGGTATCCGGGTGGTAGAGCTCGCAGGCGGGATCCCCGGACCGTTCGCCGGGAAGATGCTCGCCGACTTCGGCGCCGAGGTGATCAAGGTCGAACCGCCGGCCGGTGATCCCGCCCGTCGGATCGGGCCGTTCCCCGACGACGTGGAGGACCTCGAGGCGAGCGCCACGTTTCTGCATTGCAACCTGAACAAGCGTTCCGTCGTCGCGGACGTGACCACGACGGAGGGGCGTGCGCTCGTGCTCGAGCTCGCCCGGACCGCCGACGTGGTCATCGAGGCGAGCGTTCCCGGCGCGCCGGACGACCTCGTCGACGCGCTCCGGGCCGTGCGCCGCGACCTCGTCGTGTGCAGCGTCACGCCCTTCGGTCGCACCGGCCCGTATGCGGGTCTCCCCGCGGACGAGATCACGATGTATGCGATGGGCGGGACGATGTCGAGCACCGGTCTGTCCGACCGGGAGCCCGGCAAGCTCGGCGGCAACCTCGGTCTCTACCAGTGCGGCAACGTCGTCGCGCTCGCCGTCCTCGCTGCGCTGACCACCGCGGAACGCAGCGGTGAGGGCGTCCACATCGACGTCGCGAACCTCGAGACGCAGGCCGGTTCCATCGATCGCCGCATGACCTACCTGCTGTACCGGGCGTACACCGGACGCGATGCACCGCGCGAGGGCGGCGCACGCATGGGGCCGTACCCGAACGGCTTCTACCCGACCGAGGACGGGTACGCCCTGATCGCCTGCCTGCCGAACTGGGTGCCCCGCATGTTGTCCGCGCTCGGCGACGACACCCTCGCCGAGCGTTACGCCGCCCCCAACCCGATGGCCGACGAGGAGTTGCCCGAGCTCGCAGCCGCTGCGATGTACGGCTACACGCTCGCCCGTACCCGCCAGGACGCGATGGTCGAGGCACAGTCGCACGGGTGGGCGGTCACGGCGCTCAACTACCCGATCGACCTCCTCACCGACCCGCACTTCGCCGAACGCGGCTTCTTCGTCGACGTCGATCACCCCACCGGCACGATCCGCCAGCCCGGGCCGCCCGTTCGCATGGCCGACGGCTGGGCGCTGCGCCGCCCGGCGCCGCTGCTCGGCCAGCACACGGAAGAGGTGCGCGCCGAGCTGGGCCCGCCGGAACCGTCGCGCCCCGCTGCACCTGCCCCCGCCCGTCTGCCGCTCGAGGGGGTCCGCATCCTCGACATGACCGTGGTGTGGGCGGGACCGTACGCGACGATGCTGCTCGGCGAGCTCGGCGCGGAGATCGTGCGCATCGACAATCCGTGGGTGTTCCCCACGGCGACCCGGGGACTCGCACCCCGGCCGCCTAAGGAGATCGCCGAGGCGATCGGTCCGATCTTCGGCGGGTTCCCCGACACCGACCCCGGTGAGCGACCCTGGAACCGGGTCGCGCTGTTCACCGCGCACGGGCGGAACAAGCGCAGCATCACGCTCGACCTCCGGAAGGACGAGGGGCGGGAGGCGTTCCTGCGGCTCGTCGAGACCGCGGATGTGCTCGTGGAGAACAACGCCGTCGGCCTGTGGGACAAGCTCGGCATCGACTGGGACACGATCCATGCGCGCAACCCACGGGCGATCATGGTCCGCATGCCGTCGGTGGGCACGTGGGGTCCGTACCGGGACTTCATCGGGTTCGGTGTGCACTTCGAGACTCTGTGCGGGCTGACGTCCCAGCGTGGCTACGTCGACATGGACCCGACGTCGAACGCCGCCGTGTACCACATGGACGCGGCGTCCGGGCCCGCCGCAGCGTTCACCGTGCTGATGGCGCTCCGGCGGCGGGAACGCACCGGGACCGGCGAGCTGATCGAGTTCGCCCAGGCAGAGAACATGATGCAGCACCTCGGTGAGCTGTTCGTCGACGCCGGCCGCACCGGGCGCCGACACGAGACGATCGGCAACCGGGCACGCCACCGTGCTCCCCAGGGTGCGTACCCGTCGACGCCCGGGGTGCAGGCCAAGGGCGGGGTCGGCGACCTCACCCCCGACCGCTGGGTGACCATCTCGGTCGGGTCCGACACCGAGTGGGACGCTCTCGCCCGCCTGATCGGACGGGACGACCTCGTCGGGTTGGACCTTGCCGCCCGGTTCGACCGGCACGACGAGCTCGACGCGGCGATCGCTGCGTGGACGGCCACCCGCAGCAACCAGGAGACCTTCGAGGCGTGCGTCGCCGTCGGCGTGGCCGCCGCCCCGGTCGCGACCGAGACCGACTGCTATGCGAACCCGCAGCTCCGCGCCCGGGGGTTCTTCCGCCCCAACGGCAGCGCGGACCTCGGCACGCACGAGTACGCCGGGTACACGTGGCAGTGGACGGGGCCGGAGCGTCGCTGGGGTCCGATCCCGGTCATGGGGCAGGACAACGAGGCGGTGCTGCGCGGCGAGCTCGGGGATGCCACCTACGAGGCGCTCGTCGCCAGCGGCAACATCAGCGGGTCGTACCTCAAGCCGGACGGCACGCCGTGGTGATCAGGCAGGCGTGAACCGCAGCAGGGTGACGCCGTCGTCGCCGTCGTCGAAGGACGGCACGACCGCCATCCCGATGTGCACGTCCGCAGGGTCGACGCCGGTGAGCGTCGTGGTGACGCGCACGCCGACGTCGAGCTCGACCACGGCGAGGAGCTGGGGCACCTCGTCTGCGAACGCCGGGTGGGTGGGCTGTCGTGCGACGGTGAAGGTCGACACGACCCCGTGGCCGGACACCTCCTCCCAGCGCAGGTCCTCCGACGTGCACGCGGTGCAACGACGTCGCGGATAGTGGATCCAGGTGGCGCACGCACCGCATCGCTGCAGCACCACGCGGTGCGAGCGCAGCGCCGACCAGAACGGTTCGGTGGCCTCGATGGGCCGGGGCCGGGGGAGGGGGACGGTCGACACGGTCAGCCTCCCTGCACGATGAGGGCGGTCTGCTCGGACATGATGCCGCCGGTGCCCGAGACGTAGGACACCTCACAGTCGGGGACCTGTCGGTCGCCGGCCTCGCCCCGCACCTGACGGACGGCCTCGGTCACCTGCGTGAACCCTCCGGCGAGCCCGGGTTGGCCGAAGCCGAGCTGGCCGCCGTGGGTGTTCACCGGGAAGTCCCCCCGGTAGGTGAGGTCGTGCTCGGCGACGAACCGCATGCCCTCGCCCTTGCCGCAGAACCCGGAGTCCTCGATGGAGAGCAGCACGGTGATCGTGTAGCAGTCGTAGAGCTGCACGCAGTCGACCTCGGAGCGCTTCATCCGAGCCATGGAGAACGCCTGCTCGGCTGCGGGCCCGATCGGCGTGTGGAGCACGTCCTCGGTGTAGGTGGGCGTCTTGTGGGCGAGGTGTTCGCCGAACCCGGTGATGTACACGGGCCGCTTGCGAGTGCGTCGCACCACGTCCTTCGAGGCAACTACCACGGCGGCACCGCCGGCGCACGGCATCACGATCTCGAGCACGTGCAGGGGGTCGGCGACCATCTTCGATGCCAGGACGTCGTCGATCGTGATCGGCACGTCCCGGAAGACGGCATCGGGGTGGGCGTTCGCGTTGGTCCGCTGGTCGGCGGCGATCTTCGCCGTGGCTCGCGGGTCGTACCCGTACTCGTGCGCGTAGCGGTTGGCGATCATCGCGTAGCCGACGTTCTGCGCCACGTTGCCGAAGGGGATGTCGAACTCCGCCTGGGGTGAACCCATCACGTTCGACGACGCGCCGAAGGGCGACCACATCCTGGGCTGGTCGGGCGGCAGCGACGGGGTCGGACGCCCGGGAGCGGCGCACACGACGACGTCGCACAGCCCGAGCTCGATCGCCGCCGCGGCCCGCCAGACCATGCCGACGGGGGTCGCGCCCCCGAGGTCGACCCGTTCGGCGAAGTTCACCTTCCACCCGAGGTACTCGGCGATGGTGGAGGGGACGAACTGCTCCGATTCCCGGACGTTGGCGCACACGAGTCCGTCGACGTCGGCGGGGCGCAGCCCGGCGTCGGCGAGCGCGAGCGCAGCGAGGTCCGCCCACTGCTCGAGCATGAACCGTCGTGGCCCCGAATACCGCCGTTGCGGCGCGTACTCGGCTATCCCGACGATGGCGGCTTCCCCCCGGAGTCCCACGCGTCGCAGCATACGACTCGGTCCCGGTGGGCCGGGCCGGTCGGCGGCTCAGGTGACGACGATGTCGATCTTGCCGCTCGGGTGGAGGGTGCACGCCTCGCCGTAGGTGCCGATTCGGGAGAACTTGTGGCGGAAGGTCTCACCGGCGCGGATCACGAACGCCCCGAGGGAGAACGGCTCCACGTCCTGGTTCTCGATGACGAGCGTGTCGACGGTGCGCAGTTCGATGCGTGAGGGCAGGACCTCCACGACCTGGCCGGCCCGGAGGCGTCCGATCGTTCCGGCGGGGATCACGAAGGACACCTCACGGGGCGGCGGTTCCGGGTTGAGCACGACGGCCACGCCGATCCCGCCGACGGCGAGGGCGAACAGCACGAGGAGCGCGAGCACGGTGCGGCGCGGGTTCACGACAGCAGCACCTCCAGATCGTGCGCCATGTCCTGGGACGGCACGCCGAACGGCCATTCCACCCGCACCCTGCCGGTGGCGTCGACCACGTAGGTCGTCGCCGTGTGCGCCACGACGACGGTGCCGTCGGCACGCTTCTCGATCTGTGACGACGCGAGGAAGAGGCCCTGCAGGCGGGTGAGCTCGGCGTCGTCGGCGGGGCGGATCGCGACGCCGTCGGGGTCGAAGAACGCCACGAACCTCTCGAGTACGTCGAGGGTGTCACGTTCGGGGTCGACGGTCACCATGATCAGGTCCACTCGGGCACCGTCCTCGCCCAGGTCGTCGATCGCCACCCGCAGGTCGGCGAGCGTCGTCGGGCACACGTCGGGGCAGAAGGTGTACCCGAAGTAGACGACGGACAGCCGACCGTCGGCCGGCACGACCCGCGGGTCGGCGCCCACCTCGAGCGCCAGGTCGCGCACGGCGCCGCGCAACCCCTCCGTCTCCTCGGCGCACGACGTCGCGGTGAGGCCGAGCGCCACGACCGCAGCGATGGCGGCGATGGAACGGCTAGCGCGCGCTGAGCGCCGCATTGCTGAACGCAGGGTCATCGGTCACCTCCTCGCCCACCCAGGGCGGGAGGTCGACGGTCTCGTCCGGGTCGTCGAGTTCGATCTCGGCGAGCACGAGGCCGTTGTGGCGCCCGCAGAACTCGTCGACCGTCCATCGGCGCCCGCCGTGGTCGACGGTGTGCCGGACCTTGTCGATGGTTCCCGGCTCGCAGAGTGTGTCGAGCAGCGCGTCGGCGTCGGCGGCGGGAATCGGGTACTCGAACTCGGCGCGGACCCGCAGGCCGGGGCCCTTCACGGTGATCGCACCGGCGTCGCCGATTCGACGTACCCGCACGGTGCGCTCGACGGCGCGGAGCAGGTATCCCTGGCGGATCGGCGTCCCGGGCGCGTCGCCGCGCCACGAGGGGTCGGTGACGAGGAACGTCCGCTCGATCTCGACGGGCACGCCCACGACGCTAGCTAGTGGCTACCGAATCCCGGGCCCTCGGGGTAACGGTCCGGGTTTCGGAGGAGGTGGGCCGGCCCCTCGACCCGGTTGATCGCGTTCTCCTCGCCGTAGACGTGCTCCTTCATCCAGGAGAACACCGCCCGGTTGCGGGCGAGCGGGGCGAGTCGTCGGGCGTGGTCGATCGCGGCGGGGAGCACCTCCTCGACGGGCACCGCCGCGTCGACGAACCCGGCGTGCACGGCCTCGGGAGCCGTCCACCGCTTGGCGAGGAGCACCGTGCGGTGGAAGTCGGGGAGGCTCATCTTGTGGCGGAACAGCGCGAGTTCCGGTTCGGGGATCGCCATGCCGATCTCGATCTCGTTCGCGCACAGGAAGCCCCGGTCGGCCCGCATGATCCGGGCGTCGTGGCAGAGCGCGACCATGAACCCGGCCCCGAACGCATGGCCGCCGAGCGCGCAGACGGTCGGCACCGGGAACGTCATCACCCGGGCGAAGAGCGCCATCGCCTCGGCGGCGAACACCTTGCGGTCACCACCCGGGTGGTCGCCCTTGGAGAGGATCCAGTCGAGGTCGAGGCCGTTGGAGAAGAACTTCGGGTCCGCCGACGCCGTGACGAGGGCGATCTCGCCCGGCGTGTTCTCCACCTCGTCGAGCGCGGCGTCGAACGCCCGGGTGAACGTGGTCGTCCAGCGGTTCTCGCCGTCGGCCAGGGTGAGGACGAACACGTCGCCGTCGCGTCGGAGATCGATCATGGCGACAGTCTTGCCGTCTCAGGCGAGCGCGGCCTGCGATCCCACGGCGCGGCCGAGGGCGATCATGGCGCCGAACTCGTCGTCGGTGAGGAACTGGTCGCTCGTCGGGTAGCGCGGGTAGCGACGGTCGGTGCGGGCACGGTCGAGGAGGGTGGCGTCGAGGCACGACGCGAGTCGGGCGCGGGCGTAGACGATGCGCCCGCCGGCGAAGGGGAGGACGGCGACGACGTCGCTCGGCAGCTCGCCGTCGGCAATGGGTCGTAGTCGGTCGAGCCCGGTCGGGTCGACGATCACGCCGAGCTCGGTGCGGGCGAGGCGGAGGGCCGACTCGATCGTCTCGAGCTCCCCGCCCGACGCGTCGAGGCAGATGATCTCCGTGCAGCCGCGGCGCAGCAGCTCGACGAGGCCGAGGTTCTCGCGGTGGCCGCCGTCGGTGACGAACACGTTGCGGTTCCGGTCGGCCCGGACTCCGGTGAGCTCGGCGAGCAGGTGCAGGATCCCGACCCGTCGGGGACGCCGAACCCGGCCGGGGTTGGGCAGCCACACGCCGAGGTCGAGGTTGAGCGCCGCCACGAGCGCGAGGGCCCGCCCTCGTCCGAACCGCATCGACGACGCGAGCGCCGCTCCGGTGGTCGGCAGCCACGACGCCACCCGCCGGTGCGTGCGACGCGGGCCGACGAGCCTGCGGAGGTACTCGGCGGTGGGCACGGTGCGTGCTCCCATGCGCACCTCACGTTGGCTGATCGTGAAGGTCTCGATGCGACCCCGGCCGGCGTGGCGTGCGCAGCACAGCACCAGTTCGGGCCCGCGGAGGTCGTCCCAGGTGACGGTGCTCGCACGGCCGGGTGCGAACGTCGCCCGGAGGCGGCGGCGGTAGATCGGGTGGAGCGACACGGTGTCGAGGTCGACGGTGAGGTTCACCACCACGAAGAACGTGGCGACGATCACGAAGGTCGTCGATGAGCCGATCGGTTCCACGCCGAACGCGGCGTCCGACGCCACCCGAGCCGCCCAGGCGAGGCCGACGGCGACGACGAGCAGGTTCCCGCCGTAGGCGACCCGGGCGTTGCCGCTCGCAGCTGCCCTCACCGTCCACAACGCACCCAAACCGAGCAGGGCCGCGGCGACGGTGAGGGTCACAGCGCCGGGCCGCCACGACCAGAAGCCGACGAGCCGCCCGACGACCCAGGCCGGCAGGGCGATCGCGGTGGCGAGCAGGGTGAGGTTCGCTGCGATCACCCCGATGGCGCCGACGATCGCACCGCCGAGGCCGCCGGGTCCGTTGCGCAGGAACTGGTGGCGCTCCGCACGGAGCTCGTCGACGAGCGACGCTGCAGCCGGACCGCCCCGCTCCTGTCGGCGCAACGCCCACGCGGTCGCCGTGTAGGCCCCGCCGGAGACGGCGGCGATGACGTCGACGTCGTCGAGGACCCTGCGGCGTTCGAGCTCGTCGATCGCGCCGAGCGTGAACCCTGCGGCACGGATCCCCCCGCCGGAGCAGCAGAGGCCCTTCGTCGTCACCGGCGAGACTGTACGTTCTCGCCGCTATGGCCACCGCGAAGGACGTCGTCACCCGGTACCTCGACGTGCTGTACAACGAGCGTCGTCTCGATCTCGTCGCCGAGCTGATCTCCGATCCGACGTGGCGGCACCATGCGGGGGAGGTGAAGGTGCTCTCCATCGCCGAGTCGATCGCGCGCCTGCAGGCAACGTTCGACCTGTGCCCGGTGCTGCGGTTCGACACGTCGCTGTTGTGTGGTGACGACGAGTTCGTAACCGTCTGCTGGAACGGGTTCTCCACCCAGACCTCGGGCAAGTCCTTCACCTACTGCGGGATCGAGGTGTTCCGGGTGGTCGGCGGTCTGATCACCGAGATCTGGAACAGCCGGGAGACGGGCGGCCACTGGGAGCCGCCGCAGACCCTTGGCTGACGAGCCGCTCGCTGCGTGGCTCGCCGACCTGTTCGGCGGTCCGGCTGCGCTGTCGGTGGCCACGCCGACCGGCGGCGGATGGTCGAACGACACGCTGCTGTGTCGGTTCGGCGCCGCCCGCGTCGTCGTCCGCGTCGAACCGGCCCGCCGGTCGATGTTCCCCACCTACGACCTCGGTCGGCAGGTGGCGTGCTTGCGTGCACTCGCTGGCCGTGTGCCCGTGCCCGAGCTGCTCGACGTCGATCTCGAGGGCGTCCGCCTCGGCCGGCCGGCGTTCGTGATGGCGTTCGTGGAGGGTCGGGTCCCTGCCGACGACCGCCCGACCTTCGCGGAGGCCGGGTGGCTCCACGATGCGAGCCTGGGCGATCAGCGCCGCTTCTTCGACGGGCTGCTCGGCGCGCTCGTCGAGGTGCATGCGACGCCGGTCATCGAGGCCCTCCGCCCCGTCGGCGACGCCAACGTCGCCTATCTCGACGACGTCCGCCGCTTGTGGGAGTGGGACCGTGGCGACCACTGGCCGACGATCATCGAGGAGACGCTCGCCGCCCTCGAGCAGGAGGTCCCGCCCTCGCCGGGGGACGTGTTGCTGTGGGGTGACGCCCGACCGGCGAACGTGGTCGCCGCGGGTTTCGATCCTGTCGCGTTGCTCGATTGGGAGCTCGCCTCCGTCGGCCCCGCGGAGCACGACCTCGCCTGGTTGGCGGAGATGAACCACGTGCGGATCGAAGGGGCCGGCCATGCGTCGCTGCCCGGGTTCCGGGATCTCGCGGGGATCGCTGCGACCTACGCCGAGCTCGGCGGGCGCCGAACCGTCGAACTCAGTTGGTACCAGGCGGTCGCCGCGGTGCGGGTGGCCGTGCTCATGCACCGATACCTGCGGGCGATGGTCCACGCCGGCCAGCTTCCCGAAGGGCACCGTCTGCTCGGCGACACCGTGGCATCGCGTCGACTGGCGTGCGCCCCCTGGGATTCGAACCCAGAACCTGCGGATTAAGAGTCCGTTGCTCTGCCGTTGAGCTAGAGGCGCCGAGGGGACGGCACCGTAGCCGAGCCACGGGAGGTCCCGCACCTCGGCGACGGCGCCGATCTCGAGGGTGACCGAGGGGACTTGAACCCCCGACCTCCAGGGCCACAACCTGGCGCTCTAACCGAGCTGAGCTACGGCCACCACGTGGGCCTCGATCATAGGCGGCGCCGCAGGGGCGACCCAACCGCCGCGGCGCTCTAGATCATCGCCTCGATCTGGTCGACGCCGAGGAGCACCTTGCCTTGGATCTCGAGGGCGGTGTCGAAGTCCAACATCGCGTGGTGGGTGGCGGTGTTCACGTCGCGGTAGGTGCGCTGGTTGACGTTCCGGTCGTGCGCCGCGCCTGCCCCGGCACCGGCGAAGAGCCGTTCCGCAGCGCGTCGGCATAGCTCTGCTGCGTACGCGGCGTTCCACCGCACCTGGGCCCGCCGTTCGACGGGCATCGGCGGTTCGAACGACATGGCGTGCTCGAGCAGGTCGCAGTTCTGCATGGCGAGCGACCAGGCGTGCGAGATCTCGGCGCGGGCTTCGGCGACGCGGCGTTGCAGACCCGCCTGTTCGGCTTTGCGTCCGCCGGTGTAGGCGTCGACGCGGTCCTTCGTCTCGGCGACGAAGCGGTCGAGGCCGGCCTCGCTCATGCCGACGATCGGGCCGAGGAGCATGGTGGCGAGCGACGGTCCGATCGGCAGTCGGTAGAGCGGTCGGTCGATGTCGGGGACGGTGCCGAGGAACGCCGTGTTCATCGGCACGGCGCGATGCTCGGGGACGAAGACCCCGTCGAGCACGATGTCCTTCGACCCGGTGCCCCGCATGCCGAGGGTGAACCAGGTGTCGTCGATCGTGACGTCGTCCTTGGGGAGCACGACGAGCAGCGCCGGAGTCGACCTGCCATCCGCGTCACGAATCCCCTGCGCGCCCACCATCACCCAGTCGCCATGGTCGGCGCCGCTGGCGAACGCCCAGCGTCCCCGCAGCTCGTACCCGCCGGGGACCCGCATCGCCGTGCCTTGTCGTGACGGCGTGCCGGGGATGAGCATCCCCGGGTGTCCGGCGAACAGTTCGGTCTGTGCCTCCGGTGCCATGCGTCCGGCGATGAACGTGTGCGCGGCGCACACCATCAGCACCCATGACGCTGCCGGGCTGCCGTGCGCAACGAAGCGTTCGGCTTCGAGGAGCGCACGCGGTGGGAGCTCGTCCCCGCCGTGGTGCTTCGGGGCGACGATCCGGGTGAGTCCCGCCTCGTGCAGGAGCGCGACGGCACGGTCCGACAGGCGTCGGCCCGACTCCGACTCGGCGTCGGTGTCGGCGAGTGCGCCGACGATCGCCTCTGCTGCCAGTGTCGTTGCGACCATGGTGCCCCCTTCGGTTCACGTGGGCCCGAGAGGGCCCCGGCGTGCCCGCAGCGTAGAAGACCTTCCGAGGGTCGGTAGCCTGCGCCGCGCAGGCGATCGCCCGTCGTCCGCACGGCCCCCGTAGCTCAGCGGATAGAGCGGCGGACTTCTAATCCGACGGTCGCAGGTTCGATTCCTGCCGGGGGCGCCGATGGCGATGCTCTACGTGCACGTCCCGTTCTGCCCGACGATCTGCCCGTTCTGCAGCTTCCACGTGCTGCGCCCGCGGGACGACCTCGTCG
This sequence comes from Actinomycetota bacterium, assembly GCA_016870475.1. Taxonomy (GTDB): domain Bacteria; phylum Actinomycetota; class Acidimicrobiia; order Acidimicrobiales; family CAIXPF01; genus VGBO01. The sequence goes on along the minus strand of VGBO01000001.1, from coordinate 41,098 downwards.
GCGCGTACCTCGACGAACTCGGACGTGAGCTCGGTGAGGTGGCGGAACGATCGGCGGGTGCGGCCATCGAGACCGTGTACCTCGGCGGTGGCACGCCGTCGCAGCTCACCGACGCGGAGCTCGGCCGTCTGCTCGACGACGTGCGGCGAGCGTTGCCGGTCGCCCCGGACGCCGAGGTCACCCTCGAGGTGCACCCCGGTCACGTCGACCGGTCTCGGGCGCGCACCTGGGAGGCTCTCGGGATCACCCGGGTCAGTGTCGGTGTGCAGTCGACATCCGACGACGCGCTCCGTCGACTCGGTCGCTCCCACGACGCCCGCACCGCCCTCGACGCTCTCGACGACGTGCGCGGCACCGGCGTAACCCTCAACGCCGATGTCATCTCCTGTGTCGAGGGGCAGGATCTTGCTGCGGACCTGGCCGCGGTCGTCGCCCGGGGCATCGACCACTGCTCGGTGTACACGCTCACGATCGAGCCCGACACGCCGTTCGCACGTCGAGGGGTGCGCGTCGACGAGGAGGTCGAACGCCGAGCGATCCTCACCGCGGCGGAGGTGCTCGGTGCCGCCGGGTTCGAACGGTACGAGGTGTCGAACCACGCCCGCCCCGGGCATCGGTGCCGGCACAACTCCGGCTACTGGGCGGGTGAATCGTGGTTCGGCGTCGGACCGTCGGCGACCGGGCACGAACCGGGCCACGTGCGCCGGACGAACCCCGGCTTCGAGGCCTGGCTCGACGGTGGTCGGGGTGCACCGACCGTGGTCGCGGACCCGGAGGTGGAGCGGCTCTTCACCGGCCTGCGACGCATCGAGGGGGTCGAGCTCCCCGACGGGCGATGGGACGCCGAGGTCGACCGACTCGTCGCCGACGGCCTCCTCGAACGCCGCGGGCGCACCATTCGGGCGACCGCCGCCGGGGTGCTCGTGCTCGACTCGGTCGCAGCGACGTTCCTGTAGGTTGCGCGCCATGCAGGTGACCGGACGGGTGTGTGTGGTGACGGGTGGCGGATCGGGGATCGGCCGGGCGATGTGCGTGCGGTTCGCCGCGGAAGGCGCCGCGGCCGTCGCCGTGTTCGACCGCAACCTCGCCGGCGCCGAGGAGACCGCCGCGCTGATCGGCCCGGTAGCGACCGCCTACGCGTGCGACGTCGGGGACGAGGCCTCCGTGGTCGCAGCGTTGCAGGCCGTCGAGGCGGCGTCGGGTCCGATCGACGTGCTGTGCAACAACGCCGGCATCGCGAACGACAGCGACATCCTGCACACGCCGCTGGCCGTATGGGACCAGCAATGGCAGGTGAACGTGATGAGTCACGTGTACGCCGTGCGACACGTGCTCCCGGGCATGATCGAACGGGGCTGGGGGATCCTGCAGCACACGGCGTCGATGGCGGGCATCCTCACGAGTCACGGCGCGTGCACGTACGCGACCACCAAGCACGCGGTCGTCGGTCTCGCCGAGTGGCTGTCGATCACCTACCACGACAAGGGCGTGCACACGTTCCTGCTCGCGCCGCTCGGGGTCGACACGCCGATGCTCGACACGTCCTCCGACTTCGCACGCACTGCCGCCGGGCCGATCCGCACCGCCGACGAGGTCGCCCAGCAGGTCGTCGACGCGTTCGCCGAGGACCGGTTCCTGATCCTCACCGACCCGATCGCGCAGACCTGGATGGAGCGCAAGACCGCCGATCTCGGGCGCTGGCTCGTGGGTATGCGCAAGCTCGAGGCGCGGCTCGCCGGGTCGCGTACCCCCGGCAAGCCGCTCGCCTGAGCCCCAGACCTCAGTCCTGTTCGGTGATGGTGACCGACTCGATCACGACCGGCGTGAGCGGACGGTCACCGTGGCCCGTCGGCACCTTCTGCATGGCGTCGACGATGTCGAGACCGCGGACGACCTTGCCGAACAGGCTGTACAGCGGCGGCAGGCCCACGCCGCTCGGGCCGGAGATCAGGAAGAACTGCGAGCCGTTGGTGTTCGGCCCGGCGTTCGCCATGGCGAGTGAGCCGAGCTCGTAGCGACCGGGCTTGGGGAGCTCGTCCTCGAAGCGGTAGCCGGGGCCGCCGGTGCCGCTGCCCTGCGGGCAGCCGCCCTGGCACACGAACCCGTTGATGATCCGGTGGAAGGTGAGCCCGTCGAAGTAGTGGTACCGGGCGAGGAAGACGAAGCTGTTGACCGTCTTCGGTGCGGAGATCGGATCGAGCGCGATCACGAGCGTGCCCATCGAGGTCACCATCTCGGCCGTGTACCGCTTCGCCGGGTCGATGCACATCGGAGGCGGCCCGTCGAAGCTGGTGCGACGCTCGCTGGAGCCGTCCGGGTTCGGGCATTCGATGGCCATGAGGGGATCCTTTCGTGGGGACGGAGCATTCTCGCACGGCTACGTTCGCTTCCATGCACGGGGTCCTGTCCGACGAGCTCGAGGAGCTGCGCCGTGCGGCCGTCGCAGCCGCGGCGTCCTGCGCGGCGGGAACCAACGGTCCGCCGACCGAACCGGTCCGGGCCGCGTACGCCGCGCTCGGTACGGCCGGCCTGCTCACCGACCCCGACCCGGTGGCCCGACTCGCCGCGGTGGTCGTGCTCGAGGTGTTCGGCGGGGCCGCCGCGGGAGCGATGCTCGCCGTCGACCAGCCCGGCCCGGCATGCGGGGCACTCGACGCGATCCCCGACGCCGGTCTCGTCGCCCGACTCCGTGCTGCGGCCGCCCGTGGTGAGGTGATCGGCGTGGCGGTGGTCGAGGAACCGGGCGACCTCGTCGCGTGGGTGCCCGGAACGTCGGTCCCCGCAGCGCTCGTGCAGCTCGCCCCCGGTGTGCTCACCGTCGCCGAGGCCCCAGCGCTCGAGGCGACCCCTGCTCCTGCGGGCGCCGCGGAGGCGTCCGGTGGGGTCGAGGTCCGGGTGGCCGGACCCCGGTACCGCCTCGAGGTCGACACGTTCCCCGCCCGGTCGGTGGCCCGCCTGTGGGTCGCGGCACTCGCCGTCGGCGTCGGCGCGGCGGCGCTCGACTACGCGGTCGCCTACGGCCGGGAGCGCGTCGTGTTCGGCCAGCCGGTGCTCGCGCATCAGGCGAACGCGCATGACGTCGCCGCGGTCTGGGCTCGTCTCGACGCCGCCCGGGTGGCGGTGCGCAGCGCGGTCACCCCCTGGGCGATGACGCAGGCCTATCTCGAGGCGATGCCCGCGGTGCTCGACGCCGCCGACTGGGGCGTGCAGCTCCTCGGTGGTCACGGCTACGTCGACGACCATCCGGCGCAGCGCTGGTACCGCGAGGCGCACCTGCTGCGCCTGCTCGTCGGCGGCGCCGACATGGCGGTCGACGACCTGTCCGATCGGGTGGCCGACGAGTGCGCTGCATCGACCGACGAGCTCGCCGGATGGGAGCTTGGGGCATGAGCGCCTTCGAGGACGATCTCCGGGCCGCTGTCGGCCGCATGCGTGACGTCGGACGGACCTGGCTGCGTCCCCTCGGTGAGGAGGCCGACCGACTCGGCCGCCCGATCCCGCCCGACCACGAGTTCTTCACGATGCTCGTCCGCGAGGGTGTGATGCGCCGTGGGCTGACCCCGGGAGGGTCGGAACGTCGCACGGTACGCAACGTGGTCGTCGGCGAGGAGGGCGCCTACTGGGATCGTGGCGCGCTCGTCACGCTCCCCGGTCCGGGTCTCGGTGGCGCACCGGTCCGCAAGATGGGCACCCCCGAGCAGCGGGAGCGGTTCCTCGCTCCGTTCCGCAGCGAGGACCGTCCCCGATGGGCGGCCTTCGCGATGACCGAACCGGGCGCCGGTTCCGACGTCGCCCGCATCGCCATGCGCGCCGACCGCGACGGCGACGAGTGGGTGCTGAACGGGCAGAAGATGTACTCCTCGAACTCGGGGCGCGCCGACTGGGTCGTGGTGTTCGCAACCGTCGACCCGTCCGCCGGGCGCAACGGGCACCGGGCGTTCGTCGTCGAACGCGACCGACCGGGGTTCGTGTTCCTCCGCAACGAGGCGAAGATGGGTGTGCGCGCGTACGAGACGTCGAGTTTCGTGCTCGAGGACTGCCGACTGCCCGCCGACAACCTGCTCGGCGGCGACGCCTACTACGAGGGCCGTGCGAACCGCGGGTTCGGCGGCGCGATGGAGACCTTCAACGCCACGCGACCGATCGTCGCCGTGCACGCGGTCGGCATCGCCCGCTCCGCGCTCGACCATGCCCGGGCGTTCGTCGACACCGAGTTCCCGGCGCACGCCACCCGACGGCGTCGCCGGGCGCTCGAGCGTCTCGTGGAGATCCGCCGGGGGATCGAGCAGGGTCGGCGGCTCTGCATCCGGGCCGCCGAGCTCGTCGACGCGGGACGCCCGAACGCTCTCGAGGCGTCGGTAGCGAAGCTCTACTGCCCGCCGGTCGCACTCGCGGCGATCCGCACGGCACAGGACGTCGTGGGCGACGCCGGCGTGCGCCGCGACCGGTTCCTCGAGAAGCTCACCCGCGACGTCAAGATGCTCGACATCGGCGAGGGCACCCAACAGATCCAGCGTCGGGTCATCGCCCGCCATATCGTCGGCGCCGACGTGGTGCGTTGATGCTCAGTCGGCACTGAGCACCCCGTCGCCGACGAGCCGGTCGACGGCCGCAGGGTCGAGCCCGAGGAGCTCCCGCAGCACGGTCTCGTTGTCGGCACCCCGACGGCGCACGCCACCCCGTGCACCGATCGCGGATGCCGACGACCGGAACGGGGCCGCGGGGATGCGGATCCCGTCGTCGGTGGTGGTGACCACGCCGCGGTCCTCCGCCCAGGGGGTCGAGGTGATCTCCTGCATCGACCGGAGCACGCCCATCGGCATGCGGAACGCGTCGAGGTGGGCCTCGAGGGTCTCGGGGTCGGGGAAGGTCGCCACGTAGGCACGGATGATGTCGACGACCTCGTCCGCGCGGGCGAGCCGGTCGGCGGAGGTGCGGTACCGATCGTCCTCGAGGTAGTCGGTGCGCCCCATCGCCCTCGCCCACGTGGGGAAGTTCACCGCCGGGTTCCCGGGGAACGCCACCGAGGAGCCGTCGGCGGTGGTGGTGACCAGAGCGTTCCACCCGCCGAAGAGTTGCGGCCGGTCGTATCCGACGAGCTCCACGGCGGTCCACTCGTTCGTGTAGAGCAGCGCCTCGGCCATCGACACGTCGAGGTGCTGGCCCGCACCGGTGGTGCCGCGCTGCACGAGCGCGGCGAGGATCGCCTGGGTGGCGAGCATGCCCGGGTACACGTCGCCATGCGATTGCGCCTCGGGGAGGGGGTCGGTGTGCCGCTTGCGCGCGGCGAACTCGATCGTTCCGGACTCGGCCTGCACGAGCGGGGCGAACGCACCACGTCGGGCCCACGGCCCGGTCTGCCCGTACCCGGTGATCGAGCAGTACACGAGGCGCGGGTTGCGGGCCATGACGGTCGCCGCGCCGATGCCGAGCCGGTCGGCGACCCCGGGCCGCAGGTTCTCGAGCAGCACGTCCGCCTGTTCGGCGAGCTGCAGCAGGAGCTCGGCGCCGTCGGGGTGGCCGAGGTCGATGGAGATGTTGCGCTTCCCGGTGTTGATCTGCGCGAAGTAGATCGACCTTCCGTCCGGGGCGGGTTGGACCCGGCGGGTGTTGTCACCTTCGGGCGGCTCGACCTTGATCACGTCGGCGCCGAGGTCGGCGAGCACCCGACCGCAGATCGGACCGGACAGGAACCGGGTCAGGTCGAGAACCCGGATCCCGTCGAGCGGGCGGGGGCGCGGATCGTGGGCCACGGCGGGAACCTAGCCCTCGTCCGGAGCGCGGGCTCGTGCTTTACCGGCGGTGTGCAGACCTTCCGCAACGGTCGTCTGGCCGCCCTCGCCGTCCTTTCTGCCCTCACCCTCGCGCTCGTCCCAGGTGCTACTCCTGCTGCGGCGCAGGTGAACGTCGTGACCCCGAACTGGCCGGCGTTGACCATCACCCCGAGCGGTGGGTCGCCGGTCACGATCTCGGCGAACGGCCTGATGACCACCCACCCCAGCGGGTTCAACGACTACACCGGGGCGAACTTCCCCCTACCACCTCACCGGGCAGGTGTCTACGCGTGACGACTTCTCCACGCACACGTGGTCGCTCGGGTTCTCCGCGCCGCTGACGAATGTGAACATCTGGATGGCGAACGTGGCCGATGGCGCCGACACCTCGGAGTTGTCGGATCCGGGGTCGAATTGCACCTGGTCGATCGTCAGCGGCTTCGTCGGGTGGACGCTCTCCGGCACGACGCTCACGCCGACGAATGGTCAGATCCCGACGCCGGCGAGCGGGGTGCTGCGCTGCACGGGTTCGCCTCTCGCCATCATGATGGCGCGCAATGGCAACGGCATCGGCCACTTCGACTTCATGACGCTCACGCTCGAGGGCGCTGCTCCGGCCCCCGCTCCGGTGACGCCCGCCTACACGGGCTGATCGGCGGGCGCTGCGTCGCTCAGTTCGCTGCTGCGCCGGCGTCGAGGCGCAGCAGCGGCGGGTCGACGAACGGTTCCGTCTCCCACTGCTTGAGCTGCGGAAGGCAGTGCTCGGCGAAGCAGCGCAGGTTCCGTTCGGCCTCCGCCCACGGCATGCCGGCGTAGGACGTCTGCACGGTGAAGCCCTTGTTGTCGATCACGCCGTGGATGTACCGCAGCTTGTCCATGACCTGGTCGGGTGTGCCGATGGGCATCAGGTTCGCGAACGCCTCGGCGGCGCCGTCGGTCCCGTGGCGGGCGATGTACTTGTTGACGTTGGCGTAGAAGTCGTAGCCCTTCGCCTTGCCGAAGTGCTCCGACGCCATCTCGTAGTGCCGCATGGCCGTGTGGTAGTAGGCCTGCACGTACTGCTGGCCGAGCGTGTGTGCCCGGTCCTCGTTCTCGTCGACGAAGAAGAACGCCCCGCACAGCGGCTTGGGGCGCGGCACGCCCGGGTTCACCTGCTCCCAGGTCCGGTAGTAGAGCTGGAAGTCCTCGGCGACGACCTCCCAGGGCTTCTGGGGGATGACGAGCAGGCCGATCCCGAGCTTCGCCATGATCTCGACCGATTCGGGGGACACGGCAGCGGCGTACGTGCGACCGCGGAACGACTTGAAGGGACGCGGCCGGATGTCACAGCGGGGCTGCTGCACCGTCGCCCCACCTTCGACGTAGCCCTGCTCGAGGCCCTGGGTGACCAGTTCGGCGTACTCGACGAAGGTCTCGCGGGCTGCGTCCATGTCGAGGCGGAAGCCGTCGTACTCGACACGACCGAGACCACGACCGAGCCCGAGGACCATCCGGCCGTCGGAGAGGTGGTCGAGCACGGCGATCTGCTCGGCGATGCGCACCGGATCGTGCCAGGGGAGCACGATCACCTGCGTGCCGAGGAGCACTCGTTCCGTGCGGCCTGCCATGTACGTGAGGAACTGCACCGGGTCCGGCGTCATCGTGTAGTCGGTGAAGTGGTGCTCGACGGTCCACACCGAGTCGAAGCCGAGCGGCTCCGCCATCAGCGCCATCCGCACCTCGTTCTGCCACACCTCGCGGTCGCTGAGCGCGTCGAACGGGTTCTGGAAAATCGTCGCGTAGCCGACGTGCATGTCGTGACCCCCCGGTCCGCTGTTCCTGCGGGACGGAGTGTACGGGACGTCAGAACGACGCGAGATCGATTTCGGCCATCCAACCGGGCAGGCGCGTCGGCCGTCCGGCGGTCGTGACCGCGCCGTGGACGGTGACCCCGGTCGCGCAGACCACGTCGTCGACGCGCAGCAGGTACCCGAGTTGGAACGTCGTCGGTGTCCGCGCCCCCATGGCGACGTGGACGTCGACGACGTCGTCGAATCGCAGCGGCTTCCGGTAGCGCACCCACGCTTCGACGACGGAGAAGTCCACGCCGTCGGTGCGGGTCTCGGTGTAGGGGTGCCCCATCGCCCGCAGCCACGACACCCGCGCCTCCTCGAGGTAGGGGAGGTAGGCGGCGTGGTGCACGATCCCCATCGCGTCGGTCTCTGCGAAGCGGACCCGCACCCGGTGCGCGAAGGAGTATGCGAGCGGGTCGACGGGCGGGTCGAGCGCGAGACGCATGAGTCGACGCTAACGCTGCCCGTGCGATGATGCGCGACGTGACGACGGACGAGGCCTACGCCAGACGGGTGCTGATCACGGCGATCCTGGGCGTGCTCGCGTTCTCGTCGTCGATGACCATCGTGTCCGCCGTGCTCGCCACGATCGCCGGGGACTTCGGTGCTGAACCCGCCACGATCGGGTGGGCGGTCAGCGGACTATTCCTGACCATGGCGATCGGCACGCCCGTGCTCGGTCGGGTCGGCGACGCCGTCGGCCGCAAGGAGCTCTTCGTCGTCGGCACGGCGATCCTCACCGTGGGTACCTTCGCCTGTGCCTTCGCATGGAACGCCGGGTCGTTCATCGCGTTCCGCATGCTCGTCGGCGTCGGCATCGCCGCGACCATGCCGAACGGCATGGCCCTCCTCATCGACGCGTACCCGCCGGAGAAGCGGGCGGTCGCGGTCGGGTGGTTCCAGACGTTCTTCACGGGAGTCCCCGTCGTCGCGCTCATCGTCGGAGCGTTCCTCACGGAGCTGTTCGGCTGGCGGTCGGTGTTCCTACTCCTCACGCCCTTCGCCGTCGCAGCGTTCACCATGTCGGTCCGCTGGATCCGTCGCCCGGGGCCGTCGCGTCCCGATGCCCGCGTCGACTGGTGGGGTGCGTTGCTGCTCGGCGGGACGGTCCTGCCGTTCCTGCTCGCCCTCGAACAGTTCCGCCGGTCCTCCGTCACGAACCCGACGGTGCTCGGACTCGTCGCGGTCACCGTGGTCGGCCTCGTGGCGTTCATCGTCGTGGAACGTCGGGTCGACCAGCCGTTGCTCCGTCTCGGCTACTTCGCCCGTCGGAACTTCACGGGGCCGATGATCGGCCAGTCGTTCTCCCAGTTCGCCTACATGGGCGGGTTCCAGCTCACCCCGCTCATGTTGCAGAACGAGTTCGGTCTCGGCGTCGCAGCGAGCAGTTGGATCCTGCTGTTCCGACCCGGGGTGTTCTCGGCGGCGTCGCCGTTCGGTGGTCGGCTCGCGTCGCGCGTGGGCGGCGGCACGATGATCGTCGCCGGTGGGGTGCTCATGGTCGTGTCCATGGCGTTCTTCGCGATCGCCGCGTCCGCCGACCTCCTGTGGCTCGTCGTGGTCGGCCTGTCGATCTCCGGCCTCGCGATGGGGCTCGCGAGCCCGAGCTTCTCGACCACGCTCGCCACCGCCGTCGACCCCGCCGATCTCGGCGTGGCGAACGGTATGGCGTCCACGATGATGAACATCGGCATGTTGAGCGGGGTGCAGACCATGTTCGCCGTGCTCGGCGACGGCCGGGCCGGTGCCGATTTCGCACGGTCGTTCTGGGTGGGCGGCGCCGTGGCGACGGTCGCCGTGGTCGGCGGCCTGCTCGTGACGCGTGACCGTTCGACGGCGCGCGGTCCGGTCACGTCGAGCGGGTGACGGGAATCGAACCCGCACCATCTGCTTGGAAGGCAGAGGCTCTACCATTGAGCTACACCCGCAGCGGGGCGAGAGCCTAGGGCGATCGGCGGGTCGACTCCACGACGAAGCGGTCGAAGATCGCCTGCTGGGCCGGATCGACCGTGGCGGTGTCCTCCGGGTGCCACTGCACGGCGACGACCCAGGCGTCGCCGTCGAGCTCGACGGCCTCCACGACGCCGTCGGCCGCCCGGCCGACCTGCCGGAGGCCGCCACCGAGCCGGTCGACGGCCTGATGGTGGCTGTGCGACCCGTGCAGGACCGCGGTCCCGATCGCGGCGGCGAGCCGACAGGTCGGTTCGAGAACCACCTCGACGAGCGGGCCGATGGTCCCCGGTTCGGGTGCGGGGAACGATGCCGGACGTCGTGCGAGATCGGTGTCGACGTGCTGGAGGAGGGTCCCGCCCCGGGCGACGTTGAGCACCTGGAGGCCTCGACACACGGCGAGGACGGGGAGCGCCGCGTCGAGTGCGGCCGCCAGCAGCCCGAACTCGAGGTCGTCCCGGCCGGGGTCGACGCCGTAGGTGCGCGCGTCCGGCACGGCGCCGTACCGGGCCGGGTCCACATCGCCCCCGCCGGTGAGCAGCAGGCCGTCGACCCGTTCCACCACGTCGGACGGTGTGCCCGGCCCGCACACGAGCGCCGTGGCCCCGGCCCGTGCGACGGCGTCGAGGTAGCGGCGCCCGACCGCGACGACCTCGTCCCGGCCGTAGCGTCCGGCAGGGACGACCCTTCCTGGAACGAGGATCGTCGGTCGCACCGTCGGGGAGGCGAGATTCGAACTCGCGACCGCCTGCTCCCAAAGCAGGTGCGCTACCAGGCTGCGCCACTCCCCGCGCCGCCGGAGTCTAGGGCCGGGCGGTCATGTCGGGTCCCGGGGGTTGGGTCAGTACACTCCGACCCCTGTGAAGAGCACCGTCGCATCCCTCGAGGGGAACAAGGTCCGCTTCTCGATCGAGGTCGAGACGGAGGAGTTCGATCGTCAGGTCGACGAGGCGTTCAAGCGTCTCGCGCAGCAGGTTCGTCTGCCGGGCTTCCGCCCCGGCAAGGCGCCCCGGAAGCTGCTCGAGGCCCGCCTCGGTACGGGCGTCGCCCGCCAGGACGCCCTGCGGGAGTCGCTGCCGGAGTACTACGCCGAGGCGGTGCGCACCCACGACGTCGACGTGATCGCCCCGCCGGAGCTCGAGATCACCTCCGGTGCCGAGGAGGGCGGGGTGACCTTCGAGGCGATCGTGCAGATCCGCCCGACGATCACTGTCGAGGGCTACCGGGAGCTCTCGATCACCGTGCCGGGCCTCTCCGTCACCGACGCCGAGCTCGAGGAGCGCGTCGAACGCCTCCGTGCCCAGCACGCCGAGTACGTCACCACCGAACGGGCAGCCACCGACGGCGACCAGGCCGTCATCGACATCGAGGGCTCCCAAGGCGGCGAACCGGTCGAGGGCCTCACGGCGAGCGACTACGTCTACGACGTCGGGTCCGGCGCCGTCGTCCCCGAGATCGACGACGCCCTCCGCGGCGCGGTCGTCGGCGACGAGCGCACCTTCGACGCGAAGCACCCCGAGGAGGGCGAGGCGGACCTGTCGTTCCGCGTCGTGGTCCGTGAGGTGCGCGAGCGGATCCTTCCCGGCCTCACCGACGAGTGGGTCGCCGAGGTGTCCGACCACGCCGACGTCGGAACCATGCGGGCGACCTTCGCCGAGCAGCTCGAACGCCAGAAGGTGCTCGCGGTCGTGCTCGCCCGGCAGCAGAAGCTCGCCGAGGCGCTCACCGAGCTCGTCGCCGACGAAGCGCCCGAGCCGTTGGTGCAGAGCGAACTGCAGGCGCGTCTCAACAACCTCGACCAGCGCCTCCGCCAGCAGGGGATGGACCTCGGCACCTACCTGCAGTTCACGGGCCAGACGCCCGACGCCGTCGTCGAGGAGTTCCGAGGTGCGGCCGTGCAGGCGGTCAAGCTCGACCTCGCACTCCGTGCCATCGCCGATGGCGAGGCCGTCGACGCGACCGACGAGGACCTCGAGGAGCACTTCGCGGAGCTGTCGCGTCGCTTCGGTGTGGAGGCCGAGCGCATCCGCCACGACTTCGAACACGCAGGCCAACTCTCGGCGGTACGCTCCGAGGTCAGGAAGGCCAAGGCGCTCGACTGGCTCGTCGGTCGGGTGAAGATGGTCGACGAGGACGGCGCCGAGGTCGACCCCGCGGCACTCGACCTCTCGGCCAAGGCAACGCAGGAATCGGACGGAGAATCGGAGTGACCGTGCGCAACCCGGGTGCCCGTCTCGCGGAGGTGGCGATCTCGAGCCGCCGCGACATCGAGATCATGAACTACCTCGTGCCAACGGTGGTCGAGCAGACCAACCGGGGTGAGCGGGCGTTCGACCTCTACTCCCGGCTCCTCAAGGAGTCGATCATCTTCCTCGGCACCCCGGTCGACGACACGGTCGGCAACCTCATCTGCGCCCAGCTGTTGCACCTCGAGTCGGAGAACCCCGATCGGGACATCAACATCTACATCAACAGCCCCGGTGGCGACATCAACGCGATGTTCGCCATCTACGACACGATGATGTACATCCGGCCCGAGGTGTCCACGATCTGCTTCGGCCAGGCGGCCTCCGCTGCAGCCGTGCTGCTCGCTGCGGGGACCAAGGGCAAGCGCATGGCGCTGCCACACAGCCGGATCATCATCCACCAGCCCTACGGCGGCTCGGGCTACGCCCAGGCGACCGATATCGAGATCGTCGCCAACGAGATCCTCCGCATCAAGACCGAGCTCGAGGGCGTGCTCGCCCACCACACCGGCCAGACCCCCGAGCAGATCGCCCGTGACACCGACCGCGACTTCGTGATGACCGCCGCACAGGCCAAGGAGTACGGCATCATCGACGACGTCATCTCGTCGCGCGAGCTGGTCGACCGGACCGGCCCGATCCGCTGACGGTCGGGAGGGGGCGTCGTGGCGAAATTCGGCGAGGGCACGGAACTCCTCAAGTGCTCGTTCTGCGGGAAGACGCAGAAGCAGGTCAAGAAGCTCATCGCCGGACCCGGCGTGTACATCTGCGACGAGTGCATCGAGCTCTGCAACGAGATCCTCGAGGAGGAGCTTTCCTCGAAGTCCGAGGTGCAGTTCGACGAGCTTCCCAAGCCCCGTGAGATCTTCCAGTTCCTGAACGACTACATCGTCGGGCAGGAGCACGCGAAGAAGATCCTGTCCGTCGCCGTCTACAACCACTACAAGCGCGTGCAGTTCGGCGCGTCCGGGGCGAACGACGTCGAGCTTGCCAAGTCCAACATCCTGCTCATCGGTCCGACCGGTTGCGGCAAGACGCTCCTCGCCCAGACGCTCGCCCGCCTGCTCAACGTCCCCTTCGCGATCGCCGACGCGACGGCGCTCACCGAGGCGGGCTACGTCGGTGAGGACGTCGAGAACATCCTTCTCAAGCTGATCCAGGCCGCCGACTACGACGTGAAGAAGGCGGAGACGGGGATCATCTACATCGACGAGATCGACAAGATCGCCCGCAAGAGCGAGAACCCGTCGATCACCCGCGACGTCTCGGGCGAAGGGGTCCAGCAAGCCCTGCTCAAGATCCTCGAGGGCACGACGGCGTCGGTCCCGCCGCAGGGAGGCCGAAAGCACCCCCACCAGGAGTTCATCCAGATCGACACCACGAACGTGTTGTTCATCTGCGGTGGGGCGTTCGCCGGTCTCGAGTCGATCATCGAACAGCGGCAGGGGCGCAACGCCGTTGGCTTCGGCGCACGCATCCGCTCCTCCGAGGACCGCTCCTTCGAGGACGTGCTCGGTGAGGTCCGTCCCGAGGATCTCCTCAAGTTCGGGCTCATCCCCGAGTTCGTCGGCCGCCTGCCCGTGATCGGGTCGGTCACGACGCTCGACAAGCCGGCGCTCATCCAGATCCTCGTCGAGCCGAAGAACGCGCTCGTCAAGCAGTTCCAGAAGTTCTTCGAACTCGAGGGCGTGGAGCTCCGCCTCACCGACACGGCGCTCGACGCGATCGCGGAGCAGGCGCTCCTGCGGGGCACCGGAGCCCGGGGCCTGCGGGCGATCCTCGAAGAGGTCCTGCTCGGCGTGATGTACGACCTTCCCTCCGAGCAGGACGCCGTCCGGGTCGAGATCGACGAACACCACGTGAGGGAGAAGGTCTACCCGACGGTGGTCCGGCGCTCCGCGCAGGCACGTCAGCCGCAGCAGCGGCAACGTCGCGCCGCGTCCTGACGCCGTGCAGTACGACGAGGCGCTCGCGTACCTCGACGGGCACATCAACCGGGAGGCGCGGGCCGGCGTCTACGACGACCTCTCCCTCGATGCGATGCATGAACTGGCCGGGCTGTGGGGTGACCCGCACCGGGCCTACCGGGTGATCCACATCACCGGCACGAACGGCAAGGGATCCACCGCCCGCATGGTGACCAGGTTGCTGCTCGCGCACGGGCTGCGCGTCGGCACCTACACGAGTCCCCACGTCGAGGAGTACACGGAACGGCTCCGACTCGACGACGAGCCGATCGCCCCCGAGGAGTTCGGTCGCCTCATCGGCGAGCTCGCCGATGTCGAGCCGCTGCTCACCCATCGACCGAGCCACTTCGAGTGCCTCACGGCGATCGCGCTCTCGTGGTTCGCCCAGTGCGCCGTCGACGTCGCCGTCGTGGAGGTCGGCGTGCTCGGCCGGTACGACGCGACCAACATCGTCGACGCCGACGTCGCGGTGGTCACCAACATCGGCAGCGACCACACCGACTTCGGTGAGGCGTGGCGGGAACGCATCGCCCGGGAGAAGGCGGGGATCATCAAGCCGTCGAGCACCCTCGTGCTCGGCGAGACCGACCCCGAGCTCCGCCCGATCTTCCTCGCCGAGGGCCCCGTCGATGCGTGGATCCGCGGTGAGGACTTCGATGCAACGGGCAACCGGCTCGCCGTCGGCGGTCGACTCTGCGATCTCCGCACGCGGTACCAGCATCTCGAGGAGGTGTTCGTCCCGTTGCACGGCGCACACCAGGGCGACAACGCCGTGGTGGCGCTCGCCGCAGCGGAGGCGTTCTTCGGTCGCGCCGTCGCGCCGGATGTCGCAGCGACGGCGTTCGCCACGGTCGAGGTCGCCGGTCGGTTCGAGGTCCTCGGCCGCAACCCGCTCGTGATCATCGACGGCGCGCACAACCTCGAGGGAGCAGTCGCCGCCGGTGCAGTGTTCCGTGAGGGGTTCGCCCCGGCAGGGCGACGGATCCTCGTCGTGGGGATGCTCGTCGGACGTGATCACGCAGCGATGCTGCGGGCGTTCGGCGCCGCCGAGTTCGACCTCGTCGTGACCTGTGCGCCCGAGTCGCCGCGTGCGCTGTCGGCCGAGGAGCTCGCGGCGGTCGCGACGGCGGAGGGCTGCACGGCGGTTCCCGCCGCGGATGTGGAGACCGCGCTCGACGAGGCGCTGCGCGGGGCGGGCGCGGAGGACCTCGTGTTCGTCTCGGGTTCGCTCTACCTCGTCGGCTCGGCGCGACGCCTGTTGCGCCGACGGCTCGGCAGGGCGTGATCCGTACGACGACTCGGTAGCGTTGTCCCGATGGACCGCTCCCTCGTCATCTGGAAACCAGACGCTGTCGAGCGGGGGCTCGTCGGCGAGATCCTCTCCCGCTTCGAGCGCCGATCGCTCCGTGTCGCCGCGCTCGAGCACCGCCTGCTCGACGCCGACATCCTCGCCCGTCACTATGAGGAGCACGTCGGGAAGGAGTTCTACGCCGACCTCGTCGCCTTCATGTCGCGTGGACCCGTCGTCGTGGGGGCCATCGAAGGGCCCCAGGACACGTGGCGGGTCGTCCGCCAGATGATGGGAGCGACGAACCCGCTCGACGCCGCGCCGGGCACCATCCGCGGCGACTTCGGGCTCCTCCACACCGAGAACCTCATCCATGGCTCGGACTCCGCCGAGAGCGCAGTGCGCGAGCTCGGCATCTTCTTCCCCGGCCGGTTCTGATGGTCGAGCGGCTCACGGCCTTCGTCGGGCGCGACATGGCCGTCGACCTCGGGACCGCGAACACGCTCGTGTACGTGCGGGGTCAGGGCATCGTGCTCAACGAGCCATCCGTCGTCGCCGTCGATGCGCACGACGGCCGACCGCTCGCGGTCGGGGCGGAGGCGAAGCGCATGATCGGGCGCACGCCCGGACACATCCGCGCCGTGCGCCCGCTCAAGGACGGCGTCATCGCCGACTTCGAGATCTGCGAGAAGATGCTGCGGTACTTCATCGAACGGGTCCACCAGCGCCGCTGGGCGAAGCCGCGCATGGTCGTCGCCGTGCCGTCGGGGATCACCGGAGTGGAGCAGCGCGCCGTGCAGGAGGCCGCGGAGTACGCCGGTGCACGCAAGCCGGCGTACATCATCGAGGAACCGATGGCGGCGGCGATCGGCGCCGGGCTGCCGGTGCAGGCACCCGCCGGCAACATGATCGTGGACATTGGCGGCGGCACGACGGAGGTCGCGGTGATCTCTCTCGGGGGCATCGTGGCGTCGGAGTCGATCCGGGTCGGCGGCGACGAGCTCGACGAGGCCGTCATGGCCTACGTGAAGAAGGAGTACAGCCTCGCCCTCGGTGAGCGAACCGCCGAGGAGGTGAAGATCGCGCTCGGGTCGGCGTGGCCCCTGCAGGAGGAACTGCAGGCGGAGATCCGCGGGCGTGACCTCATGAGCGGTCTGCCCCGCACGATCGAGATCACCACGAACGAGGTCCGCGACGCGCTCGCCGAGCCGGTGCACGCCATCGTCGACGCCGTGAAGAGCACGCTCGACAAGACGCCTCCCGAGCTCGCTGCCGACATCATGGAGCAGGGAATCACGATCGCCGGGGGAGGCGCCCTGCTGCACGGTCTCGACCGTCGTCTCGCACACGACACCGGCATGCCGATCCGCATCGCGCCGAACCCGCTGTACTGCGTGGCCATCGGCTCCGGTCTCTCCCTCGAGGAGTTCGACGCGCTGAAGGGTGTGCTCTTCTCGTCGTCGTTCCGCTAGGTGGGGCAGGTGCGCAGCAACCGACCGCGCTTCGTCTTCCTCGTCACCGTGGCCACCGCGGTGAGTCTGCTCACGCTCGACTTC
The DNA here is from genome assembly GCA_016870475.1 of Actinomycetota bacterium. Lineage (GTDB taxonomy): Bacteria > Actinomycetota > Acidimicrobiia > Acidimicrobiales > CAIXPF01 > VGBO01. The sequence continues at coordinate 24,485 of VGBO01000001.1, read as the reverse complement.
CGCGGGTTCGGGCCGATGCGCAGCGTTCAGTCGGGGCTGCGCGTCGTGACCGAGCCGGTCGCCGACGGTGTGTACTGGGTCTTCTCGCCGGTGCGCAACGCCTGGAACGGGGTGTGGGACCACGGCGACCTCGCCGAGGAGAACGCGTCGTTGCGGCAGCGCATCGCAGAGCTCGAGGAGAACCCCGCCATCGAGCGTCGGGCCTCCGAGCAGCTCGAGATCCTGCAGGGCCAGCTCGGGCTCGAGGCGGCGGCGACGACGGAGCGGGTCATCGCACGCGTCGTGTCGGGGCCGGTCTCGAACCTCGAGAGCACCATCCGCATCGATCGGGGAAGCAACCACGGCATCCGACGGAACATGACCGTCGTGACCGAGCAGGGCCTCATCGGCCGGGTCGCGGAGGTCACGCCGACCCGCTCGGTCATCGAGCTCGTCGACAGCAGCCGGTTCGGCGTCACCGTGCGACTCGCCGAGGAGCCGGCGTCGCCGACCTTCGTGCTGGTCGGCCAGGGACGCGGCCGCCCGCTGCGGGTGCAGGGTGAGGTGCCCGTGGGCACCTTCGTCAACGGGGCGGCGCTCGTGACGAGCGGTATCGAGGCGAGCCTGTACCCGCCGGACCTGCCGGTCGGCGCAGTCGTCGGGGTCACGGAGACCCCACCGCCGGTCGGGGTCGTCGCTGCGCAGACCGTCGACGGTGTCGAGGTGGCGCTGTTCGCCGACCTTGCCTCGCTCAGCTATGTCACCGTGCTCCTGTGGGAGCCGGAGCCGTGACCCCGGGCTGGGGCCGCGCCCTGCTGCGGGCCGTGGTCGTGATCGTCTCGGCCGTGCTGCTCCAGGTGACGCTCATGGCCGACCTCGGGCTCCTCGGCGTCCGGCCGGAGCTGCTCCTCCTCGTGGTCGGCGCGACCGCGCTCGTCGCGGGCCCAGCGAAGGGGTGTGTCATCGGGTTCTGGGCCGGTCTCGCCTACGACCTGTTCCTCCAGACCCCCTTCGGGATGGTCGCGCTCGTGTACACGGTCGTGGGGTACCTGGCCGGGCAGACCCGTCAGGTCGTGGTGGATCACCACGGGTCCGTCCGTGCCGGCCTCGTGGCGGGTACGACGGTGGTGGGTGTCGTGCTGCACGCCGGCGTGGCGCTCCTGCTCGACGAGACGGCGATCTCGGCCTGGGAGATCATCCGGTTCGCCGTCGTCGCCGGGTTCGTGAACGGGGCGCTCGCCCGCCCTGCCGTCCGAGTCGTCGGCTGGGCGGTCCGCGACGAGGAGCGAGGGGTGCCGCGGTGAGCGCCGGGCCCCCGCCGCTGCGCGTCGGCGTGGTCAGCATCGTCGTCGTATCGATGTTCGTGTCGCTCTTCGCGCGCCTATACTTCCTGCAGGTCCTCGACGACAAGACCCTCGAGGACGTCCGGGGTGCCGCGCTCTTCGACACGATCGCGACGGAGGGCACGCGCGGGCGGATCCTCGACCGCAACGGTCGCGTCCTCGTGGACAACCGCGAGTCGATCAGCGTGACCATCGACCGCAACGTGTTCAACGCACTCGACGACCAGGAAGAGGTCGTCACCCGGCTCGCCTCGACGCTCACCGAGCAGGGGTTCCCCACCAAGGAGGCGGACATCCGGGCGCGCCTCGCCGACCCGCAGTTCAACCCCTTCAAGCCGGCCCCGATCGTCGACGACGTCACCGTCGCCGTCGAGGCGTACCTGCTCGAGCGACACTTCGACTTCCCCTCCGTCAACGTGGTGCGCAACCGGGTCCGGACCTACCCCTACGGCAACCTCGCGGCGCACGTGCTTGGGTACACCGGGGCCATCTCCGCCGCCGAACTCGACGCTCGGCCGAAGGACCGCTCCCTCGACCCCAAGCCCTACGAGCCGGGCGACCAGATCGGCAAGAGCGGGGTCGAGAAGGTGTTCGAGTCCGACCTGCGGGCGACGCCGGGGGTACGGGTCATCGAGGTCGACGCGACCAACATCGAGGTCGACACGCGGTCCGAGGTCCGACCCGTCTCGGGCTACGACCTCCAGCTCACCATCGACGTCGACCTACAGGCGACCGTCGAACGCGAGCTCCAGGCAGCCCTCCTCGCCGCTCGCCAGCAGCCGAAACGGAACCCGGCCGACCCCGACTACCGGGCACCGGCGGGCGCGGTCGTCGTGCTCGACACGATGACGTCGGAGGTCCTCGCCATGGCGAGCTTCCCGACCTACGACCCGGGTGACTTCATCGGCGGGATCAGCTCCTCCCGCTTCGCGGAGCTCACCGACGCTGCGGCGTTCAACCCGCTGTTCAACCGGGCGACGCAGGCGATCTACTCGCCCGGCTCGACCTTCAAGACCTTCACCGCCGTGGCGGCCCTGCGGTCCGGCCTGGTGTCGCCCGGGGAGACCGTCACCGACCTCGGCGTGTGGAACCTCGCGAACTGCACGGAGGGGTGCTCGTTCCAGAACGCCGGCCGGACCGCGTTCGGCACGGTCGACATGCGACGGTCGATGGTGGTGTCGAGCGACGTCTACTACTACCGGATCGGCGAGAAGTTCTGGGTCGAGCAGGGCACGTACGGTCGGACGACCATCCAGAACGTGGCTCGGGACTTCGGCCTCGGGTCCCTCACGGGCGTGCAGCTCCCCGACGAGGCAGCCGGCATCATCTCCGATCCGGCGTTCAAGGCGCAGCGCCACATCGACAACCCGACGGCCTTCCCCTTCGGTGAGTGGTTGACGGGCGACAACGTGAACCTCGCGATCGGCCAGGGCGACATCGCCGTCACCCCGCTGCAGCTCGCCAACGCCTACGCCGCCTTCGCGAACGGTGGGACCCTCCAGGCACCTTCCATCGCCCGGGCGCTACTCGACCACGACGACGGCGCCGTCGTCACCTCCTTCGCCCCCCGGGTCACCCGCCAGGTCGCGCTCGACCCGGCGACCCGCTCGGTGATCGCCGAGGGGCTCGCGGGCGTGGTCAACAGCAACGAGGGCACCGCAGCCGGGGCCTTCTCGGGGTTCGACCACCCCGGGTTCACCGTCGCCGGCAAGACCGGGACGGCCGAGGTCCCGCCGCGGGCGGACTCGGCGCTGTTCGCGTCGTTCGCCCCGGTCGCCGCGCCGCGCTACGTCGTCGTCGCCGTGCTCGAGGAGGCGGGGTTCGCGTCGGGGACCGCAGCACCGCTCGTGCGCCGCATCTACGACCGGATCGTCGAGCCGGTACCTGCGCAACCCGTGTCGTCCTCGATCCAGCGGACGCCCGCGGTCACGGCGTCGACGCTGCCGCTGCTGCCCGCTGCGGTGGCGCCCACGATCCCCCCGGCACCGCGGACGGGTGGTCGGCGCACGACGAGGGCGAGGCCCACATGGCGCTGACCCGGCGGTCGCGCGACGCCGTGTACTCGCTGCGTCGCGATCTCGCCGGCCCGGCGCTGCACCTCGACTGGAGCATCGTCGCGCTGTCGGTCCTGCTCGTAGCGATCGGGATCGCAACCATCTTCTCGACAACGAAGGGGAGCGGCCCGACGCCGGACACCTCCTACGTGACCCGACAGGTCGTGGCGCTCCTCCTCGGGCTCGGCCTGATGATCGGCCTCGCGATCCTCGACTACCGGCGTCTGCGGGAGTTCGTCCCGCTCCTGTACGGCGGATCGCTGCTGCTGCTCGTCGCCGTGCTCGTCGTGGGGAGTGAACTGCGCGGGGCGCAGGCCTGGTTCGCGGTCGGGCCGTTCACCCTCCAGCCGTCGGAGCCGTCGAAGTTCGCGTTCATCGTCACCCTTGCCGCGTACCTGTCCATCCACCGGGACGACCTGACGCTGCGTCGCCTCGCCATCGTCCTCACGGTCGCCGGCCTGCCGATGGGGCTGATCCTGCTGCAACCGGACCTCGGCACGATGCTCGTGTTCGCCGTGATCACCTTCACGATGCTCGCCGTCGCGGGGCTTCCGCTGCGCTACCTCGGTGGGCTCGTGGTGGCCGCGGCGATCGGTACGAGCATCGTGCTCGGCTCCGGCCTGCTCGCCGAGTACCAACGCGACCGGCTGCTCGTCTTCATCGACACCTCGGCCGACATGTCCCTCGACCAGAGCTACAACGTCGAGCAGTCCCAGACCGCGATCAGTCTCGGCGGTGTCACCGGCTGGGGGTGGGGGAACGGTCCCCAGACCCAGGACGGAATGGTCCCCGAGCAGGAGACCGACTTCATCTTCACCGCGGTGGGGGAGGAGCTCGGGTTCGTCGGCGCTGCCACGCTGCTCGCCCTGTTCCTCGCGCTGTGTCTCCGCATCACCCGGGCGGCTCAGCTCGCCCGCGACGACTTCGGCACCCTGTTGTGCAGCGGCGTCCTCGCCATGTTCGCGTTCCAGATCTTCGAGAACGTCGGCATGACGATGCGGATCATGCCGGTGACCGGGATCCCCCTGCCGTTCGTGTCCTATGGCGGGTCCTCGTTGCTGACCACCCTCGCATCGGTCGGCGTGGTCCTGTCGGTGCACATGCACCGGTTCCGCTGAACCCGCAGGTCAGGCGAAGCGCGGGCGGTCCGGTAGGCTCTTCTCGACATGTTGTCCCTGTGGCCCCGCCTCGAGCCTCTGCTGTCCCGGGTGTCCAAGCCGGCGCGCTACATCGGCTGTGAGGACGGCGCCCAGCGTCCGGCCCACCGGCCCGGGGACGTGTCCTGGCTGCTCGTCTACCCCGACACCTACGAGATCGGCCTGCCGAACCAGGGGCTCCAGATCCTCTACGAGATCCTGAACGAGCGGGACGACGCCGTCGCCGAGCGGTCCTACGCACCCTGGACCGACCTCGAGGCCGAGCTACGGGCCGCCGGACTCCCGCTGTTCTCCGTCGACAACCACCTGCCCGCTGGCGACTTCGACGTCATCGCGTTCAACCTGTCGGCCGAGCTCACCTACACGAACGTCCTGAACTGCATCGACCTCGCCGGGGTCCCGGTGCGGGCGGCGGACCGGACCGATTGGCATCCGCTCGTCGCGATCGGCGGGCACTGCACCTACAACCCCGAACCGCTCGCCGACTTCGTCGACCTCGTGGTCCTCGGCGACGGCGAGGAGGTCGTGGGGGAGATCACCGCCGCGATCGCCGCGGCCCGTTCGCAGGGTCGCGCTGCCGTGCTGCGTCGACTCGCCGGAGTGACGGGCGTATACGTGCCGGGGCTGTATGAGTCCTGCACCGGCGAGGATGGTCGCTTCGCCGGTCTACGACCGGTCGATGCCGGTATCCCGAGCCAGATCGAGAAGCGGACCGTCGCCTCGCTCGCCGACTGGCCGTACCCGAAGCAGCAGCTCGTCCCGCTCACCGAGGTCGTGCACGACCGACTCAACGTCGAGGTCTTCCGGGGCTGCACCCGGGGCTGCCGGTTCTGCCAGGCGGGGATGATCACCCGCCCCGTGCGAGAGCGTCCCGCCGAGCAAGTGCGGACCATGGTGACCGAGGGCCTCCGCCGCACCGGCTACGACGAGGTCGCACTCACCTCGCTGTCGACGGCCGACTACTCCGGCATCGACGAGGTCGTCGCCGACATCATCGGCTGCGGCGACAACATCTCGGTCTCGCTGCCGTCGCTACGCGTCGACGCGTTCACCGTCGGCATCGCCGCCCAGATCCAGAAGGCCCGCCGGACCGGGCTCACGTTCGCCCCCGAGGCCGGTACCTGGCGCATGCGGCAGGTCATCAACAAGCTGATCAGTGAGGACGACCTGTACGCGGCGGTCGAGTCCGCCTTCTCCCAGGGATGGCGGCGCGTCAAGCTCTACTTCCTCATCGGTCTCCCCACCGAGACCGACGAGGACACGCTCGGCATCGTCGAGCTCGCCCGCCGGTGCGTCGAGATCGGCAGGAACTACCAGCGTTCGCCGTCGGTGACCGTGTCGGTCGGCGGGTTCGTGCCGAAGCCCTTCACGCCCTTCCAGTGGTTCGGCCAGAACACGGTCGCCGAGCTGCAGCGCAAGGTCGCCCTGCTGCGCACCGCCGCAGCGTCGGCGCGTGGCGTGCAACTTCGCTGGCACGACCCCCGGGCGACCCTGGTGGAGGGAATCCTCTCCCGTGGCGACCGGCGGCTCGGGCCGGTCATCGAGTCCGTCTGGCGCAACGGCGGCACGTTCCAGGAGTGGTCCGAACACTTCCGTCTCGACCTGTGGCTCGACGCCATGGCGGACGCCGGGGTGTCCGTCGACGAGATCGTGCACCGCCATCGGGAGGAGCACGAGGCGCTCCCGTGGGACCATCTCTCCGCGGGCCTGCACAAGGACTTCCTCTGGCAGGACTGGCGTGACGCGCTCGCCGAGGTCGGGTTGCCGGACTGCCGTTGGACCCCCTGCTACGACTGCGGCGCGTGCACGGGTTACGGCATCGAGCACATCGTCGCCTCGGCGGTCCCACCCGCCGGTGGGAGCCAGGGGACCGCCGTGCCGGTGCTCCTGCGGACCGCGGTAGGCGTCTGATGCGCCTGCGGGTCCGGTTCACCAAGCTCGGGAAGGTCCGGTTCCTCTCGCACCGCGACCTCGCCCGCATCTGGGAGCGGGCCCTGCGTCGGGCCGAACTCCCCGTCGCCTACAGCCAGGGGTTCTCACCCCGACCGAAGTTGCACTTCGGGCTCGCCCTCTCCACCGGCCACGAGTCACTCGGCGAGTACCTCGATGTCGACCTCGACCCGACCGCTGCGCTCGCGGTCGAGGGGCTCGGCGACCTCACGGCGCGGCTCAGCGCCGCGCTGCCCGACGGGATCGAGTGCACGGCGGTGGCCGTGCTCGACCATCCGGGCCCTTCGTTGCAGGAGGCGGTCACCCGGTGTACCTGGGCCATCGAGCTCGAGGGGCCGACCGACCGGGCCGAGGAGGTCGTCGCGGCACTCCTCGCAGCTCCGAGCATCATGGTCAGCCGGGACCGCAAGGGACGCGTCACCGAAGACGACATCCGCCCCGGGATCCTGAGCATGAACGTCACCGAGTTGAGCGGCACCGTCGTGTGCCTGCGAGCCGACCTCGGTACCCAACCGCGCACCCTCCGCCCGTCCGAACTGGTCGCCGCACTCGGCAGCCCCTGGAGCGAGCGGCGTGTCTGCCGCCTGCACCAGTGGGTCGAGGACGACGGCGCCCTACGGGAGCCTCTGGCCCCGGTCGTGGCGGTGGGTGCCCCATGAGAAGGAACAACGCCAATGACCGACGATTCCTCACCGGACGTCGCCCCGACCCCGTCGACGCCGCCTGCCGGCGAGCAACGCCCACGGCCCTCGAAGGCCGACCGGACGCCTGAGCTTCCCGACCGGCAAATCGAGGGGCGCCCGAAGTCGCCCGAGGCGGCGGAGTGGGCGCTCGTCCGCAAGCCACAGATCGGTGACTCGATGCCCGCGCCGCCCGGACCGCCCACGGTGGCCCGGGGCGCCACCGGCGGTCGGGGCGGATCGGCTGCCCGCGCCGCCGGCGAGGGCGCAGGCACAGGCACAGGCGAGGGCGGCACGGGAACCGGCGCACGCCGCCGCCGACGAGGCGGTCGGGGGCGCAGCGGCTCCGGTCGTGGCGCCGGCGAGGCCAAGACGACCACACCCGCTGGTCGCTCGGCATCGTCCGCCACGCCGGTCGAGCAGGTGCTCTACGACACGGAGCCGGTCGAGGTCGACGAGCGTTCGGCCCGGCGCCGATCCGGCCGTGAACGGAAGGGTCGGGCCGTCGGTCGCTACACGATGGCCGTCCATGTCGGTCCGAAGGCGACCCAGATCGCGGTGCTCGAAGGTCGATCGCTCGTCGATCTGATCGTCTCCCGACCCTCCGACGACGTCGCCCAGATCCACGGGAACGTGTACCTCGGCAAGGTGCAGAACGTGCTGCCGGGGATGGAGGCGGCGTTCGTCGACATCGGCACCCCGAAGAACGCCGTCCTCTACCAGGGCGACGTCCAGTACGAGCAGGAGGACATCGAGTCCTCGGGGGCGAAGAAGCGCATCGAACAGGTCCTCCGTGCCCGGCAGACGATCCTGTGCCAGGTCACGAAGAACCCCATCGCCCACAAGGGGGCTCGCCTCACCCAGGAGGTCTCCCTCCCCGGTCGGTTCGTCGTGCTCATCCCGAACAGCGTCACCTACGGCATCTCGAAGCGGTTGCCCGACAACGAACGTCGGCGACTGCGCCAGATCCTCGACCGGGTGAAGCCGCCCCAGCACGGCGTCATCGTCCGGACTGCGGCGGAGAACGTCACCGAGGAGGAGATCGAGCGTGACGTGCGCCGGCTCGTCGACCAGTGGGACCGCATCGACGCGCTCGCCCGGTCGGCCAAGGCGCCCGCGCTCATCTACCGGGAACCCGACCTGGCGCTGCGGGTCATCCGAGAGGAGCTCAACGCGGAGTACCGCCAGATCGTCATCGACGATCGGGACCTCTACGAGGAGGTCCGGGCCTACGTGGGGGCGATCTCGCCGATGCTCGCCGACCGGGTCGAGTTCCACGACCGGGAGGCCGAGGCACTCCCATTGTTCGAGCGTTTCCACATCCACGAGCAGCGACTCCGGGCGACCGATCGCAAGGTCTGGCTGCCCTCGGGCGGGTCGCTGATCATCGAGCACACCGAGGCGCTGACGGTCATCGATGTGAACACCGGGAAGAACGTCGGCAAGTCCTCGCTCGAGGAGACGGTGTTCCGGAACAACCTCGAAGCGGCGACTGAGATCGCCCGACAGCTCCGGCTGCGCGACATCGGGGGAATCGTCGTGATCGACTTCGTCGACATGGAGATCCGGGACAACCGCGACGAGGTCGTCCGGGTGTTCCGCGACGCCCTCGCCCGCGACAAGACCCGGACCCAGGTGTTCGAGATCTCCGAGCTCGGGCTGGTCGAGATGACCCGCAAGCGGATCGGTGAAGGCCTCATCGAGAGCGTGAGCTGCCGGTGCGAGGCATGCGATGGACGAGGTGTCGTCCTCGACGACGATCTCGTCGGCGAGCAGGGTTAGGTTGCGGTCGGCGGCGGAGCGGCTGCTAAAGTCAGCAGCCGCTATGTACGCAGTGATCAAGACCGGTGGCAAGCAGTATCGCGTGACCGAGGGGCAACGCCTCGACGTCGAGCGCGTCGGCGGGCCCGAAGACGATCTGTCCTTCACGCCGGTCCTCGTGGTCGACGGGGCGGACACGCTCGCGACGCCGAGTCGGCTCGCCGGAGCGCGGGTGACGGCTCGGGTGGTGGGCGAGGCCAAGGGCCCGAAGATCGTCGGCTTCACGTACAAGTCGAAGGCGAACGAGCGTCGGCGCTGGGGTCACCGCCAGAAGTACTCCACCATCGAGATCACCGCGATCTCCAAGGGCTGAGGGAGCGACCACATGTCGAAGACCAAGGGCGGCGGCTCCACCAGGAACGGCCGCGACTCACATGCGCAGCGGCTCGGGGTGAAGGCATTCGGCGGCACTCGCGTGCCGGCCGGTTCGATCATCGTGCGGCAGCGCGGCACCCGCTTCCACCCCGGCGAGAACGTCGGCCGTGGCAGTGACGACACGCTGTTCGCTCTCGCCGACGGCGTGGTGAACTTCGGTCAGTCGAAGGGCCGCAAGGTCGTCAACGTCCTGACGGACTGATCTCGATCCCGACCGGCAGGTCGGCCTCGGGGTAGTCGAGCAGTCGGATCGCCTGGCCGCAGGCGTAGTCGTCGGTCATCCCGCCGACGTAGGTCACCGCTTCCCGGAGCGCCTCGGCGGATCCCGGGTCGACGTTGCGCCGTCGTGACGGTGGCAGGCGGAACGGACTGTCGCCGTAGAAGACCGTGAGGGCCCGCAGGAGACGGACGACGCGTTCGGCCTGCTGGATGGACTCCGGTCGCATGTAGATGTGGTCGTAGTTGAAGCGTCGGAACGCTGCCAACGCCTCGGCGAGCTCCTCGACCATCCCGATCGTTCCGGTCTGGCGGGTCGCTTCGACCATGCCACCGATGAACGCCGCGAGCTGCAGCCGCCGGGACTCTCCACAGCGAAGCCGGACGACGGCGGGGAGGTCGGAGGGTTGCACCAGACCTGCGGACACGGCGTCCTCGAAGTCGTGGCACACGTAGGCGATCCGGTCGGCCCAGCTCACGACCTCGCCCTCGGGGGTCGTCGGCGCGGGACGTGACCACGAGTGGTTGCGGACGCCGTCGAGCGTCTCGAGGCACAGGTTCAGCGGCGGCAGCACCACGTCGGCTCCCCAGACGGCGTGGTCGTAGCCCTCGGCGACGAAGGGGTCGAGCGCCTCCTCGCTGGCGTGACCACCGGGACCGTGCCCGCAGTCGTGCGCCAGCGCGATCGCCTCGGTCAGCGCGACGTTGAGTCGCAGCGACCGGGCGACGGACACCGCGACCTGCGCGACCTCGAGGGCGTGGGTCATGCGGGTCCGCTGGTGGTCGTGGGGGAAGACGAAGACCTGGGTCTTGCCGGCGAGGCGCCGGAACGCGGCGGAGTGCAGGATCCGGTCTCGGTCGCGTTCGAAGCAGGTGCGGGAGGGGTCCGGCTCCTCCGCCACGGAGCGGTTCCCCGCGCCTCGGGAACGCGTCGCCCCCGGCGCGAGCAGGGTCTCCTCGATCGCCTCCCGTTCCTCGCGGTCGAGCGGCCGGGGGAGGTCGATGCGTGCGGTGCTGTCGGCGTGGGCGCGCCGCACGACACTCGAGCCGTGTCCGGCCATGGTCGCTGCCCAGCGTCGGTTGCGGTCGGTCGGATCGGTCACCGTCATCGGCCACCATGGTACGGATCCGCAGTGACAGTGACGGCGGACCACAGGACGGCCGTATCCTGCACGCCGTGTCGAACTTCGTCGACGAGTGCGGGTTGCACGTCCGGGCCGGGGACGGTGGCGCGGGAGCGGTGTCGTTCCGGCGCGAGGCCTTCGTCCCCAAGGGCGGCCCCGACGGTGGTGACGGCGGGAAGGGCGGCGACGTCTGGCTCGTCGCCGACCGCAACGTCGCCTCCCTGCTCGCCTTCCGGGACCACCCGCACCGTCGCGCCCAGGACGGCACCCACGGCCGCGGAAAGCGCCTCGACGGCGCCAAGGGGCGCGACCTCGAGGTGGCCGTCCCCGTGGGCACCGTGGTGCGAACGAAGGACGGCCCCGTACTCGCCGACCTCGCCGTCCACGGCGATCGCTGGCTCGCCGCCGAGGGGGGTCGCGGCGGCCGTGGCAACGCGTCGTTCCTGTCGAACCGCCGACGCGCGCCCGCCTTCGCCGAGCAGGCCGAGGTCGGCGAGGAGAAGTGGTACCGGCTCGAACTGAAGCTCGTCGCCGACGTCGCCATCATCGGGTTCCCCAACGTCGGCAAGTCGACGCTCATCTCCCGTATCTCGGCGGCGAAGCCGAAGATCGCCGACTACCCCTTCACGACCCTCGAGCCGAACCTCGGCGTGGTCTCCCTCGACGACGACCGCCAGTACACCGTCGCCGACGTCCCCGGCCTCATCGAGGGCGCGGCCGAAGGGCGTGGCCTCGGTCACCAGTTCCTGCGCCACGTCGAGCGCGCCCGCGTGCTGCTCGTGCTCGTCGACCTCGCCATGATCGACGAGACCTCCCCCGAGGACCAGGAGCGGGTCCTGCTCGCCGAGCTCGGCGCCTACCAGCCCCACCTCCTCGAGCGTCCCCGCCTCGTCGTGGGGTCGCGCGCCGACCTCGAAGGGTCGGTCGGACCGCAGTGGGCGACCGACCACCTGCGCATCTCGGCCGTGACGGGGCTCGGACTGCGGGAGCTCACCGGTCGACTCGCCGACCTCGTGCAGGAGGCCCGCGACGCCGAGGTCGTCCCCGAGGGCTTCGTCGTCCACCGTCCGGTGCCCGAGGGGTTCCGCATCGAACGCGCCGACGACGGCGCATGGACCGTCGTCGGACGCCAGGCCGAACGGGCCGTGGCGCTCAGCGACCTCACCCGTCCCGACGCACTCGAGTACGCCCGCACCCGCCTCGCGCGGCTCGGCGTCGACCGAGCGCTCCACCGGGCGGGCGCCCAGGAGGGCGACGTCGTCCGCATCGGCGGGTTCGAGTTCGACTACCACGACGACAGGTCCTGACCGTGCGCATCGTGGCGAAGATCGGTACGTCCTCGCTCACCGACGAGACCGGCCACATCGAGGTCGCGGCGATCGAGAAGCTCTGCGGCGAGGTCGCCCGACTCGTCGCGGACGGTCACTCGATCATCGTCGTCACCTCCGGTGCCGTCGCGGCCGGCATGCCGGCGTTGGGCATGACCTCCCGCCCCCGCGACCGTCGGACCCTGCAGGCACTCTCCGCCGTCGGTCAGAGCCGCCTGATGCAGACCTACAACGACGTGTTCGCCGACCACGCCATCGTCGCCGGACAGGTGCTGATCTCACCGCTCGACTTCTTCGAACGTTCCCAGTACCTGCACGCCCGTGCCACGCTCGAACGGTTGCTCGACCTCGGTGTCGTGCCGATCGTCAACGAGAACGACGCGCTGGCCGACACCGAGATCCGCTTCGGTGACAACGACCGCATCGCGGCGCTCCTCGCCCACCTCGTGCAGGCCGACCTGCTCGTGCTACTCACCGACACGCCCGGGCTGTTCACCGCCGATCCCCGGGTCGATCCCGGCGCCTCGCTCATCGAGGAGATCCGCACCGTCGACCGGGCACTCGAGTCCGTCGCCGGGGGACGGGGGAGCGCCCGGGGGAGCGGAGGCATGGCGTCGAAGCTCGCCGCGGCGAAGATCGCCGCCTGGTCGGGCGTCCGCACGGTGATCGCCGCGGCCGGCCGCGCCGACGTACTCGCCGACGCCGTGGCGGGGACCTCCGGCGTGGGCACCGTCGTCCTCGCCCAGGACCGACAACTCCCCGCGAAGAAGCTGTGGATCGCGTTCGCGGTGCCGGCCGAGGGGGTGCTGCACGTCGACGCCGGGGCACGGCGGGCGCTCGCCGAGCGTGATACGTCCCTGCTCCCGGTGGGGGTCACCGCCGTCGACGGCCGGTTCCACGCCGGCGCCGCCGTCGAACTCGTCGGCCCCGACGGGGTCGTGTTCGCCAAGGGTCTCGCCCGGGTCAGCTCTCGGGTCGTCGAACGCGTGAAGGGTCGACGCACCGACGAGCTCGCCTCAGCGGACCGTGCCCCGGTCGTGCACCGGGACGAGCTCGTGCTCGTTCCCTCGGAGGAGTGAGCGACGATACGGGGTGATTACCTGCCGCGGCGGCGGACCCCTATGCTCCCGCCCATGGAGAATCGCTTCGAATCGGTGACGGGGGTGCGTGACGCCCTCCGTGGGGTGAACTACCTCTCGGACGAGAGCATCGCCGGCGTGGTCTACCTGGCCGACCGCCTCCGCAAGCCGATCCTCGTCGAGGGCCCTGCGGGCACGGGCAAGACCCAGCTCGCCAAGTCCGTCGCCGAGACCACCGGTGCGCGGCTCATCCGCCTGCAGTGCTACGAGGGCCTCGACGAGGCGAAGGCACTGTACGAGTGGAACTACAAGAAGCAGCTCCTGCGCATCCAGGCCGAGCGGGGTGACGCCTCGAAGGACTGGTCGGAGATGTCCGACGACATCTTCGGCGACGAGTTCCTGCTGACCCGCCCGCTCCTCGAGGCGATCCGTGCCGAGGACCCCGTCGTGCTCCTCATCGACGAGGTCGACCGCGTCGAGATCGAGACCGAGGCGCTGCTGCTCGAGATCCTCTCCGACTACCAGGTGTCGATCCCCGAGATGGGAACGATCACGGCGACGCAGATCCCGCTCGTGTTCCTCACCTCGAACAACACCCGGGAACTCTCCGAGGCGCTCAAGCGTCGCTGCCTGTTCCTGCACATCGACTACCCCGAGATCGACCGTGAGCGCGAGATCGTGCTCACGAAGGTGCCGGGCATCACCGAGACGCTCGCCGACCAGGTCGCCCGCATCGTGCGCACGATCCGGTCGCTCGAGCTCAAGAAGGCGCCGTCGGTCTCCGAGACGCTCGACTGGGCGAACACCCTCGTGCTCCTCGGCGTGCAGCAGGTCACCGAGGCCGATGCGGTGGACACCCTCCACATCCTGCTCAAGTACCAGACCGACATCGCGAAGACTGCGAAGGAACTCTCCTCGGCGCAGTCCAAGTGGCAGAAGACGCCCTGAGCGGACAAGCCCCATGACCGTCACCGAGGACGCCGACTCCGTACCCGTACCGATCGAGCTCGGGCAGCCGCTGCTCGAGCTGCTCAACGGTTTCGTCATCGAGCTGCGCAACGCGTCGATCCCGGTGAGCCTCACCGAGAACCTCGACGCAATGGAGGCCCTGCGGCACGTGCCGCTCGGCGACCGCGAGGCGTTCAAGTACGCGCTCGCTGCGACGATGGTGAAGAACCAGTCGCACTGGAAGGCGTTCGAGACGGTCTTCGAGATCTACTTCTCGTTGCGCGGCGACCAGTACGCGCTCGGTGAGGACGGCGAGGGCCAGCCCTCCGAGGACGGTGAGGAGCAGGACGGCGACGGTGACGGCGAGATGGCCGGCCAGGGCGGCGACGGCAAGGGCGGTGGGTCGGCGATCACGCCAGAACAGCTCGCCCAGATGCTGTACAACGCCATCCTCTCCGGCGACCGTGGCCTCATGCGCATGGTGTCGCGCACCGCGGTGAAGCGTTTCGCCGGCATGGAACCGGGACGGCCCGTCGGCGGCACGTACTACCTCTACCGGACCCTGCGGAACCTCGACCTCGACGGTGTGCTCGCCAAGCTCATGGAGGAGGCCCGTCAGAAGGTCGGCGGCAAGATGTCGCCCCTCGAGGAGCGGCTCCAGGGTGACGAGTTCGAGAACCGGGTCGACCAGCTCCGCCAGGAGATCGAAGCGGAGATCCGTCGCCGCCTCGTCGCCGACCGCGGGGTCGAGGCGATGGCGAAGACGCTGCGCAAGCCGCTCCCCGAGGACGTCGACTTCATGCACGCGTCCCGGGACGAGATGGCCAAGCTCCGCAAGGCCATCTACCCGCTCACCCGCAAGCTCGCCGTGCGCCTGCAGCGGAAGCGCCTGCACGGCCGGCGTGGTGCGCTCGACTTCCGCAACACGGTGCGCCACTCGATGTCCTACGGCGGGGTGCCGGCCGAGCTGAAGTTCCGGCGGCCCCGGCCGAAGAAGCCCGACATCATGGTGATCGCCGACATCTCAGGATCGGTCGCTGCGTTCGCACGGTTCACCCTGCACCTCGTGTACGCGATCTCGAGCCAGTTCTCCAAGGTCCGGTCCTTCGTGTTCATCGACGGGCTCGACGAGGTGACCAAGTACTTCGAGGGGACTGAGGACATCCTCGAGGCCGTGCACCGGGTCAATACCGAGGCAGACGTCGTGTGGGTCGACGGGCACTCCGACTACGGCCACGCCTTCGAGGTCTTCTGGGAGAAGTTCGGCCGTGAGGTCGGGCCCAAGACCACCGTGATCATCCTGGGCGACGCCCGCAACAACTACCACTCGTCGCAGGCCTGGATCATCAAGGAACTGCGCGAGAAGGCCCGGTCCGTGTTCTGGCTGAACCCGGAGCCGCGCAGCTACTGGGACACCGGCGATTCCATCGTCGGCGAGTACGGCCAACACTGCAACGGCGTGTTCGAGTGCCGGAACCTCCGGCAGCTCGAGGGGTTCGTCGACAACCTCGCCTGAATGGCGACAACACGCCTGCTCCTCGTCCGCCACGGTGAGTCCGTGGCCACGGTCCGCCAGATCGTCGGCGGGGCGGTCGGATGCACCGGCCTGTCCGACCTCGGTCGGCTCCAGGCGGAACGGCTGCGGGAGCGGCTCGTCGCCGGCCACGAGCCGACCGTCGACGCGATCGTCGCGTCGACGCTCCCCCGGGCGGTCGAGACGGCGGAGATCCTCGACGCCGAGCTCCGTCTCGGGGTCACCACCGACGAGCGACTCGTGGAGCACATCGCCGGCGATGCGGACGGGCTCGGGTGGTCGGAGGTCGTCGAACGGTACGGCGACCCGCAGTGGGACCGCCTCCCGCACACACGGATGGCGCCGGGAGCCGAGTCCCTCGCCGAGTTCTTCTGCCGGGTCGGTGCCGTCCTCCACGACCTCACCGAGGCGTATCTCGGCCGCACGGTGCTCGTCTCCTGCCACGGCGGGGTGATCGACATGGCGTTGCGGGGGGTGCTGGGTCTGCCGTACCGCTCGAACCACGACCTGTGGACGCTCAACTGCTCGTTCACCGAGCTCGCCGCCCGGCACGCCGACGGCGAGCTGCCCGATCGTTGGCGCCTCGTCCGCTACAACGACGCCGCACATCTCGCCGGACTCCCTGCCCGGACCGAGGTCTAGGATCCCCGTCATGACGGGGGACAGCAACGAGACCACGGTCGCGATCACCGGTTCGACAGCACCGGGCCAGTACGACTGGACGAAGATCGTCGATGACCTGAACCGCCTGCTCCGGCTGCGGACGACGCCGATCGGCATGAAGATGTTCGCCACGGTGGCGGAGATGGAAGCGGTGCCGAAGATCCGGCGTCCGCAGTCGATCCACACGATGGACCAGATCGTGTCCATGGCCTCCCGGATCGGCTGGACGGTCGGTGCGACCAACGCCGACTTCGTCGGTGACCAGTGCGGTGCCGTGGTCGGTCTGAAGGCGCCCGACGAGAAGTGGCTGTCGGGGGAGCGGATGAGTGGCGTCTGGTTCGAGACGCTCGAGGACGCGAGCGCCCACCAGCACGCCATGCACCTCGTGCCGTTCGGGCAGTACGAGGCCGTCGCCGTGTCCCCGTTGACCGCCGGTCGGCTCGACCCGCCGGACATCTGCATGATCTACGCGAACCCGGCGCAGATGATCCTGATGATCAACGGGCTGCAGTGGAGCGGCTACAAGAACTTCACGTGGGGGTGCGTCGGCGAGTCGGCGTGCGCGGACTCCTGGGGCCGGGCGCTGAAGCTCCGTGAGCCCTCGGTGTCGCTTCCCTGTTTCGCCGAGCGTCGTTACGGCGCCGTCCCCGACGACGAACTCCTCATGGCGACGCCGCCGGAGTTCGTGCCGAAGATGATCGCCGGGCTCGAGGCGCTGTCTCGCAACGGCCTTCGCTACCCGATCCCCGCGTACGGCATCCAGAACGACGCCCGCGCCGGCCTCGGCTACAGCTACGGCGGCTGACGCCCGGCGCGACGCTCAGTCGGCGAGGAGCTCGGCCACGCGGAACGCGAGGTCGAGCCCCTGGCGCGCGTTCAGCCGCGGGTCGCAGATCGTCTCGTAGCGGCGATCGAGGTGCCCTTCGAGCACCTTGGCCGACCCGCCGAGACACTCGGTGACGTCGTCGCCCGTGAGCTCCACGTGCACGCCGCCCGGCCAGGTCCCGACCGAACGGTGCGCAGCGAAGAACCCCTCGATCTCCCCCATCACGTCGTCGAAGTCGCGGGTCTTGAAGCCCGACGACGAGGTGAACGTGTTCCCGTGCATCGGGTCGCACACCCACACCACCGGATGGCCGGCGTCACGCACGGCGACGAGCAGCGGCTCGAGCGTCGCCCGGACCATCGTCGCACCCATGCGGGAGATGAGGGTGAGACGGCCCGGGATGCGGTCGGGGTTGAGCTTCTCGCAGATCTCGAGCACGTCCTCCGGTGTGGCGGACGGTCCGATCTTGCAGCCGAGCGGGTTGTGCACGCCGCGGAGGAACTCGAGGTGGGCGCCGTCGAGCTGGCGGGTCCGTTCGCCAATCCAGAGCAGGTGGGCGGAGCAGTCGTACCAGTCGCCGGTCAGGGAGTCGCGGCGCGTGAGGGCCTGCTCGTAGCCGAGCAGCAACGCCTCGTGCGAGGTGTAGAAGTCGACCTGGTGGAGTTGCGCCTCCGCAGCGGTGTCGAGCCCGCACGCCCGCATGAAGCGCAGCGCCCGCTCGATGCCGTTGGCGAGCTCCTCGTAGCGGTGGCCCTCGGCGGAATCGGCGACGAACTCCTGGTTCCAGGCGTGCACCCGACGGAGGTCGGCGAACCCGCCCTTGGTGAACGCCCGGACCAGGTTCAGCGTCGCCGCCGCCTGGTGGTAGCCGGTCACGAGTCGTTCCGGATCGGGGGTGCGTGCCGCCGCCGAGAACGCCTCGGAGTTCACGTTATGCCCACGGAACGAGGGGAGGGTCACCCCGTCGATGGTCTCGGTCGGCGACGACCGCGGCTTGCCGTACTGGCCGGCGATCCGACCGACCTTCACCACCGGGACGCCGTAGGAGTAGGTGAGGACGACGGCCATCTGCAGGATGACCTTCAGCTTGTCCCGGATGCGATCGGCCGTGAAGTCCCCGAAGCTCTCGGCGCAGTCGCCGGCCTGCAGCAGGAACGCACGCCCGTGTGCGACCTCGGCGAGCTTTGCCTGCAGGTCGCGTGCCTCACCGGCGAAGACGAGCGGAGGGAAGGACGCGAGCGTCTTGAGCGTCGCCTCAAGCGTGGCGGCGTCGGGGTACTCGGGCTGCTGCTCGGCCTGCAGGTTCTGCCACGAGGTGGGGCTCCAGGGCTGCGTCATCGACCACCAAGCCTTGTCGGTACGTACCGTCGTCGCAAAGTGCGCAACGTCAGGCGGCGCTGATCGCTGCGGCGACCGAAGCGGGCGCGCTGTTGCGGATCGTGCCCACGGCCCGCTTCACGAGCCGCCGGGCCGCCTCGGCGGTGACGCCGAGCTCGTCGCCGACCTCGCGGTAGGAGCGCTTGCGTCCGTCGTGCAGGCCGAACCGCTGCTCGACGGCGTAGCGCGCTCGTGCGTCGAGGACGTCGAGCAGATCGGCGATCATCTGCTGTTCGACGCGGGCCATCAACTCCGCTTCCGGACCCGGGACATGTGCGGGGATGAGGTCGACGAGCTCGTCGGACCCGGTGTCGCCGACGGGCCGGTCGAGCGACGTCGGCGTGGAGAGGCGGTGCAGGTGGGCGTGCTCGGCGTCGAGCCCGTCGCCGTCGCCGGAGACCCGCCGCAACGCCGCCCGGAGCGACGCCGAACGGTCGCCCGGGAGACGGACGAGTGACGCCTTCTGGTCGAGGGCCCGACCGATCGACTGGCGGATCCAGAAGGTCGCGTAGGTCGAGAACTTGAAGCCCTTGCGCCAGTCGAACTTGTCGACGGCGTGCTCGAGCCCGATGTTGCCCTCCTGGATCAGGTCGAGCAGCTCCATCGTGGAGGGCAGCGGATACCGGCGGGCGATGCTCACCACGAGCCGGAGATTGGCTCGGATGAACCGGTCCTTCGCTCTCGCAGCGGCCTCGGCCGCCCGCTTGTCGGCGAGATGGCGGCTGCCGTTGGCGATGCGCAGACGCGCCTCCCGGCCCGCCTCGATGATCTGCGCCAACTCGCGCTCCTCCTCGGCGGTGAGCAGCGCCACGGCGCCGATCTCCTCGAGGTACCGACCGATTGCATCACTCATGACCTGCGTCCTCTCCTGCCCCGTACACTCCCTGCCGGTGGAACGGCTCGGAGTGCTCGGCGGGACCTTCGACCCCCCTCATATCGGCCATGTCGCCGCCGGTCTTTACACCCTCGACCAACTTCGCCTCGATCGGGTGCTGTTCGTGGTCGCCAACGACCCCTGGCAGAAGTCGGCCGACCGGCCCGTCACCCCGGCGGCGGACCGGCTTGCGATGGTCGAGGCGGCGGTCGAGGGTCACCCAGGGCTCGAGGTGAGCACGGTCGACATCGACCGTGGCGGGCCGAGCTACACGGTGGACACCGTGGCCGACCTCGAGGCCTCGCACCCCGGCGCAGCGATCTGGCTGGTGCTCGGCGTCGACGCCGCCGCAGGGATGCCGACCTGGCACCGTTGGGAGGATCTCGCGGGTCGGGTGCGGATCGCGCTGCTCGACCGGCCCGGTGCAGTGCGGCACGACCCTCCCGGCTTCGCCGTCGACGCGGTGCACATGCCCGAGATCGACGTCTCCTCGACGGACCTTCGGCGATCACTTGTCGCAGGCCGACCCGTCGGCGGGCTCGTGCCCGAGGCGGTGCACTCCGTGATCGAACGGCGCGGCATCTATCGTCGCCCGTGATGTCCGACACGCCCGAGGCCGCGCCGCCGACGAGTTCCACCGTCGAACCGCCCGCGGCGCCCACGGGGAGTGTCGGCCCGCGACGTGAGCCCCCGAGGCCGTCCCGGAGGGTCCGCCGCGTGGTCGTCGTGGGGCTCGTCGCTGCGATCGTGCTGTCCGTGCCGGTGCTCGGTCGGATCGGCGTCGATGCGGCGTTGCGTGGCGCCGGACCGGGGGCGGCGTCGACCGGTGCCGATCCGTCGCTGCCCGGCTACCAGGCGTTCGTCGCGGCGTCGCCGACGGTCCTCGTCGCCGACGTCGGGCCGGACGGGCGACTCGTCGCTGCGGCGCTGGTCGGCGGGAGCGCTCGACAGGGGGGTGGCGGGGTGCTGCTCCTCCCAGCGGCGCTCCGGGTCGAGGCATCCGGTCCGACGCTGGGCGAGGCCTTCGGGGACGACGGCCCGCTCGCCCTTGCGGGGCGGGTCGAGGCGATCCTGCGCGTGGACGTGGGCGAGGTCGTCCGGCTCGACGACGCCTCCTGGAGGGAGACCGTCGGGGCGACCACGACGCTGCGGATCGACAACCCGGCCCCGATCCTCGGCGACGCCGGGGAGGATCTTTTCCCCGCCGGGCCGTTGGAGCTCCCCGCCGACCGGATCGCCGCGTACCTGCATCGACGAGCGCCCGGGGAGGACGAGCTCGAGGCCCTCTACCGGGCCGAGCTCGTCTGGGCAGCGTGGATGGCACGTGGCGGCGCGTCGGCGGGCGTGCTCGGCGACCTCGTCCGCGGGCTTCTCGGTGTCGATGCGACCGTGCTCACGTTGCCCGTCTCCGCCGGGGGCGACGCCGAACGGCGCGGGTACACGGCGGCCGTCGGGGACGTCGACGAGGCGGTGGCGCTCGTCGTGCCGTTCCCCGCACCACCGGAGCGTGGCGGGCGGACGAGGGTCCGCCTGCTCGACGGTACGGGTGACCCGGACCGTTCGCTGCGGGCCGCCGGCGAGGTCGTTCCGCTCGGCGCGTCGATCCTCGTGGTCGGCAACGCCGACCGCTTCGACCATGACCTCGACGAGGTCGAGTACCACCGACCGTCGGCGGACCCCGCCGCCCGCAGGATCGCCGCACGCCTCGGCGTCACCGACGTCTCCTTCACCGACCAGCCCGATTCGGCGATCGACGTGACCATCGTCGTCGGCCGCTCCCACCGCTTCGACCCGGAGGTCCCGAATGCAACCGTCGCCCGCTGACCTGGCGCGCGCCGTCGCCGACGCAGCGGACGACAAGCTCGGCACGGACACCGTCGTGCTCGACGTCGGCGACGTGCTCGCCATCACGGACTACTTCGTCGTCACCCACGGCGCGAACGACCGGCAGGTGAAGGCGATCGCGGACGAGGTCGAGCGGGTGCTCCGCGAACGGTTCGGCACCAAGCCGGTCCGCACCGAGGGCCTCGACGATCTCCGGTGGGTGCTCATC
Organism: Actinomycetota bacterium; assembly: GCA_016870475.1. Classification (GTDB taxonomy): domain Bacteria; phylum Actinomycetota; class Acidimicrobiia; order Acidimicrobiales; family CAIXPF01; genus VGBO01. Next base: position 3,104 of record VGBO01000001.1, on the reverse strand, counting down.
GACTACGGGTCGATCGTCGTGCACGTCTTCGAGGAGGAGACCCGGCGGTTCTACGAGCTCGAGCGGCTTTGGCGCGACGTCCCCCGCCTCGACCGGGCCCCCTGAGCGGTACGGTGTCGGGCCATGGCGATCGTGCAGCTCCGACGTTACGAACTGGTCCCCGGCACCATGGACGACTTCGTCGCCTGGTTCCCCCGCATCGTGCCCGTCCGGGCGCAGTACGGGTTCGAGGTGCTGTTCGCCTACGCCGACCGCGAACGCAACGAGTTCACCTGGGCGGTGCGCTACGACGGTGACCTCGCCGCGTACGAGGCCCAGCTCGAGGTGTACAACGCGTCGCCCGAGCGGGCGGCCGTGTTCGAGGGCCAGCCGCAGCGTGTCGCGACGATGCACCTCGCGCTCGTCGACCCCGTGGCCTGAGCCGTGCGGCTCGTCGCCACGCCCGACCCGCCGCCGTCGGGGGTACCGAACCCGGTGCACTCCGCCGCTGGTGCGGCTGCGGCCGGCTACGCGGGGGCGCTCGTCGCCGGGATCCGGATCTACGGGTGGGCGGCCGAGCTCGTCGTCGAGCGGTTCGGCACGTCCTGGCTCGAGACGGGCTGGGCCGATGTGACCCTGCGGCGCCCGTTGTTCGCCGGTGAGCAGGTGACGGTTGCGATGGGCAGCGACGACGGCGACGGTGCGACCGTGGAGGTGCGCACCGACGACCGGGTCGTCCTCGACGGTCGGGTCGGGACGGGTGCCGCCGCCTGGGCGTCGGTGATCGAACCGCCGCCGTTCGCCCCCGCGCAGGACCCGCCGCCGGTCCGGCCCGGCTACGACCTCGCCACGGCGCCGCTCGGTGCGCCGCTCCGACCGCTCGGCGTCACGGTCGACGACCGTGCGGCCCATCGCCTCGCCACCACCGACCTCGGTCGCGACCGTTCCGTGGTGCCCGCGGATCGGCTCCACCCGTGGTTCCTCGCCGGGCGGATGGCCCCGCTCACGCGCCACAACTTCACCTACGGCCCGACAATCCACGTGCGATCGCAGATCCAGCACGTCGGCCCGGCCCGGCTCGGCGAGGTCGTCGTCGGCGCGGTGATTCGCGAGGTCTACGACCGCAACGGGCACGCCTACCAGGTGCTCGACGGCGCGGTGACCGACGGTGACGGACGCGGGATCGCCCGCATCCGTCACCACACGATCTTCCGGCCCCGGGGGACCTAGGGGGCGGTCTCCCGTACGGGCACCGTGATCGTGGTGGTGCCGGCCTTCTCGAAGGTGAGCGTCAGCTCGAAGCTCGAGCCGACCTTCAGCGGGCCGGCGAGCTGCATCAGCATGATGTGGTACCCACCGGGCTTCAGCTCGACGGCGGTGCCGGCGGGGAGGGGCAGACCTCCGGCGAGCTCCTTCATCGACATCGCGCCGTTCGACATGGTGACCTCGTGGATCTCCGTCATCCCGGCCACCGAGGTCTGCACCTTCGCGGCGACGAGCTTGTCGTCGGCCGCCGCAGTGACGGTGAAGTACGCGGCGCCCATCTTCACGCCGTCGGCGGTGGCGCGTGCCCAAGGCTTCGCGATCGTCGGGAGCTTCGCGTCGGCCGCTGTCGTCGTCGCGGACCCGGCGGCTGCAGCGGTCGTCGCGCTCGCCGTGTCGGCGACGTCGTCACCCCCGCTGCACGCTGCGGCGGTGAGGCCGAGCAGGGCGGCGAGTGCGATCGCCCAGGCGGTTCGTGCGTGGCTCATGGGACTCCTGTCGTCGATGCTTCGCCCCGTAGACGCTACGGAGCGCCGAGGAGTTCCCGCATGTGACGGGTTTCTCGTCAGGGCACCGGCGGCGCCCGGTCGACGAGCACGGCGCTCGCGACGAGCACGACGAGGAGCAGGGCTGCCTCCACGCGAGCGACCGTCCGGAGGGCGGTACGGTCGGTCCCCACCCGACGCACGAGACGGAACCGGTTCCAGCCGCCGAGACCGGCCGCAACGGCGACGGCGACGAGTTTCACGAGCAGGGCCCGTCCGTGGCCGTCGCCGAGCAGGTCCCACGAGCCGGAACGGATCCAGCTCGCCTGGAGGAACCCGGCGGGGACCAGGGTGAGGACGGCGAGGGCGGCGAAGCCCGAGGCTCGGGCCACGGCGTGTGCGGTGTCGGCCGCCTCCGACGCCCGATCCGTCGGGTCGTGTGGCGCGCGCAGCGCCGTTGCGAGCCCCACCACCACGCCCGTCCAGGCCATCGCGGCGAGGAGGTGCACGACGTCGGCGATGGCCGGCAGCGGTCCTGGGCCCGCCGTGACCGTGTGCCCCGACAAGGCGAGGCCGATCGCCGCCGCGACGCCTCCGGCGACCACCGGCGCGGTCCGGCGCGCCGGCGCGAACGCGGCGACCGACGAGCCGGCGGTCACGAGCGCAGCGGTGACGACGTTGGGGGAGGACGCGTCGAGCACGACGTCGACGGCGCACGCGCCCCCAGCGAGAGCGGCAAGCCCGATGCGGGCGGTGCGGAACGCATCCGCCGACGGGGCGGGCCACGTACCGAGGAACAGCGCGAGGCCGACGACGAGGACCGCCGCGGCGGCCGCCGTGCCTCCGGCGGCCGTGCCTGCGACGGATCGGGAGCGGTCCTCGGACCCTGTCGCCGACAGGGCGGCCGTCGTGGGCTCCGGCGGCGCCGGTTCCGGTTCCGGGGTCGACGAGTCGGTGGCGGCGGTGGTGGTGGTCGTGGGGCTCACCGCCGCGACGGTGAAGGTCGTCGCCCCACGGATCGGATGACCGTCGGCGGAGATCACGCGGTAGGACACGACGAAGGTCCCGGAGCCCGCAGGGTCGCGGAGGGTGAGCCGGACCGTCGATCCGGTGACCTCGGCGCGGCCCCCGTCGGCCCGCCGACCTTCGCCGTCCACGACCCGCACCGCATCGGCGCCGTCGAGCGCAACGGATTCGCTGAAGGTCAGCGCGACCGACTGCGGAGCGGCCGCCAGCGTTGCGCCGTCGGCAGGTTCGCTGCCCACGAGCGCCGCATGGGCCCCAGCAGGATCGGCCGAGGCGCCGCCGACCACCACCAGTGCAGCGAGCGTGAGCACGAGGCGACGGGCGACCGTTGCCGTTCGGCGTTCCCTGGGC